>JBNMKZ010000095.1:0-2017 GCA_050874585.1 Verrucomicrobiota bacterium | reverse complement strand
CATATTCCTTCTTTTGGGAATGGCGCAGGGTAAGGCCCTTGGTGCGGATTTGCCGCAGCCAGGTTTTGGTTATCCGGGACGACTTGAGCCGTGCGCGTCAACCCCAGCGATGCAGGAGGGATTGGTGAAGTTTGGCATGACGGCAGGATGGTTCCGCCGCGACGCGCTGCCGACGGGTTACATGGAACGTGTCAAGCTTCAGGCCAATGAGCTGCCCTACCTCCTGTTTTCGCCCAGACGAGGTGCAAAGGCCGTGCCGATGGTTGTCTACTTTGGCGGAACAGGCGAGCAGGGAACCGACTTGTCCTTGCACTTTCGCCAGACGGTGTTGTTTTCCCGGCTGACGGAAGCCGAGTTCCAGAAGCGGCATCCCTGCTACATTTTTGCTCCGATGTTGCCGAAGGGTGCCGTCATCGGGCCGCATTGCCCGGCGAACGAAGCCTGATGGCGGATCTCGTGTGCGATGCCCTGTACGCCGTGATTGCCGCGCAGAGAACGCCGGGCGTGGATACGAACCGTCTGTATGTGACCGGCTTGTCGTGGGGTGGTGTGGCGGCGTTTGAACTTGCCTGCGGATTCCCTGGGCGGTTCGCGGCGTGTGTGCCAACGGCATGCATCCAGAGTCCGCTGCGGATTCCCCGGAAGCGTTCCGGGAACTACTGGATGCTCTACAATGAGAATTCCTACAAGAGCGAATGGTCGCAGTCCGCCATTCGGGAAATCGAGCAAATCGTCCGGTCGGGGGGCGGTGATTTTCGGTGTTCGACTTTTCCGGATCGGGGGCACGATGCGTGGCGAAAGGCCTGGTGCGAGGATGCGGTGTGGGAATGAGTCTTTTCAAAGGGACTTGGGGGCCGGTCGCGGCATGAGATGCGTGTACACGATGAAAGGGAAATGGCGTTTCGGCAAATTGTAACGGCCAAGTGCAGGTCCAGCATCGCAGGAAAGGACGCGAACCACGGGCCGGAGCGCTGCCTCGATGGGCTTGATGCGACGGCTTACATTTCGAAGGCCGATGCGCGGCGGGGCGATTGGATGGAGTTCATATTTGAATTGCCGATACGGGGACGATTCAAGATCTATTCGGGGTTGAGAGATGGGACCGTACGGCTTCACAGGGCGGCGGTGGAGGTGTCGGTGGATGGGCGGCGGTGGAGTCGAGTTGGGTCGTTTTCGGAACGGGACGGGATTGCACGGGTTGAGATACGGACCCCCGTCAAGTGGATGCGGATTGTCTGCACCGGTTCTGATCCGCAGCCACTTGTCCTTCGAAAGATCGTCCGCGAGAAGCGGTGAGGCGGCCTGAAGTCGCGGCGCGGCACCTTGAATGGGCGGCCGAGACCTGCCGGACGGAAGGCCGGCAAAACGGAGAGGGGATGGAGACTGCGTCCCGAGCCCCGCAAGCAAGCCGCGGCATCGAGAAGCGGCGGCGTAGAAAATGGGTTTCTAAACGACGAATGTCGTCCTAACGCCCTCGCTTATGCTATAATTTGAGTCGTTGAGGGCGGAACCAAAATGCAAAGGCCTTACAGTGTCATGAATATTACGCGATTTGGAATTGTAGCACTGACTTGTTGCGGAGTGCATCCCTGTGCTTGCGCATGGGCGGCATCTGGCCAAAATGCCTATGTATCCGTCCGTTGTGCGGCGGCAGGGACGGAGGATGTCGTTCCCAAGGGGGCAGACTTCTATGTCACGACACGGGGTGTCGATGCCGCCAATTTCTGTGCGGATGTCGAGGTCAAGGCTCATTCGCCATACCATCTTGTCAGCCCGAAGGACGGCAAGTTGCGCTGTCGAATAGGTGGTGGCGGCGGTTATGAGGTCAGGGACGAGTCCGGAACGGAAGACTCGTTCTCCGGAACTGTTGAGGTGTTGAAACTCGATATTGAGCCTGATGAGACGAACATTTGCTGGAAGTCGACAAGCTGCACCCTCAAACTGACACGGGACAGCCATCCGGGCGGAGCGGCCGTTTGGTCGAGCAGCCCAGCGGGAATCAGTGGACAGGGCAATT
>JBNMKZ010000094.1:0-2097 GCA_050874585.1 Verrucomicrobiota bacterium | reverse complement strand
GGAGAATAAGTGGAATCGCTTTGACGGGAACTTCGAGCGGTTCATAACGGACAACGGACTGTCGGCGGATGCGATCTACGAGCAGCTGTCCAAAAGCGGGCTTGCGCATTCCGACAACAAGTATCGCGACACGTCCGAGTTTCTCGCGCGGGCGGGCATCGACGGGATAAAGTACCCGGTTGCGACGACGCACGGTGCGCCTAAGGAGGGCGATGGCGTGCAGTTCAACTACGTCTCGTTCCTCGACGACAACATCCGCGTCGACCACAAGTGGACCGACGGCCAGCAGCGGTACTCCGTGACCCGGGACTGGAGCTACACGCCGAGCGACCCGCAGCGCGAGTACGACGAGGTCGTCGCACGCTACACGAACCCGGACGGGACGCGCAAGCCCGGCTGGATGAAGGCCCCGAACGGCAGGCCGACGAACCTCGCTGAGCGGCAGTGGGTGCAGGTGCGCACCCCCGCGTTCAAGGCGTGGTTCGGCGACTGGGAGAACGACCCCGCGGACGCGTCCAAGGTGGTGGACGAGAACGGCGAGCCGCTCGTCGTCTACCACGCAACCGACAACGCATTCACCGTGTTCGACAGGTCGCATCTCGGCGAGAACACGGACTACAATGCATACGATGAGGCTGCAAAGCGGATGTCGAGGCTTGGCTTCTGGTTCAACGAGAGTGACTTGCGCAAAAGAACCAACACGAAGTTGTCCGTTTCCGCCTACGCCGACATCAAGAACCCATACGAAACGACATTCGACGAATTGTGGAACGCGATGTCCGAAACTTCACATGAAGAATTCATCGAAGACCTGAACATGGAAGGCTACGACGGCATCACGCTCGAAGATTCGGAATTCGGCGGAAAGTCGTTCGTCCTGCTTGAGCCAACCCAAATCAAGTCGGCGACGGAGAACACTGGCGCGTTCGACGCGGCGAACCCCGACATCCGCTTCTCGGTGCGGCTTGCGCCGGAACTGCGCGAAACGCTGACGCTTGAACCATCGGACGAGGCGACGGCCAAGGCGAGCGTCAAGGCGTGGCGGGCAGAGCGCAAGGCGTTCACGAACAGGCGAAACGGGCGCACGGCGGAACTCAAGGCCGACTGGACGAAGATCTTCTCCGAACCGGCCAAGAAGAAGTCCGCGAACTACGCGGCGCACTACGCAGCCGCGAACCACCTCGACACACTCTTCGAGAACGGCGTGAGGATGTGGGACGAGCCGCCGCGCAACGGATCGCAGGACATTCGCGCCTATGCGAAGTACGGCTGTCCGTTCGAGTTCGGCGGCGAGACGTACCTTGCCAAGATCACGGTCAAGGAGTACGCGGACGGGAAGGCGACGGACGGCTTCTATTCCATCGAGGCGATCTCTGTCGAGAAAATCAGCGCCGGGGGAATTAATGCGGGCATCACCTCGATTGAGGGACACGAGCTCGACCCCGGCGCGACCGCCGTGCTGAAGAACATGCTCCAGCAGACGCCGGACATTGTAGCACAATCCGCCCCCTCGGCGCAAGCCCCCACGCCGGACGCGTTCGTGCGGGACGCGGTGATGGGGATGCTCGTGGCGGCCGGGGACGGCCAGGGCGCGGCGGATGCGGACGCGAAGCCGACCGAACGCGCATCCGTGCGTCGCGGCGGCTCGCCCGTGCGCATCGACGACCTCGCGGTCGGGACGCTCGCCCAGCGGATTCTCGCCGGGAAGGACCCGACGGTGGACGACGCGAGGAAGTTCCTCGACGGCTTCGGCCTGTCGCGGACGCTGGACGCGGGGGCTGCGCTCCGTGCGGCGAGGGAAATCGCCGAGGCGAACCGCGAGCGGCTGAAGGGCGAGGTCGAGCGGGCGATCGAGACGGGCGATCGGATTCTCGGTCGCGATTGCGCAGGGCTGCAGGTCATAACCACCTTATTTTGGATTATAACTTACTAAAACGCGTCCTTTTTCTTTTTTGTGGGTTGGCGGACAAAGTAAATGCCCATAGTCGTGGGGCTTTCTGCCCCATAGGGGCATTTACCTTTACCGATTTGGCATTTACTTCTACCGAAATGGACAAGGTGAATGACAAGTCGGGCTTGCTTTGGCTGGGAATCGGG
>JBNMKZ010000093.1:0-3142 GCA_050874585.1 Verrucomicrobiota bacterium | reverse complement strand
ATACCGCTTCGTTGCCCTGCGGGCGTCCGCCGTCGGATCATCCGGTCCTTCGGGACTGCGAACCCCTCAGCTCGCCGTCGCCGCACCCCACCCGCTCCTCACCTCCGTCTGTTCGTGGTTTTACCCACCATTTTGCAGGCGCGAGCGCGGCGGTTTCGTGTCCGGCTTCGCCGGTTTTGGTGGCTTTTCGTGTTCTGCCCCGCAGGGCGTGCGAAAGGCTGCGGTGTGTTCAGTGGTTATTTGCCAAAATAGACCCTTACTGGGTAATGTTTTGGCGTCCGATGTTGCTTAAGAAGAGGGATTTCGATATAATAGAAGCCAGTTTATACCCTTATAAGGTAATGTTTTGGCTTATGGCGAAGTATAAATATGACGAACTCTGCGATTTGGCCGTTTCCAACTACGGTTTGGTAACGGCAAGGGAGATTGATGCACTTGGCATCCATCTCAAGGATGTATTGGAGTGGATCAAACTTGGGCGGATAGAAAAGCGAGGGCGGGGCATTTATCGGATTGCTCACTATCTGCCAACGGAATACGACACTTATGCCGAGGCCGTTGCACTGGTTGGCGAGACGGCAATGATCTGCGGCGAGAGCGTCTTGGCCATGCACAATTTGGCGTTGGTCAATCCAGCGCATGTGCATGTCGCCGTTCGGCGTCGGCTCCGCAAGAGACTGCCTGATTGGATCAAGACGGAGAAAGCGACAGCGGAAATGACCGAAGACAATTTTAACGGCATACCTTGCCAAAAGTTGTCGGAAGTCATCCGTCAGTCGCGAGGCAGGATTCTGACGGAACGTCTCGCTTCGGCTGTACAGGAGGCGGGGACGCGGGGATTACTGGACATCTTTGAGTATGATGCCTTGAAAAAGGAGTTTTCCTTATGAAGCGGCCGCTTACCTGCGTCAATCTGATCAAGGCCATCGGCGTGATTTCTGCTGGACAGGATCCCGTGCGTCTTTCGCGGGCGATGGCGAACGTCATTGTCGCCCAGATGCTGCCGGATGGCGTGGTGAAGGGCGGCAGTTCGTTGTTGTTTAGGTACGGTCGTTACGGATCTCGCTACACGCGGGATATCGACACGGCGCGGGTCATGGAACTCAATTTGTATTTGGAGCAGCTTAACACGGCACTGGTGCGGGGCTGGAGCGGCTTCACTGGAAAGCTCGTCGCAGTCGATCCCCCGCAGCCGAAGGATGTCCCGAGCTCCTATGTGATGATGCCATACGACATCAAGCTCAACTACTGTGGGCGACCGTGGCAGACAATCCGTATCGAAATCGGCCATAATGAGATTGGCGACGCGGACGAATTTGAGACCGCGTTGCCGCCCGATCTCGCCGAGGTCTTCGAGAAACTCTCCTTCCCGCAGCCCAAGCCGCTTCCAGTCATGAAGCTTTCTTACCAGATTGCGCAGAAGCTACACGCAGTTTCTGAACCAGGGAGCGAACGGGCGCACGATCTTATCGATCTGCAGCTTATTTGCAATCGGACTCAGATTGACTATGCAGAGGTGAAGTCCGTCTGTCGACGGCTCTTCGACTATCGTCGCCGGCAGTCGTGGCCAGCGGCAGTGACCGCGTTGCCGTCTTGGGAGGAACTCTACGAGTTGGCGCGGAACAACCTCCTCGACAATGATGACATCTTGCCGACTGCCGCCGAGGCTGTCGCATGGGCAAACGAGCTGGTGCGTCGCATTGAGGTGGGGGATGGTGATGAGTAGCAGCGTGTCCACTAATCACTGACCACTGACCATTCACCACTCTCCAGCGTCTTTGAGTCCTTTGCGCCCTTTGCGGCAAAAAACAAACCGCCGCGCAAGTCTCACCAAGCCTGCGGTTTTGTGATACAATATGCGACGGAATGATGCGTGAGGAGCACACAGCCTTCATCAATGTAGCCCGATCCTGCGGAACTCGGGTGCGGTCATTTGGCTATGCCCTTGGTAACTTAGTGCACAGTCTCTTGCTTGTTTGCCTATTCCTTTTCCTCGGCGGGGGGTGTTCGCGGTCTGTCGGCTGCGGGGAACGGAGCGATGGGTGCGACCTCGCCCGCGACCTGGAGGGCTTTTCACGAAGTTTTGAAACTGGAGATGGGGCGCCGATAAGGCGGGGAGAGTCAATCCTTGAGAAAATCGCCAACTTCCCTGGTGCGACTTGCCGCACAAATGGGCTTGCGCAATTCCGAAAGACGATTTTCGCGACGGAGTTCTCGGGCGGTGATTATGCTAAATTGCGGAGCGGCCTCGGTGCGATGGAGCACCTTCAGCCATCCTACCTGTCGGCGGCATACCTCTGCGGGCTTGGCCTGGATGAGAACATTGGCTATCGGATTGACTTCCTGAAGTGGCTCAGGCGCGAAATGGCAAGGCCGCATGATGCCGATACGAACGATGCGGCAGGGGCGGTCCCAGGCCCGTATGTCTCAAGGCTGTTCGTCTCAAGGGAGGCCTACCAGAATTCCCTGGAGGAGTCCTACAAGTTGCATCTTCGCTGGATGGAGGAGGCGTTCAATCAAGCGTCAACGCTTCCTGAATTTTCAAACGGGGTCGATTCGGTCCGTCTTCGGATTGAGCAGTTCCTCGGGCGCCCCATTCGCACCGACGAGGAACTGCGCCGTGAGAGCGGGATGAAGTGATTATCGTGTTTTCCCACCGAACACGAGGTGGCATATTCCTTTGACGCGTTGACGCGGCGGATTCGGGCGGGGAATTGAACCACGGAATACGCGGAGCACACGGAAAGGGCGCGGCGGTTTCGGTGTTCTTCAGTGTCTGCCGAAGGCAGTTTCAGTGCATTCAGTGGTAAACAACCACGGAAGGCGGAGTCGGGGAGGGTGGTGCTCGTTTTCTGCCACTGAACACACAGAATCGGCCTAACGACCGACACTGAAATTCACTGAAGGGCGCGGCGCAAGCCCGAGCGTGCGGTTCGTGCCTTGTTCCTGTGCCCCCGCGCCGCCGGCAACCGTGCTGTCCCGCGTCCGGGGCGAGCGGATGCCGCGTCCGCCGCCCCGCTCGGCGTACACGAGTACGCCTTCGGGGGCGCGTCCTGCGTCCTGCGCTTCGCCCGGACGCGGGCGCTCGGCTGACGGCCGACGGCGTGGGGGCGCTGGGCACCCCTGGTCGAGTTCGTCGCGT
>JBNMKZ010000092.1:0-3984 GCA_050874585.1 Verrucomicrobiota bacterium | reverse complement strand
GATGCCCATCGGAAGGAAACTTACTGCCCAGTAACTTTAGACTTACTCGGCAGTAAGTTTTGATTTACTCAGGAGTAAGTCTGCGTCTGATGGGCACGGGAATCTTTCGGGGTGCGCATCTCCCGGCGCGGCGGTCGGCTGTCGCGTCCGGTCGGGTGCGGAGGGGATGCCGCGGACGTCGGCGGACGCCCACCGTGCGGTAGGCAAGCAAAACCGCCGCGCTCCCGAACGGCGGTGCCCGGCAATCGCGTGTCCTTGGCGGACGACACGGGCGATTCTTGGATATGTGGCTCTCATGAGTGATATTTTCATGATATTTTCAGGTAGTTTTGCATTCTCCCGCCGTCGGGCGGTTTTTGGTATAATACGAAACGAAGACTCGGAGAAGGTTTACCCTTTGACAAGGATTCGGAAAGTGAATCGGGTAATTTGTTATAAGAAGCTTTGGAGATTGCTGATCGACCGTGGCCTCAACAAGGTTGAGTTGCAACAGTTGACTGGCATTTCTTCCGCAACGATCACCAAACTCGCGAGGTGCGAGACGGTGAACACTCGGGCTTTGATCGATTGCGAGTAGGAAACGACATGGATAACCAGCAATACGGAAAACTCTTTAGCTTCATCTGGAACATCGCGAACGATGTTCTTGTCTTCGCCTTCGAGAAGGGCGACTACAAGAAGATCATCCTTCCGTTCACGGTTCTTCGGCGCATTGACGTGCTTTTGGAGGAGTCTAAGGCGAGGGTACTGGCGAGAAAGTCGTTCTGTGACAAGGCTAAGCTCCCTTACGAGAAATTCCTTCCGCAGGAGACGGGCTATCCGTTCTACAATGCCTCGGCGTTTACGATGTCGACATTGAAGAACGAGATCGATCCGCAGCGGCTGAAAATGAATGTCCTGGAGTATTTCAATGGCTTCTCTCCCGACGTGCAGGACGTCATCGACAAGTTCCAGTTGCGACATTGGGTGGATGCGTTGACGAACAAGGGCCGTCTCGGCTCCATCCTCGAGAAGTTCACCGACACCTCAATCAACCTTTCGATTAAGCCGGTTAAGGATGATGACGGCAAGGTCATTCTGCCCGGTCTCGACAACCACACGATGGGCACGATGTTCGAGGAGCTTCTTCGGCGCTTCAACGAAGAGAACAATGTCACCGAGGCCGGTGAACACTTCACGCCACGGGACTACGTGCGCCTCCTCGCGCGTCTTGCCGTCGAGCCGATCAAGGACGCGCTCAAGGACGGCACGTACACGATTTATGACGGCGCGAGCGGCACGGGCGGCATCGAGACCGTCACGCAGGAGGAATTCGACAAGGTCGCGAAGGAGACCGGCAAGAAGATCAAGACGCTGATCTTCGGGCAGGAACTGCAGGACGACACCTACGCGACCTGCAAGGCCGACCTGATGATTTCCGGCAACATCAAGAAGTTCACCTACCGCATCGGTTCGGCCGACCACCAGTACATCGCCTGCGGCTCGACGATCTCGCAGGACGGTCACGCGGGTGAGAAGTTTGACTTCTGCGTGATGAATCCTCCGTTCGGCACGCCCTGGAAGGAGGATCTCAAGAACTGGGGCATCGGCGACAAGAAGGAAGTGAGCGATCCGCGGTTCTTCCACGGCGAGACGAGCTTCATCCCCGATATCGGCGACTGTCAGATGCTGTTCCTTGCGAACAGTGTCAGTCGCATGAAGGACACCGAACTCGGTACGCGTATCGTTGAGGTGCATAACGGCTCCTCGCTCTTTACGGGCAGTGCGGGCGGCGGCGAGTCGAATCTTCGTCGGTACATCATCGAGAACGACATGCTTGAGGCCATCGTCGCAATGCCGGAAAAGGACTTCTACAACACGGGCATCGGAACCTACATCTGGATTGTCACCAATCGCAAGGAGGCGCGTCGCCGCGGCAAAGTGCAGCTCATTGACGCAACGGCGATTTCAACGCCCCTCAAGAAGAACCTGGGCGAAAAGAACTGCGAGACGAGCGCGGCAGACTGTGACCGCATTCTGAAGCTCCTCAGGGACTTCAGGGAAACACCTGAATCGAAGATCTTCAAGAATGAGGAGTTCGGCTATTGGGAAGTGCCGGTGATGCGCCCGAAACGCGACGCGGACGGCAACCTCGTCCTCAAGAAGGGCAAGCCCGTCATCGCCAAGGCGCGGAACGAGGTCGAGCAGATTCCGCTCACCTACCCCGGCGGCATCGCGGCATTCTACGAGAAGGAAGTGAAGCCCTACGACAGCGAGGCGACCTTCGGCGAGCCGGTCGTCGGCTATGAGCTTTCGTTCACCAAGTACTTCTACAAGCCCGTCGAGCTACGCACCCAAGATGAAATCGCCGCCGAAATCGCCGCGCTGGAAAAGAACACGGCGGGACTCCTCAAGGAGATTCTTGGATGAGTTTCAACTGGCAGCAGAAGGGGTGGCCCAAGGTGACGTGCAATCGTGCGGCACTGCGGGACGAACTCAAGGCCTTTGAGGCGGCGTTTAAGGCGCTGAAGAAGGCGCTCGGGAAATCGCAGGATCTTGAAGTCGTGGCGCGGACGTTGACGGACGAGGCGGTCAAGACGAGCGCGATCGAGGGCGTGAACGTGGATGAAAGCGTCGTAATGTCCTCGATCTGCAAGGCCTTGGGTGTGGCCTATGTGCCAAGGGGCTTCGCGAGAGATGCGCGGGCGGAAGGCGTCGCACAGATGGTTCTGACCGTGCGCGAGAAATGGAATGCGCCGTTGACGGCGAAGTTGCTGACGAGTTTCCATGAGGCGCTGATGAAGGGCGAGAAAGCCCTTGTGACGGTTGGCTCGTTCCGCAGTCATAAGGAACCGATGCGTGTGATTCGGCGGCTGGCCGACGGAACTGTGGAGGTTCGCTACGAGGCACCGCCGAGCGAACGGGTTCCGAAAGAAATCGTCACGTTCGTGAAGATGTGGCAGTCTCCGGCTGTCAAGCCGACGGACATCGCGCTCAAGGCGGCACTCATCCATCCGCACTTCGAGTCGATTCATCCGTTTGAGGACGGCAACGGGCGCGTCGGACGCGCATTGGTCGCGAAGACGATTGCCGAAGGACTGGACGTGCCGCTGATTTTGCCGATCTCGACGGCCATCGCCCGGCACCGCACGGCGTATTATGATGAGCTCAACGAAGCGTCGCGCACGCTCGACTGGACGAATTGGGCGGCGTTCTTCATTCCGGTATTGACGGAGATGATGACCTCGTTTGTCGAGGCAATGCGTTTCGTCAAGGCGAAGCGTGACTATCTCGCGAAGTTTGAAAGCAGTTTCACGGCGCGTGCCAAGAAGGTGATTCTGCGGATGTTCGAAGATGGCGAAGCGGGTGTTCGCGCCGGACTCTCCGCGGCGAAATGGATGCGGATGGCGAAGGTCTCGAAACCGACGGCCACGCGCGATCTCGCTGAACTTTTTGCACAGGGGGCGATCATTCCGGAGGCATTGGGCGGACCCGAAACGCGGTACCGTCTCGCGTGTGTCTTGAATGAGCCGATTGAGCCATTAAATGAGCCATTAAATGCTTCACTTGACGATCAGTTGATCAGGCTTGTGAAATCTCATCCCGGCGTTCAGCTTGGCTATCTTGTTTCAGCTTTGCCCGGTAGTCGTGCAACCGTTAGACGCGCGATCGCCGCGCTGGTGAAGGCGGGCAAGGTCGAGCACCGCGGCAGCAAGAAGACGGGAGGCTATTATGCCGCTGCGCGGCAAGTGAAGGACGAAGAGCGAAGCGTGACGAGGTGAAAGCGGTATGAGATATTCACACTACAAACCAACTGGAATCGCCTGGCTCCCCGAAGTTCCCGAGGGGTGGGAGTGTGGAAAAGTGGCTCTTCAGGCATAGGTGTGGGTCGTCTCATGCCGCCTCCCGAGCTGTTAGCCCTTTGTTTATGGACATCTGAGTGTTGCTGCTGGGCCACGGAATCTGTATGTTGGAGCAGAACAGCATGACGAGGCTGATCATCGT
>JBNMKZ010000091.1:0-4435 GCA_050874585.1 Verrucomicrobiota bacterium | reverse complement strand
TGTTCACAACCTGATCGACGGCTCTGTTCACAACGCTTTTCACCTCAAAAATACCTTTCCCCAGCTAAATCAGACCCACACTTATGCCCGAAGCCTCATATTTTATTGTAATTTTCGCGGCACACGACTCCGTATCCCGTGGTTGTTTACCACTGAACACACCGAAACTGCCTTCGGCAGACACTGAAGGACACCGAAACCTTGCGCTTTCCCTGCGGGGCTGACACGAAAGGCCACGAAAGCCGGCGAAGCCGGAGACGAAAAACCTTCCGTCTGTTCCGTGGTTGACCGACCCCACCTTCCGTGAATTTCAGTGTCGGCCGTCAGGCCGGTTCAGTGTGTTCAGTGGCAAAAAACGAGCACTCCCTCCACCCGCTCCTCACTTCCGCCCGTTGTGGGCCTGTTCGGTGCTTCGCGAACGGCAGGCGCGGCAAAACGGGGAACCCCGCTTGGGAGTGGCGGAGCGCAGAAGGGCGGAGAGAAGCCCCACCGCGCAGGCGTTGTGTAGGCGCAAGCGCGGCAAAACCATCTGCCGCGGGATGCCTGTGGTCGGCCTGGCTTTCCTCTCGGGCGAGGGGGTGAGCGCGAAGTGTCGCGAGTGAGGCCTTCCACGGGGCGCCACCGTAGGAGTTGCTTTGTCTGCAACCAGTGATAGCCGCCGAGGCAAGGCAGGCTAAGAAGACTTTGTTGTCGAGGTGCGAGAGGTAGCGCAACCGTGGAAGCCGAGACCGAGCGACAGCTTCGCGCAAGCCCCCGAGCAAGCGGTTCCGGCGAAGCCGGACACGAAAACGCCGCGCCCTGCCGTGAATTTCAGTGACCGCCGCCAGGCCTGGTAAGCTCAAGAAAGCACGATGACGATTCCATCCTCCAAATATGGTATAATGTCATCCATACGCGATGAATCCATTGACAGAAAGGGAGGTTGAACATGATACTTGCCGCGCTCTTGCCCATTTTTCTGGCCGCCTTTGACATCGGGGAAGCCTTTTCGACCCCCGAAGCCTGGGAGGAATCGGCCGTGGACTTTGCCGTCGACCGGGCGAAGGACGGATTCAAGTTCGCCAGTGCCAAGCGCGATGCCGTGGTTTGCCTGCGCAAGGGGGCCTGCACATGGCACGACCTGGAGGTCTGGGAGGCGCGCATCCACTACGGCGCGGCAGGGTCCGGTGCCACGCGCATCGAACTTTCGCTCTACAATCGCGGCGACGACCAAACGGGCGACGGGCTGACGGAGGCCGACTTCCGCACCATGCGCGAGAAAGTCAGCGCGGCACTTGCTCCCCTCAAGCCCGGGAAGGTCGAAAAAAAGGAACTCCGAACGGGTGGCTTCCGCCATATCCAGCGCTGGACTGGCGGTAATCCACGGGCGGAACTGACCTGGGGCACGACTGGCGGCAAGGCACAGGGCCGCAGCGTAGAATTCGTCCGTCTCACCCTCATTCGACAGCAGGGCGAGGGCGAACGGAGGAAGTCCACCCAGAAATCCGGCGGCGGAACGCAGGCGAAGATGAAATCCATCAAGGCGAACGTCCGGCGCAATGATACGGGTGATGTCTGGATTGGTGGCGTGCCGATGGTCGACCAGGGCCAAAAAGGCTACTGTGCCGCCGCCGTGGCCGAACGCGTCCTGCGGTATTACGGAAACGACATTGACGAACACGAAATCGCCCAGATGGCCGGAACGACGGCAAGGGGTGGGACCTCCATCTCTGAAATGATTGAGACGGTCAAGACGGTCGGCTCGAAATGCCGGCTGGGCTTCAACGAAATCGTTTCCATGGGCGGAAGCCTCGATGACCTCGAAAAGGAGGTTGACCAGTACAACCGTGCGGCAAAGGCCATGAAGGAGAAGGAACTGACGCTGGACCAGTTCACCACGGGCAACCTCATCCACGTCGGGGAAATGCGAGCCGCCATGAAACCGAAAGTCCTGCGCCGTATGCGCACGAAGGATGCGCGGTTCAAGAAATTCCTCGCAGGGGTCAAGAAGCAGGTGGACGCAGGCATCCCCGTCTTTTGGGGCGTGACGCTCGGATGCTATCCAGAGCCCGAGATTCCACAGGCCTCGGGCGGACACATGCGGCTCATCATTGGCTACAATGCAACGACGAAGGAAATCCTCTATACGGATACATGGGGAGCCGGGCACGAACTGAAGCGCATGCCGGAGGACTGGGCGTTCACCATCACGCACGACGCGTTCCTTCTCCGTCCACTCTGAGCGCCCCACTGGTGAAGACGATGACAGTTTCTGAAACGAGCGATTCGAACGCGGCAGATTCACGCGAGGCGGCGGTCGCCGCGGCCCGTCTCGTGCGGGCGGCGGGCGGGCGGGCGCTTCTCGTCGGTGGATGCGTACGCGACGAACTGCTTGGCGGGCAACCGAAGGACTTTGACCTTGAGGTCTTCGGGCTTTCGCCCGACCGCCTCGAATCCGTGCTGGGAACGCGCTTCCACCTCGATCTCGTCGGCAAGTCGTTTGGCGTTCTCAAGCTGAACCACTTCAATGTGGATGTCGCCCTACCGCGCCGGGAGACGAAACTGGGAGAGGGTCATCGGGCCTTCGAGATGGCGTACGATCCTGCCCTTCCCATTGCCGAGGCCGCCGCCCGCCGCGACTTCACGGTCAACGCCATCTACCGGGATCCCCTGTCGGGCGAGCTCATCGACCCGTGGAATGGGCTTGTGGACTTGCGGACGCGGACGCTCCGCCACGTCTCCGAACACTTTCGCGAGGACCCCCTGCGCGTCCTCAGGGGAATGCAGTTCACGGCCCGATTCGACTTTTGTGCCGCGAGCGAAACCATCGCCGTCTGCCGCGAGATGACGCCCGAGAACCTGCCCCGTGAACGCCTGTTCGATGAATGGTCAAAGCTACTCATCAAGGGAACGCGCATCTCACGCGGCCTCAACTTTCTCCGCGAGGTCGGCTGGGTCCGCTACTACCCCGAACTGAACCGTCTCATTGGCTGCGAGCAGGATCCGGACTGGCACCCTGAAGGCGATGTTTGGAACCACACCTGTTGCTGTCTCGATGCCTTTGCCCAACAGCGTCCCCATCCAAACGACGCGGCGGAAGACCTCATCGTCGGGCTCGCCGTCCTGTGCCACGACTTCGGCAAGCCCGCGACAACCGCCTTCGACCCCGTGCGCAAACGGATTCGCTCACTCGGTCACGACGAGGCTGGGGTGGAACCGACGCTCACATTCCTCCGGCGCCTGACGGTGGAGGAACGGATTCTCAAGGAAGTTCCGCCCCTCGTCCGGCTCCACATGCGCCCCTTTGCCATGTGGAAGGCGAAGAGCGGCGAAAACGCCATCCGCCGTCTGGCGGCCCAGGTCGTGCGCATCGACCGTCTGTTGCGCGTCGCCGCGGCGGATGACGCAGGCCGCCCCCCCTTCCCTTCCGAACCCGAGCCACTCCAGTGGTTGGCGGCCGAGGCGGAGCGGTTGCGCGTCAAGGATTCGGTCCCACGACCCCTCATTCTCGGACGCGACCTGATTGCACTCGGGCAGAAACCTGGCCCGGGCTTCGGCAGAATCATCAAGGCCTGCTACGAGGCCCAGTTGGACGGAGCATTCACCGATTCCGCCGGTGCACAAGCCTACCTGAAGGACTTGCTGACGCGGGAGGCGTCGACCTGATGCCCTACATCCTCTGGGACTGGAACGGGACGCTACTGGACGACACATCCGCCGCGCTCGGCGCCCTGAATGCGATGCTGGCGCGGCGGAACAAGCCCGCCCTCTCGCTCGACTTCTATCGCGACCACTTCGGCTTCCCCGTCAAGCCGTTCTACACCCTGTGCGGGTTTGAGCTGGAATCGGAGGACTGGGATTCCATCGCCCGCGAATATCACGAGACCTACCGGCTTCTGCCGAAGACGCTCAATGCCGAGGCTCGGGCGGCGCTGGAACTCATCCGCCGCGCCAACGGAGGGCAGTCCATCATCTCCGCCCTTCGGCAGGATCTCCTGGAGGACGACACCCGCCAGGCAGGCATCCAGTCGCAGATGGAGTTCATTGTCGGCACGGACAACCTGAACGGTGGTTCGAAAATGGAACGCGCACATGAACTCCTGCAACGCATCCGCCGCGCCCACCCACAGGACGACCTGCGCCTGACGCTGATTGGCGACTCTCTCCATGACAAGGAGGTTGCCGATGCCCTCGGCGTCGCCTGCGTCCTGTGCTCGCAGGGTAGCCATTCGGCTTGGCGGCTTCGCCGCGCCGCCCCCACCGAGGAGACGCTTACGAACGCCGTCCGCCGCGCACTGAACAACAGCGCAAAATAATGGCTCTTCAGGCATAGGTGTGGGTCGTCTCATGCCGCCTCCCGAGCTGTTAGCCCTTTGTTTATGGACATCTGAGTGTTGCTGCTGGGCCACGGAATCTGTATGTTGGAGCAGAACAGCATGACGAGGCTGATCATCGT
>JBNMKZ010000090.1:0-4690 GCA_050874585.1 Verrucomicrobiota bacterium | reverse complement strand
TCAATTTTTCCGTTGCGCATCCGGTCAATGCGCAACTCGCTACGGCCATCGCCAAGACCAGTCGATTCATTCTATTTCCCCTTCCTGATGATTTCCATGATTTTTCGAAACAACTCCCGCGTCCGCTTGTACGAACGCTGGACAAAAGTGCTGTGCTGCCAGTCTCTGTACCGCTCATGCATCTTTTCCCCATTCTCGGGCAAGTCATCCTGTCCATCTGTAAACTCTGCCATATTGACACTAAGTGCTCCCGCTAACAATGTTGAAAATGGATTCGCCCCCACGGCATAGGACTCAGCTGGTATTGCATAGGCGAGCATTTCGGCCCTGTAGAGATAACTGGTCGCGACAATCTGCCCGTTCAGCGATGTGTGCATTTCCGGATTGGCAAAGTCGAGGAAGAACGGATGCAACCGAAACTGGTCGTCACCCAGATTCGCCGCGCTCTGCGGCGACATCCGCCGCCGGTCCTCGACGAATTCGCTGCCGTTCCACTGCATCGTCACCGTGTCATAATAGGGATTGAACTCCCACCCGCCCTCATACTCATGAAGCATCATACCCCACGATCCCTTGCGATACTCCTGATTGTACCAGGCGTAGGATCTGCCATACTGCTTCAATTCGCCATTTCCATTGCAGACGACATCCTCCTGCGTGGAGTAGAAGTTGACGACATTCGCCACCGATACGAACCGATCCTTCCATGTGAGCAACCTTCGCCCGTCCCCCTCCGGGAACAGTTCGAACCAGTGGGTCGCACGGATCCGGTCGGCATAACCCGTCCACAGCTCTGGTGTCATGTTGTCGTGCGACTCCTGGGTAATTCCATCTTCCGCATCATACGCCTCCATCGGCACGGCCGCATTGAGCATGAAGTATCTCTCGTGCGGCATACCGTAGTCCTGAATCGCGGCGGAAACGAGCATATTGCCGAGCGAATGGGCGACAAACCACTTCGGCCCGCGGATGCCGTCCATCGCGGCCTTCAGCGCGGATGCCGTCGCGAAGGCGTTCTTCACGTTTGCGTAGTAGTTCGGCGTCACATAGCCGACGAACGGGATCTGCACGTGGGTCTGCCCCTCGTTGCCGCGCCACTGGACGGCAACGAACCCCCTGTCCAGTCCCGACCACCACAGTTTCTTGAAGACATTCTCCGCCCAGAGCGGGGCCTCGTCCTCCTCCTCCATGTTGTAACCGTGGACGAAGACCACGGTTCCCTCCCCATGCTCGGAGTCCGGCCAATCCGGTGTCGCGTGGTCGGTCGCCCGCCCGCCGCTTCCCCCGGCGGCCGCACGGAGGTTCTCCCAGCCGATCATCTGCGCGACATCACCCACGTGCAGCGGAAGTCTCGCGGAGAAAAGCAAGGCGTCCGTGCCCATTGAATAGGCGTTGAGCCTAAGCGACGCATCCCTCACCTTCTCCGGAAACTCCATGAGAAGCGAGCTTCTCCGGGACTGCGCGAGGGACACGAATGCGGGCGGAAGGTCGGCACCTTCACCAAGCGCGAACACCGGCGCCTCGTGAATCGCCGTCCCGTCGATGTCGCTGCTCTCGCCAAGGGGAGTGTCGCCGATGTCGGACCAGCCGATATCGGCGAGCGTCAGCTGGGCTTTTCGGAGCGACCAGTCGTCCGCCTCCATCCTGTAGCGGACCGAGTCCGTGCCCCAGTGGGATGCGAGCGTCGCCACATCGACGGCAATGGGCAGGAAGTTGATGAGATCGTTGCGCCCGTCCACAGTCGTATTGGACGAGTTTGCGGACACATTGGACTCGAACGCATCGTCGCCCCTCCACCTGTCGTCGTTTCTCCAAAAATAGGCCGCCCGCTCGGCGGCGTGCCGAAGGGCATCCCCGTCGCCAATCTCACCGTCCCTGTCGTAGTTCACGAGCAAGACGGGGCCGATCGCCGTGATTCTCTGCCGCGCATGGTCGTCCACATAAAACCCGTCCTCCGACGCCCTGTACTCGAATGCGAGTGTAGCGCTGCCCTCGGTCGGCGAAAGTATCCTGACCTCCAGCGACCGCTCCAACCCGTACCTCGCCATGAGGTTGCGCCACCTGCGCATCGGGATGAAGCGCTCCGTCCGCGTCGCCGCATCAAGCAGCCGCTCGGGTGCGTGTTGGTCGCCGTGGTTGTCATACCACGCGGGGAGCCACACCTCCATGCCACCTGTCGCGCCTTCGAGAGCCACCCTGACGATTCCGCCGTCGAGGAGCACGTCCGTCCGCAGCACAAGCGGACGCGCTCCGCCCAGCTCCGTGGAGGCCTCCACCGGATAGCCGAGCGATGTCGACAGCCTGTTGTACTCCGATAGGGGGGCCGTCCTCTTCGGGCTGTCGATTCCCACGCCGAGGACGGTGCAGTCGAGCCTCTTGTAGCTCGCTCCGTTCGTCACGAAGAGGAGTGTGGCGTCGCCAAACGCCCGGCTGGGTGACACGCCGGAGATCCTGACGTCGCACGGCTCGTCCGCCGCGCCGAACGCCCGCCTCATTTGGATACCCCATTCTCATCTTCACGACGATAGCGATTAAGAATCTCCGACCAATAAAGACCCTTTCTCCTCCGCAGGATGGCCTGATATTCCGGCGCAAGAATCCTACTACGAATGACGGCCCTCAATGGACTCGTCAGATAAGTTGCATCACACCATTTCAGAATCTGATCCGCATCATCAAGGCACCGCACATCCTTCTTGAGATAAGTGCGTACCAGACTGGAAACGCGGAACTTCCAGGATCCCTTTTCATGACGTTTCGCCGATGCCTCCGTATAGAGACACGACATCACCTGGCTCTCCGCACCCTCCATGAGGTTCGTCGCGCTCAGGATCCGTTCCGCGAAATCGAGGAACGCTTCTCCGCCCCCGGTGCAGCTGTAGTACGCCCAGACGGCCTCGCGCCGCGCCGCGTCCGACGCGGCGTTCTCGGCCACGAACGCAATCCCCGCGAGCTGCGGGCGCGTCGGCCCGAACGTGGGAATCAGCGAGACGGCCCGGCGGCACCGCTCGGCCTCCGCCGTGCCGTCGGCGGCGCCCGACGTCCTCCGGGAAATCTCCGAGAACGCGGCTACGAGCATCTCGTCCGTCGCGCCCCGCCCCCTGCAGTACGCGACCCACGAGAGCCAGTCCTCGCCGTGGATGAACCTGAAGGCCTCGCGCTCGGCAATCGCCTCCAGCTCCGCCTGCGTCAGCGGCCCCTCCGCACACGGGGCACCGGACACGCCCCCGGAAAGAAGAGCGACCAGCACCAGCCCAAACAAGCGAAATCCCGTCCTCATTCAACCACCTCCATCTCGAATTCCATCCACCCGTCATGGCACCCTAAGACGAGCGCAAGCGCCGCGACGCACCCGCGCCCCGCCACCACCAAAAAGGCTATCAAAACACCTTTCATAAGCACGCGTATTCTATCATAACCACAGTTCATGCGGGACAAGCGTTAAGGACCGAATTCAGGCACACAAACTGACCTACTGGCTCGCGGGATGCCGACTGCCGCGCGTCCCGAAGCCAACGGGGGCGTTGCCCAGTCGCCACACCCTCTCCCAGACACCTCGGTCGGCGTTCCACACGGATTCGTAATACAGCCCGTAGACATCCCCCGACGAGATGTCCCCCTTGTCCGAGGTGTCATAGCCGTACATCAGCAGTCGCCTCACGACGTCCGTCTGTGAGACCGCTGGCGGATACCACCCCCAGCCGTGCGGCAGCCGCTCCCCCGTCGGCATCCCCGTCACCACGAGCGTCGTCTCGCGGTGCCAGTCGTAGATGTCGTCAAGCCCGCAGGCGTGCCCGACCTCATGTGCCAGGGTCGTCCGGTTGTGGGTTGAGCTGACGGCGATGCCGGATGTACCACAAAAGGCATTAACCCCACCCGTAATCGACTCGACAAAATAAACTTCCAAACCACCAGTTTGACTGGCTATTGAGCAGAGTTCAGCAATATGCGCGGAGTTTGTAAATACGATATTTGCAAGATGTGACGAATTGGTCTTCACTATCGACACAAGCGAAAATTCCATGGCTACCTGGGAGAAGATTCTGTTGAGTTCGATCACACAGTTTGTAATTGTCGAAGGTGAATGCTGCGAATCGCCGTCATCCTCCGCTACAATCCAGCAAGACAATCCGACGGTCTTCGCAGAAACCAAGGCGCAGGACAAGAATCCAACCAGAACGAGCAAGAGGCAGCGTCTCATTTCCCGCCTTTCGCCTCGTCTGCCTCTTCCTGACTATACCGCTTCAAGGCCTCGGAAGCAAAAGCATCACGACTTCTCTCTAAAAAGGCGCGATACTGCGGCTTCAGCAATAGTCCTCTCAACCTTCGATGAAAGTCGGTCTTACCATAGCCAGGCTCACACCACTGCAGAATCAGGTCCGCGTCAAGCAGACAATGAGCCCCATCCTTTTCAGCATAATGGCGCATCAGTTTCGACATCCGCCGATGCCATTGCCCGGAGCCCAGCCGTTTCGCCTTGGCATCACGGTAAAGGCATGAGAAGAGTTTCCTCTCCGCACCCTCCATGAGGTTCGTCGCGCCCAGGATCCGTTCCGCGAAATCGAGGAACGCCTCTCCGCCCCCGGTGCAACTGTAGTACGCCCAGACGGCCTCGCGCCGCGCCGCGTCCGACGCGGCGTTCTCGGCCACGAACGCAATCCCCGCGAGCTGCGGGCGCGTCGGCCCGAAC
>JBNMKZ010000089.1:0-4923 GCA_050874585.1 Verrucomicrobiota bacterium | reverse complement strand
CGCTCGCCCCGGACGCGGGACAGCACGGTTGCCGGCGGCGCGGGGGCACAGGAACAAGGCACGAACCGCACGCTCGGGCTTGCGCCGCGCCCTTCAGTGAATTTCAGTGTCGGTCGTTAGACCGGTTCAGTGGCAGAAAACGAGTACCACCCTCCCCGACTCCGCCTTCCGTGGTTGTTTACCACTGAATGCACTGAAACTGCCTTCGGCAGACACTGAAGGACACCGAAGCCTTGCGTTCTCCCTGCGGGGCAGAACACGAAAAGCCACCAAAACCGGCGAAGCCGGACACGAAACCGCCGCGCCCTCTTCTGTGAATTTCAGTGTCGGCCGCCAGGCCGATTCGGTGTGTTCAGTGGCAGAAAACGAGTACCACCCTCCCCGACTCCGTGTCCCGTGGTTGTTTACCACTGAATGCACTGAAACTGCCTTCGGCAGACACTGAAGGACACCGAAGCCTTGCGCACGCCCTGCGGAGCTGACACGAAAAGCCATCAAAACCGGCGAAGCCGGACACGAAACCTTACCGTGCAATCCGTCTATTCCGTGGTTGAACACCCCGCCCAGACTTTCGTGTCCCGAAGGGCTTTCGCGGCCTTTCGTGTTCGCCCGCAGGCCCTCCCCTCCCTTCCGTGATTTCAGTGTCCGCCGACAGGCGGCTTCAGTGACTTCTGTGGCCAAACAACCAAGGACACTGAAGCCACTTGCTTTTCCTGCGGGATGAACACGAAAGCCTACTGGCTCGCGGGATGCCGACTGCCGTGCGTCCCGAAGCCGACGGGGGCGTTCCCCAGCCGCCACACCTTCTCCCAGACACCTCGGCCGGCGTTCCACACGGATTCGTAGTACAGCCCGTAGACATCCCCCGTCGAGATGTCCCCCTTGTCCGAGGTGTCATAGCCGTACATCAGCAGTCGCCTCACGATGTCCGCCTGTGAAACCGCCGGCGGATACCACCCCCAGTCGTGCGGCAGCCGCTCCCTCGTCGGCATCCCCGTCACCACGAGCGTCGTCTCGCGGTGCCAGTCGTAGATGTCGTCAAGCCCGCAGGCGTGCCCGACCTCGTGCGCCAGGGTCGTCCGGTTGTGAGTTGAACTGACGGCGATGCCGGATGTACCACAAAAGGCATTAACCCCACCCGTAATCGACTCGACAAAATAAACTTCCAAACCACCAGTTTGATTGGCTATCGAACAGAGTTCAGCAATATGCGCGGAGTTTGTAAATACGATATTCGCAAGATGTGACGAATTGGTCTTCACTATCGACACTAGAGAAAATTCCAGGGCTACCTGAGAGAAGATTCTGTTGAGTTCGATCACACAGTTTGTAATTGTTGAAGCCGAATGCTGCGAATCGCCGTCATCCTCCGCGACAATCCAACAAGACAATCCGATGGTCTTCGCGGAAACCAAGGCGCACGACCAGAATCCAATCACAACGAGCAAGAGGTAGCGTCTCATTTCCCGTCTTTCGCCTCATCCGCCTCTTCCTGCCTATACCGCTTCAAGGCCTCGGAAGCAAAAGTGCCGCGACTTCTCTCCAAAAAGGCGCGATTCTGCGGCTTCAGCAAGAGGCCTCTCAGTCTTCGATGACAGATGGTCTTGCCATAGCCAGGCTCACACCACTGCAGAATCAGGTCTGCGTCAAGCAGACAGTGAGCATCATCCTTTTCTGCATAATGGCGCATCAGTTTCGACATCCGCCGATGCCATTGCCCGTAGTCCTGTCGTTTCGCCTTGGCATCACGGTAAAGGCATGAGAAGAGCTTCCTCTCCGCGCCTTCCAGACGGTTCGTCGCGTTCAGGATCCGCTCCGCGAAATCGAGGAACGCCTCGCCTCCCCCGGTGCAGCTGTAGTACGCCCAGACGGCCTCGCGCCGCGCCGTGTCCGACGCGGCGTTCTCGGCCACGAACGCAATTCCCACGAGCTGCGGGCGCGTCGGCCCGAACGAGGGAATCAGCGAGACGGCCCGGCGGCACCGCTCGGCCTCCGCCGTACCGTCGGCGGCACCCGACGTCTTCCGGGCAATCTCCGAGAATGCGGCGGCAAGCATCTCGTCCGTCGCGCCCCGCCCCCTGCAGTACGCGACCCACGAGAGCCAGTCCTCGCCGTGGATAAACCTGAACGCCTCGCGCTCGGCAATCGCCTCCAGCTCCGCCTGCGTCAGCGGCCCCTCCGCACACGGGGCACCGACCACGCCCCCGGCAAGAAGAGCGATCAGCACCAGCCCGAACCAGCGCAACACCTTCTTCATGCGACCACCTCCATCTCGAACTCCATCCGCCCATCATGGCAACCGAGGGCGAGCGCAAGCGCCGCGACGCACCCGCGCCCCGCCACCGTCACCACACTCTGGACCGCCCCGCTCATGGATGCGGATATTTTACCACAATCGTGTCCCGTATGGGATAACGCGGCGGATTGGGATAACCACAGAACATGTGGAAATCACGGAGTGGCGCGATTTGGGTCTTTACCACTGAACACGGAAGACTTGTGCCATCCCTGCGGGACAGAATACGAAAGCACACCAAAGCCAGACGCGAAAGGCCTACTGGCTCGCGGGATGCCGACTGCCGTGCGTCCCGAAGCCGACGGAGGCGTTGCCCAGCCGCCACACCCGACCCCACCGTTTCTCTTCGCTATTCCACTTCCTCGTGTAGAAAAGTCCGTAAATGTCACCGCTGGAAATGTCCGCCTTCTGCGAACTTGCATAGCCGTACATCAGCAACCGCTTCACGATGTCCGCCTGTGAAACCGCCGGTGGGTACCACCCCCAGTCGTGCGGCAGCCGCTCCCATGTTGGGCTCCCAGATACACAAAGTTCAGTTTCTCCATACGAACAGTAAATGTCCGACAAACCACACGCATGGCCAATCTCATGTCCCACTGTCCGCCCATTAGCTGATGGCCCGATGATGATACCCGTGCGCCGATGAAGCGCCGTTGCACGACCACGCAGTTCCTTGACAAAATACATCTCCAGTCCTCCCGTATTGGAGGCGATTGAACAGAGTCGAACCTGTTGAGCCGCATCATTCAAATCGACGATCGACAAAGCCGTATCCCTTATCGGCACAATCCGTTTAATCACAAATGACAGGGCGACCTGCCGATAAAGTTCATTGACCTCATTCACAAGATTGTTGATTGATTCTTCCGTAAACGATCCAATTCCGTTATCATCCGCAACGATCCAGCAATTCAGGTCAACAGTTCCGGCGAATGTTCTCATGCATCCCACCATTATGAGCACGAGCAGAAGAGCGATGTGCATCATGGCCGACTCTCCATAATCTTCTTGAGCACGGCGGCATATTTCTTCCGCACATAACCTGAAGGCGGAAACAAATGATGTGCACCCATGATTGCTATCACGAGATGCCGCCGCTGCGCACTCAGCGCATAGCCCGGCTCATGCCGCACGAGAATGTCATCCGCGTAAGGCGCATTCTCACCGACCTCGACAATATAGCTTTTGGCAATACGGATGATGCGCTCCCGAATCTTTGAATCTGAAGACAAATCGGCGTTGATATCCGCCATGAGCAATGCCCAAACCAACGACTTCTCATGCATCGACAGTTCCCCACGCTGCAAGAACTTCTCGGCCAAGTCCGCAAAACTCAAACTTCCACCCTGACGTCCGTGATAGGACAAGAGAGCTATGCGTGCATTGCCATTTGTTGAATTTAAAGCGATGTAGACAAGGTTTGTCAACTGCTGGTCACTTGCGAACTCACCAAGACTATACAGGGCCCCATTGCAGGCAAAACCTTCATCGCTTGACATGGGCGCATTCATATAACGCCGTGCAATCCTTGCAAACGACTCGGCAAGCTGGTGCCGTGAAACGCCACGAGCGGTCATCAAATGGTTGAGCAAGGACGCGGAATCCTCGTGGTGCTCCAGCATGAGGACTTCACTTCCGACAATTCTATCCAGCTCTGTCTGCGTCAGCCGCCCCTCCGCACACGGGGTGCCGACCACGCCCCCGGCAAGAAGAGCGAGCAGCACCAGCCCGAACCAGCGCAACACCTTCTTCATTCGACCACCTCCATCTCGAACTCCATCCGCCCGTCATGGTAACCAAGGACGGAAACCCCCACACGGGCATCCCCCGGTCCACTACCGGCGACCCTGACCTTCTGTCCATGCGTTCCGGACGGAAAACAAATGCCACCCTCCTGGACGCCCCACACGATCTCCTCCGGCGGCAACGCCGGCAACACGTCAACCCGAAACAGGGTCTCCTCCCCAAGCCCAATACAGCAGGGATTGTAGAGACCAAGTCCATCGGGCGTCCTCTCCTCAAGAACGGGCTGGCAGTAGCAGCCGAAGACGGTGCTGGACACGACAACGGTGCTCACCTCGCCGTCGTCGGGGCGGAAAGTGAGCCGCCAGGCGACATCCTCATACATCCGACTGCGGATCATCCCCTGGACATAGAAGCCCGCCCGATACACGCACGCCGAATCCATCCTGTTTGAACACGAGAAACCCTCCTCCCCTGCATCCGACTGCAGGGTGGCGACCCGACCATCACCCGAGATACACTCCAGGACAAGCCATCCGTTCGTCCTGATGTCGCTCTCAAACGAAAGTGCCGCCGGCAACCTCTTCCCAACGGGAATGCCCCTCGGGATGCCCAGGCTCAGCCGAACCTGCGGAGTCTCGTTCGTGCCGTACGTCGTTCTGAGGTAGGACGTCAACGGACCGCAGTCGAGGTCGGCGCGGACGGACATTGCAAGGCGTCCCCAGCCCGGCAGCGGTCCGCCCTCCACCCGCGTCGTGCGCGCATTCGGCGTGGTGAAGCGGACGGCCGAATCCGAGGCCCACCAGCTGAACGAGGGCGTCCCGCCCCCGCAGTAGTCCGAGAGGACGGCCTCGAACGCGGCAGGGAACGGACCCGGGCCGAGG
>JBNMKZ010000088.1:0-5496 GCA_050874585.1 Verrucomicrobiota bacterium | reverse complement strand
CTCAGCTCACATGCAGGACGCGTTCCTTGATTTCCTGGGTGCGCCCCTGATTCCAGAACTGGCTGCCAATGTAGCCGCACGTGCGGCGGGCGACGTTGAGCTTCGACTCGTCCGTGTTGCCGCACTTCGGGCAACGCCAGATGAGCTTGCCGCTCTCATCCTTGACAATCTCAATCTCGCCGTCAAATCCACAAACCTGGCAGTAGTCGCTCTTCGTGTTCAACTCGGCATACATGATGTTGTCGTAGATGAACTTCATGATGTCGAGCACGGCCTTCAGGTTGTTCTGCATATTCGGAACCTCGACATAGGAAATCGCACCGCCAGGCGACAGGCGCTGGAACTTCGCCTCCGTCGCCAACTTACGGAAGGCATCCACCGGCTCCGTCACGTGAATGTGGTAAGAGTTCGTGATGTAGTTGCGGTCCGTCACGCCCTTGATGATGCCAAAGCGCTTCTGAAGGCATTTCGCAAACTTGTAGGTCGTGGACTCCAGCGGCGTCCCGTAGAGCGAATAGTCGATGTTCTCGTCCTTCTTCCACTTGGCCGTATACTCGTTGAGCTTCTTCATGATCTCAAGACCAAGGGCCTCGCCCTCCGGCTCGGTCAGCTTCTTGCCGATGAGTGCGTAGACGCACTCCCAGAGTCCCGCATAGCCAAGCGAAATCGTCGAATAGCCGCCGTGCAGGTACTTGTCAATCTTCTCACCCTTCGCAAGACGCGTCAACGCCCCATACTGCCAGAGGATGGGCGCGGCATCCGACAGCGTCCCCGTCAGGCGCTCATGACGGCACTGCAGGGCCTTGTGGCACAGCTCGCAGCGTTCGCCGAAGATGCTCCAGAAGCGGTTGAGGTCGCCGTGCGCGGAAAGCGCGGCATCCACGAGATTGATGGTCACGACGCCCTGGTTGAAGCGCCCGTAGTACTTCGGCTTGCCGTTTTCGTCCACAAACGGCGTCAGGAACGAGCGGCAACCCATACAGGTGTAGCAGTGCCCCTCGCCGTTCTTGTCCACCTTGTACTCCAGCATCTTCTTCTCGGAGATGTAGTCCGGCACAAGCCGCTTCGCCGTGCATTTCGCCGCGAGTTCGGTCAGGTACCAGTATTTCGAGTCCTCGTGGATATTCTGCTCCTCAAGGACATAAATCAGCTTCGGAAAGGCCGGCGTGATGTAGACGCCCTGCTCGTTCTTCACACCAAGGATGCGCTCGTTCAGGACCTCCTCGATAATCATCGCCAAATCGTCGCGTTCGCGCTCGTTGCGCGCCTCGCCGAGGTACATGAAGACCGTCACGAACGGGGCCTGTCCGTTCGTCGTCATCAGGGTGACGACCTGGTACTGGATGGTCTGGACGCCCTTCTGGATTTCCTTGCGCACGCGCTTCTCAACAATCTTCTCGAAGTCCGCCTGCTCCATCTTGACATTGGCGATTTCGCACTCCTTCTGGAGTTCCTTCGCAATCGCCCGCCGCGAGACTTCGACAAACGGCGCCAGGTGGGTCAGCGAGATGGACTGCCCGCCATACTGATTGGATGCAACCTGCGCGATAATCTGCGTCGCAATGTTGCAGGCGGTCGAGAAGCTCTTCGGCTTCTCAATCATCGTACCTGAAATGACCGTCCCATTCTGCAGCATATCCTCCAGGTTCACGAGGTCGCAGTTGTGCATGTGCTGGGCATAGTAGTCCATGTCGTGGAAGTGGATGATGCCCTCACGATGGGCCTGCACAACGTCAGCCGGCAGCAGCAGCCGCGCTGAGACATCCTTCGAGACCTCGCCCGCCATGTAGTCGCGCTGGACGGAATTGATGGTCGGATTCTTGTTCGAATTCTCCTGCTTGACATCCTCATTGTTGCACTCGATGAGTGAGAGGATTTGCTTGTCGGTCGTGTTCGCCTGGCGAAGAAGATTCTGCTTGTAGCGATAGGTGATGTACTTCTTGGCAATCTCGTAGGCGCCCATCTCCATGATCTTCGTCTCGACGACATCCTGGATTTCCTCAACCGTCATCGCACGGTCACGCGCCGCACAGACACCCGACACCTCTTCTGCAATCAGCTTGATGCGCCCTTCGGAAAGCGCGTCCTTGTAATCCACGGCCTGCGAAGCCTTGCGAATCGCATTCTCAATCTTTCTGACGTCAAACGGCTTTTCCTCACCACTCCGCTTGATAATCTTCATCATTTTCATTCGAAATCAGTTCCTTTTCTGGCTTTTTGTCACAGGACAAAGGGGACGAACCCGTCCCCACATCGACGCGTATATCTTACCACATTCAGGCGCATCCGCGCAAGGGGGAATCTGCACAAAATTTCAACCTATTGTATTATACCCCAATTCCAAACACAACCTATTGTATACAATAGGCAATTCGCAGCCAAAACGCGGCAAAATGGGCGAAAGCCGCACGCGGACTTCCCGAAAGCACGCCTTCCCATGCGCCGAAGGCAACGCGCTACTTGCCGAAAATCGTGCGGTTTCGGTAGGTGAGCACGGCGGCGACAACGGACCAGAACACCAGCATCGCGAGTGAAATCAGGAAGACGGGAACCCACCCGATGCGGTAGACAAGCGTCAGGGCGAGGGCCGTCCAGATTCCTCCTCCCATAATCGGTTCGTGCAGAAGCTGCTTGTAGCCGAAACTCATCGCGGCAGGTGTCTTGTTCTCGGGGTCGACCGTCCGCAGGAGCATCAGCCCGGTCGCCGTCACGCCCGTCGCCTGACCGAACTCGGCAATGGCGCGCTCGAACCAGGCCGTGCGGAAAATGCGCGGCGCAATGAAGAAAACGCACCAGGTGCTCCAAACCGCACCGGCAAGGCAAAGGATGACAAGCGGCTGCCAGTGGAGCGCAACGACCTCAAGACGAATCGTCGCCACGGCCGAAACAACGAGGAAGTCAAGTGCCGCGCCGGAAATCCGCTCCATCTGGACGCGGTCGACAAGCAGGTCTATCTTCGCAATTTTACCGAAAATCGAAAGAATAACACCACCAATCATGCACAGAGGAAAGAGCGGGAACCCCTTCATTGGAATGCACTGGTGGATGCCATAGCCGATGAGAATGGCGAGGCCGACGATGGCCAAGTGCCAGGCGAGGGAATCGATTGAGTCGCACAAGACGGTCTGCAACCCCGCCGACGGACGCTTGTCGCGCTTGTGGACACCGCGGCGCTCGTTCACGGTCCGGTCCTTGAACGCACGAACCTGCTTGACGATCCCCTTCCGATGGGCAATCTGAATCATGGCCATGCCAAAGACGATGCCGACAATCATGCCAATCGTCGCAATGGTAAAGCCAAGGGCGATGCCGTCCTCCCAGCCGAAGGCGAGGAAGGATTCCGTCATGCCGCCGACGGTTCCGTGCCCACCCTCGAAACCGATTTCAAGGAGGTTTCCAAAGGCGGCCGGCACATTGAAGACGCGTGTAAAGACGAATCCCGCAAGTCCAAGTCCAACCACATACTGGCCCCAGGCGAGGATCTGACCAAGCGTGAACTGCGGCAACGCAAAGCGGACAATCTCACCCGCCTTCGGAACTGCCGCGCCCAGGAAAATCGTCGCAAAAATCACGTTAATCAAGAAACCTGGACACTTTGCGATGGTCGCCTTCAGTTCCGGAGGAAAAAGGTTCCCGCAGGAAGAGAAGAGGACGAGTCCGATGAGACCACCAATGACGGAGGACGGGAGATAGAGCCGCTGAAGAATCGGAATCTGCACGCGCAGAATCTTGCCAACGACCAGAAGCAAGCAAAGCGTTGTAAACGTAATAACCGCAGTCATAACCAATATTGAGTCTTAAAATCAACCGTTATTTCATCAACTCACGATGTCGCTGCAGGAACTCCTGCGACGGCGGAAAGCGAACCGCCGATTGGATTTTCTTGCCCTCATATCGCTTAAAGATTTCACAAAAGGACTCCTCGCAAAGATATTCGCGCAATGAGGGAGAAAGAATCATTCGGTAGTCCTCGTCAAAGGAAATCAAATGCCTGTCGAACGCGGCATCGTATGTTGCCGAAAGGCAAAGTCCGTTCGTCGGCAGCAGGCGTGTCTCCTCGCTCTCGGACCACCCAAGAATATGGCTTGCGCGTAAAGTCTCTGGCACGGGCAAGCCCGTCACACAGCACCTCGTCCGATAGTTCAGAAGAACCATCTTACGAAAAAGATTCTGATTCAGCCGTTGCTTGACCTGCCGTAATGTCTCTCGCCCAACACGCGATGCGATGGGCACATCATCGTTAAGATAAAACTGAGGCTTTCCAATAGGCATCTGAACCATGGACCTTGCCACAGTCTGGGCATCACCCTGCGAATTAAAGGTGTCCAAGGCCTTCGCATCCCGCTGCGATGTTGAAACAAAACGACCAAATGCCTTCAGTGCGTTAGTGCAGAAGCGATGCTTCAGATAACTCTTGGGAACAGTTGCGCACACCAATGCACTTTTATCGCCTTTACGTTCCTCTTGCTTAACAAAGTTATACAATTCATCCAGCAAATCCAGCGACCGGATTTCCCACACGGGTGGAAGGTTCGAATAAGCCGGCACACATGTCCGCAGCATTTCGGTAAGAAACCGAAGTGCTCGCACATACGAACCCGAAAGATTGCTTCCAGGCGCGGCAGTTGATCTCACGGAAGCGGCAAAATCCTCCAATGTTGTCATTGAATCACCCTATAGCTGCAAATAAATCAAATCACATCCTATTCTGCCGCGAATTACAGCCTTTTGACGCGGCTGCCCTTGAGCCGCCAGGCGAAGGACGTGACCGAAAGGTCCAGTTTGGCAAGGGGACTGGCGCGAACAACCAACTTATTCGATTTCGTCACCTCGCCCTTCTCGTCCACTTTGCCCTTCAGAAACGGCTGAAGACGAAGGTAGCCATCCAAGTTGACGGCATCCCCACTTTCAAGGCACTCCTGCACCAATTCCATCAGGCACTCAAACTGCGCCTTGAAGAGTGTCTCGCTCCCGATGGTCGACAAACCCCGATTCTTGGCCCTCTTCACCAGTTCGTCAAAGCCAACCGTATTCTGTCCGATAATCCGCGGCACACGCGTCACCGTCTTCCGAATCGGATGGCGAAAGTCAATAAGTTCATACTCCAAGACCTTATTGCCGCTCACTTCCGTCTGCTTTTTGCTCATGAACCCAAACTCCTTTTTATCCAATTTGTCCCTCATGCCATAGGAACAGTCGGGAATTGTACCATTTCGCACCGTCCAACCGCAAGCGGAAACCTTCCAAAGTGCCGCGCCCATGATGGCCCCCCCCAACTCTGAACGCGGCAAAACGCAGAGAACGCGACACTTTCCCCCAAAGAAAGAAGCCCGCTCTCCCAAAGAAAGCAAGTTCTTCTCCCAAAGAAAGCGGGCAATTTCTTGGAAGGAAACGGGCGATCATCCCAAAGGTCAAGGGTCGACAAGCCAAAGAGAACGGGCAAGGACTAAGGTGGTTTGGTCAAACCACTAAGGTGCTTTGATCAAACCACCTTAG
>JBNMKZ010000087.1:0-5769 GCA_050874585.1 Verrucomicrobiota bacterium | reverse complement strand
TTAGTCCTTTGATGAAAGCACCTTAGTCCTTTCCCTTTAGGTTGCGCAACCTCGACCCTTCGGGTTGCGCATCCCAGACCCGTTAGGTTGCGCAAGTCAGACCCCTTGGGTTGCGCATCCCCCCACCTTTCTCTTGCGCCTGTCAGCCCGATCCCTTCAGAAACGCCGCGCTGGAGCTCCTGCATTCCCCGCCAACGGTCTCGCCTGCAGTGGCATTCAATCTGTCTTTACCATCCGCCGCAACCGCGCAACGATTTCCTCCGGTGTTTCCGCACCCTCCGTTGCCGCGTCCATCGGGCATCCGCCCGTCCTGTCACGATTCTGGATGCCCGGAACGAGCGTCCGTGCCGACGTCTCGACCCCGTGGCCCTCAAGGAGGGCCTTCGCCCCCACGCTCATTACCGGCGCGAGGACCTTCCGCACACCGCCGACGACGCAAATCGCCGCCGAGGCCCGTCCGCAGACGCGATCCAGCACAACCGCCCCCGCCAGCTTCCCCTTGTCCTTCTCAAGAAGGTTGAGGAGCGGTTTCACGCCCCGTCCCTCAAGCGTGGCGACGATGACCCCATCACGAGCGACGACGCACGACTTCCCCGCCGCGAGAATCGTCCGCATTTCGGCCACGAGGTCCGACTCATCAAGCGGACGGACGGTGCGGTGCCGCTCATAGCCGACGACGGAAATCGCCACCCTCGGGCGTACGGGGCAGTAGTGCTCGCAGGCCCCGCACCCCACACACTTTGCCCGATCGACCACCGGATATCCCCCGACAAGCGTAATCGCCCAGACGGGACAGTGCTTCTCGCAGGCGCGGCACTTCACGCCCTCGGTCGTCCGCAGGCAGAGGTCCCGCCGCCAGACGGCACACCCAACAGGGGTCGTGCGCTTCGCGGCGAAGCCGATTCGCCCGATTGCCCCCGTCGGGCAGACCTCCCCGCACCTCACGCACGTCGGCTTGCACCAGCCATGCCGATAGTCGAGCTCAACCCGTCCCATCCGCCGTCCGTCAGTGGAGGGCCGAAGGCACTTCGACGGACAGACCGCCGCGCACAACCCGCATCCGACGCAGGCCGCGGCAAAAGCCTCGACACCCTTTGCCCCCGCCGGGAGGACGGGGATGTCCTTCCGCTCCCGCGCCGCCCAACTCACGGGCGCAAATCCACCGTCCGTCGTCTTCTCGTCGCTCCCAAGGGCCGCTGTGCCGACCAGGACGGTTGAGCCAAGGATGAATTCCCGCCTGTTCATATCAAGTCCTCCATAAACTGAGCAATGCCGTCGAGCGCACGGGGAATGTCAATCGACTGCGGACAGTGACCAAGGCAGCGTTCGCAACCGATGCACCGGTCGGCGCGGCGACGCGGATCGGGCACGGCCTTCGCGTATTCGCGGCGAATCACCTTCGCCTCGGTGAGCCGGTCCACCCGAACGCGGTTCATGAAGGTAAGCAGTCCGGGAATGTCCAGTCCGTAGGGACAGGGCATACAGTAGTTGCAGGAATTGCAGGGAATCGCACCAAATCCAAGATAGGCCTGCGCCGCCCGTTCCAGCACCGCGAGTTCCGACGGTCCCAGCGGATGCAGGGGGGAGAATGTCCGCACGTTCTCCACGAGGTGCTCCTTGAACGTCATGCCCGACAGGACCGTCAGGACACGCGGATACGAACCGCAGAAGCGCAACGCCCACGAGGCGGGCGTGGACTCGGGATCCAGCGGCGTCAGCTCGGCGGCGACCGCCTCATTGTGCCGCGCCAACCGTCCGCCGAGGAGCGGCTCCATGACGACCACCGGAATGCCGCGCCGATCCAGTTCCCCATAGAGATAGTCTGCATTGCGGTTGTTCGCATTCATCTCCCGCGCATGACGCCAGTCGATGTAGTTCATCTGTATTTGTGCGAAGTCCCAGACGTACTCCCCCGCATCATGCCTCTGAAGAAGCCACTCAACCGCCTTCGGGTCGCCGTGATAGCTCCACCCGATATTGCGGATTCGTCCCTTTTTCTTCTGCTCGAAGAGCCAGAGGATGATGCCGTTGTCAATGTACCGACGGCGAAAAGCCTCAAAGCCCCCCATACCCACGTTGTGGAGAAGGTAGAAGTCGATGTAGTCCGTCTGAAGGCAGGTGAGGGAACGCTCAAACATTTCGCGGCACCTTTCGGCCGAGTACTGGGATGCCGCGAAATTGGAGAGTTTGGTGGCAATGTAGTGCCGGTCGCGTGGATGTCGCGCCAGTGCCTTGCCAAGGACGGTCTCAGCCTCGCCACGGCAATAGGCGGGCGAGGTGTCGAAGTAGTTCACGCCGTGCTCAAGCGCATAGTCGATGTGCGCATTGACAGCGGACTGGTCAATCGCCGCCTTGGAGGAGTTGTCGCCCCACGGATTGGCGTGCCCGCCATCCACCGTCGGCAAGCGCATCGTCCCATAGCCCAGCAGGCCCACGCGTTCGCCGCCCTTCGCCGTCCGCATGGTCATCTGCCGCTCTTCCGAGCCAAAGGCGGCGGCAAGGAACCCCCGAAGACTCATCTCCCGTGCACTCATTTCGCGTCCCCCTCTCCCGATGCCTTTTCCGCCGAAGCGGAACCTTCCGCCCCTTTCACGGACGGCGGAAAACACCGACGGCACCGATCGCAACCGCGGCACTTCCGGATCCGGTCCCCCTTCCACGAGAATCGGGCAACGAATGAAAGCAGCGTCCCGACCGGACACACCCAGTTGCACCAAATCCTCCCCCCGACGAAAACCGAAAGAAGAAGGATTGCCACAAGGGGAAGCGCGGCAAATGCAACCACGCCGACATCGAACTCGGGGGCCAGCCCGACGCAAATCCCCCGCGTGGCAATTGCATACGGGTCAAGCCACTGCCAGCCCCAACCCATGAGGCCGACGCAAACGACCGCAACGAGGATGCCCCAGGAAAGTGCCACGCGGACGCGTCCCCCATAGCCAAGCCGCAGCCGAGAGCAGACGCGACGCGGCCCGCGAAATCCACGCACCAGCGACTGAAGAATTCCAAGCGGACAAACAAACCGACAGTAAACACGACCGAACAGGAGCGTCAGGATGAGAATAAGGACAACAACGGGCCAATTCCGGGCGAGCAGGGCCGGAATGCACTGAAGCGACGCGTAGAATCTTAGGACACCCATGACAATATGTTCCATTGGCATTGTATTATAACAAAAACCGCCTGCTCGGGGGCTTGCGCGAGAGGAGGAGCAGGCCGTCCTCAGGCTGGAACGCGGCAGATGGTTCTGTCGGCCTGCGCCTACACAACGCCTGCGCGGCGTAGCTTTTCTCCGCCCCTCTGCGGCTAACCACCCTCCCCGGCTTTCGTGTCCCGAAGGGCTTTCGCGACCTTTCGTGTTCGGCCGCAGGACTCCCACACCCTCCATGAATTTCAGTGCCCGCCGCAAGGCGGCTTTCAGTGGTAAGACATCCGCCGCGCCTAACTGCGACTCGCACGAGTTCTAACTGCAACTCGCACGAGTTCCAAGTAGGACAACGACGCGTGCTACTTACGGCATTCAGCGACCTTAACCATATTCGTCGCGTAGCAATCGTCCACTGCAATCATCGACTTAAGCGCGGCAACCCGCGTGTACCCAATCGTCTCCAGCCCTGTCGCACCATTCACAGACTCCCGAACCAATTCAGAACAGTAAAGCTTATTCGTGGATGTCATGTCAAAGCCCGTATCGAACGGCACCCCCAACCGACGAAGTGCCTCCGCGGCAATCCGCTCGCGAATCTGCCGCGTCCCCTCATACCGATACACCGCACCATCGAGACTTTCAGCAAAGAATTCAGACCACCGTTGCCTTCTGACGCATCCAACGCCCGTCAACTCACTCGCATCGGCATGGACAATGAAAGGCGATGCCCCTCCCTCCACGACAATCCCAACATGGGAGAACCGCCTCTCCCGCCGTGAAGCCTGAATGAAGAACCACGACCACACACCGTTATCCCGACGAAACACCAAGTCGCCAGGCTGGACCTCAACAGGCGGTCCCTTTCGCCAAGCAGACAAATCAACTTGCCCCACGACCTCTGACAGAAGTCGTGGGGCAAGAAGGCAAACCATCACGAGCGTTTGCACGCGCATGCGATTACATGCCCTTGAAGTTGAACTCCTCAACCTTCCAGGCATTGCCTTCCTTGACCAGCTTCATGGGCATATCCCTGCCATCAATCTTGACTGGCACCTTCGCCTTGTCGCCATTGACAACAGCCTGCCCGACCTCATACTTGCTGTTCGCAAGGTCCTTCTTGAGTTTGGCAATATCCTTGGGATCGCCATCTTTCATCATGGCCTGCAGCATGGACATACTCGACTTGAAATCGCCCGTCGCATACTTAAGGGTGCCCTCAATATCCGTCGACTTAACGCACGAGACGACCTCCTGCGCAACGCTATCCGGCGAAGAGCTGTCGGCCCCACAGCCAACAAGCCCCATCATCAAGCCAACACAGGCTACCATCGCAATCTTCTTAACCAGTCTTTTCATCTTTCGTATTTCCTTATTATGACCTTTGTGTTTAGATTTCCCCGATACCCAAAGGCAGACATCGGGGAAAAGTCAAGTTCCGAAACACTCAGTCGACCCGCTTCAGGTTCGACACCGTGTATTCGTCGCCCCAGGGATACCAGTTGGTCGCCCAGTCATCTGCGATGCCCGCTTTCGCTGCGTCAAACTGGACATTGACCGCCTCATCCGCTCCATCGGCCTTCGTCATCGTCAGTTTCGCCGTGCAGGCATAGGCACCACCGGTAAACTTCTTGACGAGCGAAAACCATGGCACATTCAGCGACTCAATCGACTTGAAACCGTTGAGTTTTTCGCATTTCATCTGCAAGGTTGCACGAATGCCGTTCTTGTGCGCGAGTTCAAGTCCGCCGTAGCAGATTGCAAGAGCAACCACCACGATCAACCCCTTCCCAATGACCGCCTTCATTTTTTCATTCCTTTCTTTTTGCCGTAATCAGTCATCCAGCCCGACAATGCCCGCAAGCACCGCAATCGCCGTCGCCAGCTTTGCATCCTCAATCGTGCCACCCTCGGGTTTCACCTTCACGACACCGCAGCCAAGCGCCGCCTGTTTGGACACCTTCGCCACGACCTTGCCATTCGCATCCACGACCTTTCGCGGCGTCATCTTGCGGATAAACGCAGGAACCATAAGCTTGAAGAACGATTCGCCGGGAGCCTTGGCCACCACCTGACCGTCGACATACAGCGTGAAGGGCGCATTCAGGAAAAGGTTCAAGAACCGCTTGGTCTTCACCCAAGCACCCAACACTTGACCACTCTTGAGATCCTTGATCTCATAGCCAGGCTTGCCGCCAAGCGAGGCAATCTTACCTTCATTGGCTTCAAGAAATGCATCCTTCTTCGCCTCATCGGAATACACCTTCATGTTCCACTTGAGGAGCTTCTTGACATCGTAGTCCAACCAAGCGAACTTCTCTCCCTTGCCGCGTTCAAACCAGGATGTGGCGAGGCCGCTCATCGGCATCTGCACCTTATATTCTTTCTCAAACATAACCAATTACCTTTCTGTTGTCGCCCTTTTACACCATCTTTTGGAAGCGGGCCTCTTCCAAAAGAAATTGTTCGGAAATGATAAAAAGAGGCATTTCAGCCATGGATGACAACAGCCTGCCCATGCCGCTCTTCATCTGTGCAAAACCTCTGCAGAGAAGACGGGGACGCGGACACGCCAAACAATCCGCCGTGTTTCGTCCGTTACTGGGGGGGGGGGGGGGGGGGGG
>JBNMKZ010000086.1:0-5821 GCA_050874585.1 Verrucomicrobiota bacterium | reverse complement strand
GGGATGCGCAACCCGAAGGGTCGAGGTTGCGCAACCTAAAGGGAAAGGACTAAGGTGCTTTCATCAAAGGACTAAGGTGGTTTGATCAAAGCACCTTAGTGGTTTGTGCAAAGGACTAAGGTGCTTTCCCGTTCTCCTGCTTGTCTCCGCCCGTCGTGATGGGTCTCTCCACTCTCTATAATCGTCAAAATCCTCGTTTGTGTTGGGTATTTCTGCGCCAATTCATGCCGACACGAGCGTTTGAATCCTCGCAAGCGGGCGGTTTATGATAAAATACTCACCGTTCGGTGATCGAGTTCAAAAGAAAGGATGGTGACGGATGATTTTCTTTTCACTTTTCGCGGCTGTTCTCCTGACACCCCAGGAGGCAGAACTGTCGGCGCAGCTTCCCGCGATTTTTGCGAAGTCCGCCGCGCACTATCGTGCACTGGAGGCGGATGCGACGGCGCAAATGTGGGATGAGAAGGGGCGGGCACGCATTCCACAGGGATGGCTGAAGTGGAAGAATGGCACGGGCGGACTGGATATGCGGGACATCTACTGGTGGACGTCAGGACACTTTCCGGGTTCGTTGTGGTACCTGTACGAGGCGACGGGGGATGAACACCTTCGTGAACGGGCGGTGGCGTGGACGGAGATTCTCAAGCCGGTGGCAACCTATGCCGAGAGCCATGACGTCGGTTTTATGATGTACTGTTCCTATGGGAATGCGCGGCGGATTCTGAAGACGGACAAGTATGACGCGCTGCTCGTGCAGACGGCGGAGACCCTGTCGCGGCGCTTTCAGCCGGAACTCGGTCTCCTCCGCAGTTGGGGCGACATTGCAGAGAAGGAGCACTTTTTGGTGATTCCCGATAATTTGATGAATCTCGAACTCCTTGAGTTCGCGGCGAAGTGCACGGGAAGGCAGAAGTTTGCAGAGATTGCCCGGAGCCATGCCTCGGTGACGATGGAAAATCATTTCCGTGCGGATGGCGGAACCTACCATGTCCTCGACTATGACCAGCGGCCGGGTTTTGTCGGACAGGTTCAGGAAATCCGCCGCGGACAGGGGCGTTCCTGTCGGACGGCCTGGAGCCGTGGGCAGAGCTGGGCCATCTACGGCTACTCGATGATGTACCGCGAGTCGGGCAATCCGAACTATCTGGCGTTTGCACGAAAAGTCGCCGACTATGCGATGAACCATCCGAACATGCCGAAGGACGGCATCCCCTACTGGGACTACGGCGCACCAGGCGAGGAACGCGACACATCCGCCGCGTCCGTCATGGCCTCGGGGCTTCTGGAGTTGGCGGAGCTTCTCGGGGGTGAAGAGGGGGCGCGATACCGTGCCTTTGCCGTCCGGCAGCTCCTTTCGCTGGCTTCGCCCGACTATTTCTCTCAAGGCGGCGAAATCGGCCATTTCTTGCTGAAGCACGGCGTGGGGAACAAGCCCGAGGGAACGGAAATCGATTCGCCGCTGAACTACGGCGACTACTACTTCCTTGAGGGTCTTCTCCGCTTCCGACGGTTTGCCGCAGAGACATCCTCTCATGAATAGGGCGAGGTTAGACCCGAGCCCAATATGGTATAATTTCCACTCGTCATGGTGAGTCTAAGGGAAATAACCGGCAAGACGGCCGAGCGTCTTCTTGCCAGCAATCATGTCGGCGTCTGGATGTCGGAGGTCGATCCGGGGCGTCCGCCTCGGCTTTACGGCGATGCGGAACTCTTCCGCATTTTCGGGATTGAGGGGCGTGACCTCTCGCCGGAGGACGTCTATCAGCTATGGGCCGAGAACATCAATCCGGCTTATCGCAAGCTGGTGGAGGAATCTGTCGCTCGCATGGCGGGTGGACAGTTTACCGAAGTCGTCTATCCCTGGGCGCATCCGACCCTTGGCGAGCAGTGGGTCCGCTGCGGCGGCAACCGCGACACGGCCTACACGAAGGGCGTACGCATTGTCGGCCTGCACCGCGACATCACCAACCTTTTCCAGATTAACAAGGGGAGCTTTTGCGAGGATGGCGCAAGCCTGCCCCCGGCAAGCGCCCCCATCCAGCGGACGGCGCCGACGACGCATGCGTGGCAAAAGGCGGAATCCATTGAACTGTGGCGTGAGATTGTGGATGCCTTTCCCAACATGGTATTCGTCAAGGATGTCGAAGACGGCTGGCGGTACTGCTACAGCAATGTTCGGCATCAGGACTTCGTCGGCATCGACCCGACGGGCAAGAATGATGTTGAGAACTTCGGCGACACCTACGGCTCCAAGTGGCATGGGGAGGACCTCCGCCTGTTTGACACGGGCAAGGATATGCGGCGAAACGACACCTACTACAGTTTTGCCGAGGGCGACCGATTCTATAATATGCGCAAGTTCCCGCTGGTGACCCCGTCGGGTCATCGGTATGTCGTTGGCGTGGGAACGGACATTACAGACCTTTACCTGACGCATATCCGGTCCAGCCTGCTTGTCGCCGTGCAGGAGGCCATCTTCGAGGCGCGTAGCGACCGCGACTACACGCGGCGAATGATGACGGCCATTCTGAAGACCGTTCCGTGGATACCGCGAGTCTTCTTCAGGGACTTGGCACTGAAGACACCCTCGCTCTGCCTCGGCAAGGGGAAGGATGGTGAAATCAGCGACATGAAGGATGGGGACTTCCGCTTTGCCGATAGTGCGGCCTGGCGGGCCTACCTTGACGCGATTCCACCCGGCGGCAAGCGGCTCTGCTTGGATGTGACATCCGTCGAGCCGGCCTGCCGTGGGCTGGGACTCCACGCCTGCCTCTGTTTCGTCGTGCAATATGAGGGGCGGCCGCTTGGCGAGATCTCGCTCTTCACCAATCGCCGCGGGCCGACGTCGGACTATGCCGATATGCTCGTCAAGGTCGTCAGCGAGGTCGTCGTCTACGCCTACCGGCACTGGATTGCGAAGATGGAGATTCAGGAACTTGAGGCGGAGAAGGCGCGGATTGCCGTGAGCCGTCTTGCCGAAGCCCAGGCGGCCGAGCGGGCGAAGAGTCTCTTTCTCGCCTCGATGTCGCACGAGATTCGTACGCCGCTCAATGCCGTCATCGGCCTGAGCCAGGAACTGCAGAACGACGGCCTGTCGCCGGATGTCCGCAAGTCGCACCTGCGCTCAATCAACGAGGCGAGCCGGGCGTTGCTGGACCTGGATGTGCTGGACATCAGCAAGCTTGAGTCGGGTCACCTCCATTTCGCGATTGCCGAGACCGGTGTCTCCGAACTGGTGCGTGCGTGTGGCGATATTTTCATGGATGCCGCCACGCAACGGAAACTGCACCTTACCGTCAAGACTCCGGGACGCGACTTGGCCGTCAAGATTGACGCGCACCGCGTCCGTCAAGTGCTCATCAACTTCCTCGGCAATGCCGTCAAGTTCACGAACGAGGGCGGCGTCACGCTGACCGCCACCTTTGAGGAGGAGACGGCGGATATCGGTTGCCTGACATTTTCCGTCGTGGATACGGGCATCGGCATTTCCGAGACGGACAAGCCGCGTGTCTTCGGAATGTTTGAGCAGGCTTCCGGGTTGCGGGGGACGCGTGTGGCGAATGCCGGCACGGGGCTTGGCCTGGCGCTCTGCCAGCGGCTCGCGTCCGTGATGGGCGGAAAGATTGGGCTTCGAAGTGAGCTTGGCAAGGGTTCGGTCTTCACACTGACATTGCCGCATGTCGGCTATCGTCACCTGACGGCGGAAGAACTGTCGGCCCTTCAGGCGGAGGCGATGTCGGTCTCGTCCGCCGATGTGAAGGGTAAGGTGCTCGTAGTAGACGATGTCGCATTGAATCTCAAGGTGATGAGCGTCATGCTGTCGCGGGCGCACATTCCCTTCGTGGCCGTCGGGAGCGCGGCGGAAGCGATCGCCGCGCTTGAACGCGAGCCGTTCTGACGGATCTTTGGATGCCCGATATGTCGGGTGAGGCCTTGGCGCGGCACATTCGTGCGGATGCCCGTTTCGCGGGGGTTCGCATTGCGGCGGTGACGGCGGATATGGATGTGGCGACGACATTTGACCCTTCGTGCTTTGATGCGATTCTGGTGAAGCCGGTGACCGCTCGGCATGTTTTGGACTTCCTGTGCAAGGGGACGGCTTCGGGAAAGCCGGTGCGGCAACCGTGCTGACCCGCGCCGGGGCGGCCCGGAGGACGCGTCCGCCGCCCCGCTTGGGAGCGGCGGAGCGCAGAGGGGCGGAGCAAAGCCCCACCGCGCAGGCGTTGTGTAGGCGCGAGCGCGGCACTTTGAATGGGCGAGGCCTGCTGGACGGCAGGCCGGCAAAACCATCTGCCGCGGGATGCCTGTGGCCGGCCTGGCTTTCCTCTCGGGCGAGGTGAGCGCAACCGTGGAAGCCGAGACCGAGCGACAGCTTCGCGCAAGCCCCCGAGCAAGCGGTTTATGATATAATGTCCCCATCTTTGTTGCCAAATAGGAGGAAAGGTGCCATGAAAAGGATGATTCTCTCTGCCGCCGTGCTCTTCGGTGGACTGCTTGCGCTCGCTGCGGATGTCGGGAAGTCCACGCCAAAGGGCTTTACGGACGATTTGGATGCGGCCTTGGCTTCCGTGAAGGGGTCGAAGCGGCAGGTCGTAGCCGTTTTCAGCGGCAGCGACTGGTGCGCATGGTGCAAGAAACTGGAGTCTGAAGTCCTGTCGGACGAGGCGTTTCTTTCGAAGGCCACCAACCGCTATGCGCTCGTCTACATCGATTCGCCGCGAGACAGGAGTCTCCTCTCACCTGCGGCGGCGGAACGCAATCCCCAGTTGGTTGAGAAGTACAAGGTGCGCGGATTCCCAACCGTGCTCGTTCTGGATGCGGATGGGGAGGTTTTGGCGACCACCGGCTACCAGGAGGGTGGCGGTGCGAAGTATCTGAAGCACCTCAAGCGTGCGGTGGTTTCGGACAAGTACCTCAAGTCCCCGCGTGCCGAGCTGGAGAAGATCCTGGGCGACCTTCAGGCCGATGTCCAGAAGTCCGTAGGGATGGGAACTGCCGCGGATGCGGACGCGGCCAAGGCGGCGGTGCGGAAGCTTGCGCCCCTCTATGTGCCGCGTCTGCGGGCTCTTCTTGAAAAGGTCAAGACAGCGGATGTGCCGAAGTCCGTCGCACGGGAGCGGCAGATGATGGCCAAGCAGGTCGAGACGGTGATTCGTCTGATGGAACTTGTGGACAAGAAAGAATCTGTGTCGGACGCGGCAAAGTGATTCTGCAGTGGGGCGGATTCGCCGCGCTCCCCGGTTTTCCCATGAGTTGCAGGCGCCCCTGGCGTTTACCCATTTCTTGAACAACAAAGTCCATTTCACCCTATGCCACCAAAACCGGCGAAGCCGGACACGAAAAGACTTCCGTCTGTTCCGTAGTTGACCGCCCCCACCTTCAGTGAATTTCAGTGTCGGCCGCCAGGTCGGTTCAGTGTGTTCAGTGGCAGAAAACGAGCACTTCCTCCACCCACGCCGCCGACAACCGTGCTGACCCGCGCCAACCGCCCGTTCGGGGGCTCACACGAGAGAAAAAACAGGCACTTTACAGGCACCACGCGGCACTTTGTATCTGCCGCGGGATGCCTGTGGTTGGCCTTGTCCCTCCTCTCGGGCGAGGGGGGGTGCGCGAAGTGCCGCGAGCAAGTGGCTTGTCTCGGTGCCCCGCGCCGCCGGCAACCGTGCTGACCCGCGCCGGGGCGGGCCGGAGGACGCGTCCGCCGCCCCGCTTGGCGTACACGGGTACGCCGTCGGGGGCGCGTCCTGCGCCCTGCGGACCGCCCGGACGCGGGCGCTCGGCTGACGGCCGACGGCGCGGGGGCGCGTGGCCACCCCTGGTC
>JBNMKZ010000085.1:0-6286 GCA_050874585.1 Verrucomicrobiota bacterium | reverse complement strand
GGAAATCGCGGAATTGGGGTGGGAGGGGCTTTTGCCGCTGAATACATAGAAAGCCGCGCGTGCCCTTGTGGGCGACTTCGTCGTTGCTGCGCAACCTTCCCTCCGAACCGCAAGCGGTTCTTCGGCACATCTCGCGGCACACTGAATGGAGTGATTTGAGGCGGCCGAGGCCCTGCGGGCGAACACGAAAGACGCGAAAGTCCTTCGGAGTCACGAAAGGACAGAGGCGAGGGACCACTGCAGGAGCGTTCCCAATTTTCCAGCAATCACACAAACGGACGATATTTTGGTAAAATATGCGAAAAGGGATTGTGGAATGGATTTTGTCGGTCGTTTTCGATTAGCCCTGTGGAGGTGCGCGGCGCTCGCGCTCCTGCTCGTCATGCCCGCGGGGGCGCGTGCGGCGGGCAACGCGTACGTCAGCGTGACGGCCTCGTCCGGAACCGTCGTCTGCGACGGGGTCGACTTCTATGTCGTCCCCGATGCGCTCGGCCCCGTCGGGAGCGTCCGGCTTGAGTTCGAGGCGATGCCCGGCTGGAGGCTGGTGGCGCCGGAGGGCGGGGTTGGGAGCGCACGGGGTGGAGGAGCCTGCGCGTGGTCCGTTGTCTCGGAGGACGGGGCGAACCCCGAGGACGCGGTGTCCGGGGCCGTCTACGTTGGCGAGGTCGTCGTGTCGGGCATGCCGGAGATGATGCTGCGCCAGGCTGAGGCAAGCGCCTCAGTGGCGTACAGCCCGTCGGCCATCAGGCGCTTCGTCGGGGTGTCGGTTGCGAGCGACAACGAGGACGTCCGGGTGTCGGTTGAGGATGATGGCGGGAGAATAGCCCTGAGGCGGATTCGCGCCAGGGATTCCGTCGAGTGTGGGAGCGACGAGGCGCGGATCACCGTCTCGCTGGTGGGGCCCGCCGCCCATGGCCGGGCGGAATCCGCCCGCAGTGGAGGTGGCCTTGCGTCGGGAGAGTCAGCGCCGGGCACCTTCGGGCGGGCCTCCGTCTACGGGGTGGCCTGCCGAAAGGACATCGCCTTCCTGACGGGGGCGATGGCCCAGGAGGCGGGCGAACTGCTCGGTGCCGGCGTCGGAGAGATCTATGGATTGAGCGTTGACGCTTCAAAGGAATTTCTATCTTTGCAAACTTGCCCTGGGGGAGAGCTATTTGTAAGGCCGGTCACGCCGGGCATCGCGGACAGTGCGGCGCGGGCCTTCGCGGACAACCTGTCGATTGGCTGTGGCGCATATGCGGCGGAGGTCGCCTCGGGGCTCCTGTCTGATGACGGGTTCTCCGGCGTGGTGCTTGAGAGCTGGCGGTGGAGGTGGCGGCTGGAGTTCTCCCTGGTGTTCGCCGGGGGAGACCTTGTCCTGAACCCGCCCCGTGCGACGGCCGGGTGGCTGAAGTCCTTCCAGGAGAGGGGCTTCACGAGGGAGCTGTTTACCTTTACGGGCGAGAAGGTTTCCTCGGGGGTGCACATCGAGAACGAGACGGCGTTCGGCAAGTTCGAGATCATTTGCGGCACGGTGGCGACGTTTTCGCACGAGGCTGATGCGCAGACGGGCAGTGTCCTCCTGAGCGGGGAGATTAAACTCAAGATGGAGTTCTGAAGATGAAGAGAATCGGAGTGTGTTGCTGTGGGGTCCTGCTGGTGGGGCTTGCCCTCCCGGCCCTTGCGGAGGGGAGCGGTGCGGTCGGGAAGTGCGACGTCGTCGTGCGGACGATTGGCGGCGTGGGCGTCGCGCACGAGCGGGAGGACGCGGAGATCCGCGAGGCCTGCGGCCGCATGGCGGAGATGCTCTCGGGGCGGATTCCGCTCGACGAGCGGACCGCCCTGCGCGACTACCGCCGGCTGCTGCTCCTCGTCACGGCGGCGTGCCACCGCTCGACGACCATGGCGGAACTGCGCGGCGACCGGGAGCGGGAGGCCCGCCGGGCGCTGATCGGCGAGGGGTACGCCCGGGTCGAGGGCGACGCGCTGGCGGGTGCGGTCTCGACGAACGGGAACGTGCGCGGGATGTCGCGGCTCTTCCTCTGCAAGGTTCTCGGGTCGTCGGCCGGGCAGGGGCTGATGGCGGACGACCTTGAGAGGGCCATCGGGCGGGGGTACCCGAAGACCTTCTCCGGGTACGATGAGCAGGACTGGATCGCCGTGACGTGCTCCGCGTTCGTGGGGAGTGCGCGGGCGATCGACTACCTGAGGGGGGTCTTCGACCCCGGGAGGGAGGTGGACGCCCAGACGCTCCGCATGGCCTCTTCCGCCCTGACGAGCGCCGGGTTCCCCATCGCCAAGTCGAGGCCGGAACTCCTCCGGGGGACGGATTCGGCCTTCCTGAGGGGGGCGTTCGAGTCGGTGAAAAGTGTCGGGTTCTTTACCGGCTACGAGGCGTACGGGCTGTGGCAGATCAGGAGGCTGGCCGATCAGGTCGAGGGCGGCACGCCGCTGTCGCCGGCGGACAGGGCGTTGCTCTCTTTCCTCATGGTTAACTTCCCGCAAGATGGGGAGCGGGGTCGGGTGCTGAACCTTTCGGAGGGGCAGGTGGACGAGCTGCGGGCGGCGATCCTCACCCTCGTGCGGAAGGGGAGCGACGACGACAGGGTGGTCGCCACGATGGGCGTGTTCGCGTTCGTCGTCCGCGACGAGGACGCCGAGCTGTGCCGGGAGCTGATGCGGAACCATAGGGCTGAAGTTCGTGCCAAGGGGGCCTATGCGCTGGCGTATCGGTCCCGCGCCTGCATCCGAGCGAATGCCGACGCGCTCCTCGCCCTCCTCGGCGACGAGTCGATTCATGTCCGCCGCCAGGCCTACCTCGCTCTCAAGGTCGGGCTGAAGGAGTGGGGCAGCAACTGGGAGAGCGCCGAGACGATCGCCCGCGAGCGTCCGAAGCTGGAGGAGGCCTACCGAGGGAAATGATTTCGAGCATGGGAAGGTTTGTTCTCCTGCTTTTTCTCTTCTTCGCCTTGTGTGTGGAAGGTGGCGAATACCCAGTTCGATTCGGAACGGTGGGGCCCTATGAGAATTCGACATCTGAATTGCGGGAGTCCTTGCGTAAATATGGGTTGACCGCCCATCGGTTTACCGATGGGGTTTCCGCATTTTCCATTCCTTTTCTGATGTTTGTCCCATCTGTGCGCCTGAAGTCCGTGAGGGAACGGATTCCCCTTGTCGTCTATTTTGCGGGGTCTGGTGAGCGGGGACAAAATTTGGAACGACTATTTGCCCAGATGGATGCCTTCGAGGTTGTCGTGAATGAAGAATTCCAGCGTCGCCATCCGTCCTGTTTGCTTGTGCCGATGTTGCCCGATGATGTGACATTCCATACGGGACTTCCCGGGAGGGCGAATGAACTGGTGATGTGCATTTCGAATCTCATCGCAACCGTTGCTGGGCGAAGCCGAGTGCCGCGCATTGATTCGAGTCGTATTTATCTCACGGGACTTTCATACGGCGGATCGGCGGCATTTGAACTTCCATGCCATCTTCTCAATACATTTGCCGCGTCTGTCCCTGTGTCGACATTCATGAATGAGGCGATGCTGCCGAATGAAGGAGTGCTGAACTATTGGTTGATTCACAACCGTGGTATACGCGAGAATCCACGGTTGTCGAAGGCCTTGGAAGGTCTCGCCCGGAAAGTTGAATGCATGGGAGGGGAGTTTAGGTATTCGGAGTATCCCAATGGGCGACATGATGCCTGGCATCGGGCCTGGCGTGAACCGGCCGTTTGGGATTGGGTGTTCTCAAAACGGCTTCAGGAGCAACATTCGGCAGGTGTTGAAGTTGCGGTTAACTGTTCATCGTCAATTCCGCCCTTAGATGCTGTTCATTCGCGGGAATGTGCGGTTGATGGGCTTGAGGGAACCTGGTATGAGGCGGAAAAGTCCGCGTCAAATGGGGATTGGTTTGAGGTTGCGTATGAGCAACCAGTCCTTGGGAAGTTTCGCGTGATGACGGGCACGATGTCGGGTCGTTCGCGTTTGACGGCGGGGGAGATTCGTGTGATGGGGCGGAACGGCAATTGGCGACGGATCGGCGGACTTCGCGCCAAGGCCAGGGATGGCGTGACGGAGTTCGAGCCCAAGTTCCCCGTTTCTCGATTACGGGTTGTTGTGACGGCGAAAAGTCCAGTGCCATTTGTTCTCCGCGAAGTGAGGGTTTTTGCAGAATGAAGCGTTGGCTGGGCTTTCTTTGTCTTGTTCTTGCCATTCTGTCGCTTGTGCTGAATGGGCGGGAACTGGGGCGGATGGTCGAGGGTGCGCTTCGGGCGGCATCCCAGTGGCACGGACGAGCCTATCGGGGGAATGGTGCGCATACGGATGCGTACAGGGAGATTGTCGAGCGGTTTGTGCCGCCAGGGGCGTCGGTCTACTACTGCATCGACTCGTCGGACGGCGTTCTCCAGCCGGTTGAGCGGTCGATTCAGCTCACGCTTTCGTGGGCGTTGTGCCCACGCCCCGTTCGTTTCGGCCGTGCGGAAAATCTCGCGGATGAGACGGCTGTCGTCGTTAGCCGTTTTCGGCGGGTGGCGTTTCCCGGCTACCGATGCGTCGCACGGGACGAGCGAGTTGCACTTTGGCTGAAGGAGGGTGTCCCGCCGGTGGATCGCGGCGTACGCCCGCGTGAGGTTTCGCCGCTCCGGGAGTCGGTTGGCACGGGGGTCGTCTCGTCTCTCGTTCTCCTCTTCGGCTGGCTTGTTTCACGGAGGGAACGTCGGCGATGGTATTTCCTGGGCGCGGCGGTTGTCCTTGCCGCCGCAGGGACGCTTGCGCTTACGCACACGCTTGTTGCGCCGACGGGATTGGGGGTCTATGGCGGCAAGGCCCGGCTCATTTGGATGTGTGGGGGCGTGCCGCCCGGTTTCTTCACGGATGCCGCCCGTTCGACGCTCCAGCCCGCCTACCCGCCGGGATTCGCCCTGCTGACACTCGTGGCATACGCCCTTTCGGGTGGATGCGGGGAATGGCTTGTGCAGCTTGTCGCCGTTTCGTCCGCCGCCGCACTGGCGGGGTATCTCTGCACGGTGGCGAACGCGCATTCGACGCGATGCCTGGCTCTTGCGGCGGTCTTGAGTCCGCTTTCCCTCAGGTTGGCCGCACTCGACTACGCCGAACCGCTTGTTGCGATCCTTATCCTTGCGGGATGGAGTCGCGTCCGGGAAAGGGGCGGCGCGGCGTTCGGGTGGTTCCTTTTTGGGCTGTCGGGACTCGCCAAGAACGAAGGGCTCGTCCTCCTCTTTTCCTGTTGGCTTGTTCTTCGCGTGATTGAGGGGCGGCGCACGGCATCCGCTCGTGGTCTCCTTGTCGGCGGGGCCTTGCCCCTGGCTTGGCAGATAGGATGTCGTCTGGCGGGTGGGACGCTCTACCACTTCGCCGCGCCATGGTCGCCGGACCTTTCGCGCCTGCTGGAGGCGGGTGCCGCCTTTCTGCGCCTTGCCTTCCTGCGTCCGTGGGAATATGCCTTTGCGTGGCCGTTGGCGGTTCTCCTCGCCCTGTTCGCCCTGCGCCGCCGTGTGGCTGTGAGGGATGGGGCGGTTTTCGGCGGACTCTGCGCGGCGTTGGGGAGCGCGTTCGTCTCGTGTGCGGTCTTCGTTTACATTCTTTCACTCAGCCTTGCGCCCAACTTCTCCTGGCATCTCGGGACGGCCTTGCCGCGCCTCGTCTGGATGCCGACCGTCCTCCTGCTGGCGGAGATTCTGCGATTTCCCAACGAACGAACTTTTCCCCGGTAGGACGAGTTTCGTGATTTCCAAACTTCCTCGTTTATGCTATAATTCAAATCACCAAGGGCGAATTCGTAACCAAAAGGACACGCATCGTTATGATTCTCATACGCGTTGGAATTGTAGCACTGGCTTGTTGCGGGGTGTTTCCCTGGGCGTGCGCATGGGCGGCATCTGGCCAAAACGCCTATGTATCCGTCCGTTGTGCGGCGGCAGGGACGGAGGATGTCGTTCCCGAGGGGGCAGACTTCTATGTCACGACATGGGGTGTCGACGCCGCCAATTTCTGTGCGGATGTCGAGGTCAAGGCTCATTCTCCATACCATCTTGTCAGCCCGAAGGACGGCAAGTTGCGCTGCCGAATAGGTGGTGGCGGCGGTTATGAGGTCAGGGACGAGTCCGGAACGGAAGACTCGTTCTCCGGAACTATTGAGGTGCTGAAACTCGATATTGAGCCTGATGAGACGAACATTTGCTGGAAGTCGACAAGCTGCACCCTCAAACTGACACGGGACAGCCATCCGGGCGGAGCGGCCGTTTGGTCGAGCAGCCCAGCGGGAATCAGTGGACAGGGCAATT
>JBNMKZ010000084.1:0-6790 GCA_050874585.1 Verrucomicrobiota bacterium | reverse complement strand
GCGGCCATCGCGCAGGGACGGCCTTGCGGAATACCGCTTCGTTGCCCTGCGGGCGTCCGCCGCCGGATGCCGCGCCCCTTCGGGACTGCGAACCCCTCAGCTCGCCGTCGCCGCGCCCCACCCGCTCCTCACCTCTGCCTGTTGTGGGCCTGTCCGGGGTTTCGCGGGCGGCAGGCTGGAATGAATGAGGCTTGTTCAGCGGTGGAGCGCAGAAGGGCGGGGAAAAGCCACGCCGCGTAGGCGTTCTGACGGCGTAGCAAAATGGTGCAGGCTATCAGATTTTACAGTCCACCCCCTTGCATTCAGTCGCGAATTATAATATAATTAGAACTGTAATGATTACAGACGCACCAGGCTTGCTCTCTTCGCACGGCATCATTCCGACGCCGCAGCGGCTCGCCATCTTCAGGGCCGTTTACGGACGGACGGACCATCCGTCCGTTGATACGGTGTTTGTTGCCCTGCGCGAGCAGATGCCGACCCTGTCGAAGACGACGGTCTATGCGACGATGCAGCGTCTGGCTGAGGTCCATCTCATCGGGCGCGTGTGCATTGAGGATGGTGAGGTTCGCTACGACGGAAGTCCCGTCTTCCATGCGCACTTCAAGTGCCGGGCGTGCGGGGAACTGATTGACTTCGAGCCGCCCAAGCGGCATTCGCACCCCTACGCCGCGATTCCGGCGGGCTTTGAGGTGGACGACGAGCAGTTGCTTTACTTTGGATTGTGCCCAAAGTGCGCCCGTAAGGGTGCGAAAGACGCACAAAATCAAACAAACGAACAGAAAACGGCATCAGCCGCGACAAGGAGAAACGAGAAATGAAGAGATGGGTTTGCCCCGTGTGTGGGTATGTGTATGAAGGTGAGACGGCTCCGGAGAAGTGCCCTCAGTGCGGTGTTCCCGGGTCGAAGTTCCGTGAGGAGGCCGCGTCGGTCGGCAAGAAGGTGTGGGCGTGCGAGCACTCCGTCGGTGCCGGCAAGGTCGCGGATGCCGAAGTGACGCAGGGCTTGAAGGACCACTTCAACGGCGAATGCTCCGAGGTGGGCATGTATCTCGCGATGTCGCGTCAGGCGGAGCGCGAGGGCTACCCCGAGATCGCGGAGGCGTTCAAGCGTTATGCTTTCGAGGAGGCTGAGCACGCGGCGAAGTTCGCCGAGCTTCTTGGCGAGGTGCTGACCGATTCGACCGAGAAGAATGTGGCCATGCGCGCCGATGCCGAGCAGGGCGCCTGCGCGGCAAAGCTCGCGATTGCGAAGCGTGCGAAGGAGCTTGGCTACGATGCCATTCATGACACGGTTCACGAAATGGCCAAGGACGAGGCGCGTCACGGTGCGGGCTTCGAGGGCCTTCTGAAGCGCTATTTCGGCAAGTAAGCTGATTTTGCAGCGGCTTAACGGAGTGGGCGGTCCATCGGGCCGCCCTCTTTGTCTGCCGAGAGAGGGGGAAAACCGCCGCGTTCCGTGCGCCAATATGGTATAATGCGCACCTAATGAAAACGAAACCTCTGTTCATTGTGATGTCCGCACCGAGCGGGTGCGGTAAGACGACGCTGATTGATATGCTTCTCCAGGAGTACAGCGACATCGTCTATTCCATCAGTTGCACGACCCGCAAGCCCCGCGAAGGAGAGGAGGACGGGCTTGACTACCACTTTCTGACGCGTGAGCGATTCGAGGAACTTCTGAAGCAGAATGCCTTCCTTGAGTCCGCGAAGGTCCACGACAACTACTACGGGACGCTGAAGGCGCCCATCATTGAGGTGCTCAACGAGGGCAACTCGATGATTCTCGACATTGACGTCCAGGGCGCGGCGAAAGTGCGCGACTACGTGCGCAACCTGCCGAACACCGATCCGCTGAAGATTGGCTATGTCGACATTTTCATTTCGCCGCCGTCCATGGAGGCCCTGCGCGAGCGACTGGAGGGACGCGGGACGGACTCGCAGGAGGTGATTGAGAAGCGTCTGCACAATGCCGAGGGCGAGATTGCCCGGGCGGGTGAGTACATGTTCCAGGTCACGAACGACGATCTGTCGCATTGCTACAAGCGTCTCTGCGACCTGATTGACGCGCTCAGCGGACGGATGTGAAAGGTTTGCCATGCCCAAGCGACTGACGTATGCGATGATTGGCGGAGCGCGTGGCTCCTTCATCGGGCCGATTCACCGAATGGCCCTGCGGATGGACAATCTGGCCGACCTCGTCGCGGGATGCTTCTCGCGGCGTGCCGAGGCGAATGCGAAGATGGCCGAGGCACTGGGTCTTGCGCCGTCGCGGACCTATCCGGACTGGGCGAGCCTGATTGCGTCCGAGCGCGGCAAGATTGACTTCATCGCTATTTGCACGCCGAACGATTCGCACTACGCCATCGCGAAGGCCGCGCTTTCGGCTGGAATCGACGTCATGTGCGAGAAGCCGCTCTCCCTGACGCTGCGGGAGGCGACGGAACTCGGCCGTCTCGCCCAGCGCAAGGGCCGCATCCTCGGCATTCCCTTTACCTATACGGGCTATCCGATGGTCAAGGCCGCACGCGACCTGATTCGGAAGGGCGCACTCGGGACGGTGTGCAAGATTGTCCTTGAGTACAGTCAGGGGAGTTTCAGGAAAATCGACTTCACCAAACCGCTGACGGGACGGAACGTCTGGAAGATGGACCCGAAGATTGCGGGCAAAAGCTGCGTCGTCGCGGACATCGGCGTTCATGCGTTCAGCCTGATCGAGTACGTGACGGGGCTTGAGACATCGTCCGTGCTGGCGGATCTTTCGAGCTTCGCCCCGGGGAATACGCTTGATGACGACGCGTCCGTCCTGATGCACTTCAAGGGCGGGGCCAAGGCTTCGGTCGTCATCTCGAAGATTGCCACGGGCGAGGAGAACGGTGTCCGCCTGCGGGTCTATGGCGACAAGGCGGGGCTTTACTGGAACCAGGAGGCACCGAACTACCTGAGCGTCAAGTATCCGTTCGGGCCGGAGCGCATCTACAAGCGGAACGCGCCCTACATGGGCGAAATGTCAGCCGCAAGCGTTCGGTCGTCACGCATCCCGGCTGGCCATCACGAGGGCTTCATCGAGGCCTTTGCGAACATCTACGACGAGTTCTGCAAGGCCGTTCGGACGCGAGAAGGGCGGGACTACCCGAGTGTGCGCGAGGGCGTTCGGACGATGAAGTTCGTCGAGGCCGTGCTGAAGTCGAACGCGCGCGGCAATCGGTGGATTCCGTTCCGCTAAGGTTGCCGCGACCGCCATGCCGCTGAGTTCGCTTCCGGCGTTATTGCTTTCCATCTTCCTGGTCGGCTATTCGCCCGGGCCGGCGAATGTCTTTGCGTTGGCGATGGTTGTGCGGTACGGTCGCCGTGCGGCACTTCGAATGTGGCTGGGACTGTTCGCCGGGTATGCGAGCGCGGCACTTATTTGCGTCCTCTTGGTCCATTCCCTCGGCGTGGCCTTCGGTGAGTGGGTCGGTGTCCTCAAGTACGTCGGGGCGGCCTACCTGCTGTGGCTGGCCGTCCGCGTCTATCGGACGCGGGGCGCGGCGGAAGAGGAGTCTCGCGGATGCACATTCGCGAACGGGTTCATCGTCCAGTTCACGAACGCAAAGATTATCCTCTACGAGTTGACCGTCTATGCGACGTTCGTGCTACCGCATTCGACGCGGCTTCTGGATTTGCTCGCCGTTGCCGCGCTTCTGTCGCTGGCGGGGCCGGGGGCGAATCTGGCCTGGCTACTGGCGGGTTCGTTCCTTCGTCGGTGTTTTCTGCGCTATCGCTCCGTGACCGATTGCATTCTGGCGATTCTGCTCGCCGGTTGTGCACTCTGGGTGCTGTTTGCCTAAGAGCGGAGAATGTGGTTCTGAAGGGCGATGGCGACGGCTTCGGCACGATTTGCCGCGCCGAGTTTGGAGAGGATGGCGGTGATGTGCAGCTTGACGCAGTTCGCGCTGATGCCGAACTGTTCGGCGATGTCCTTGTTGGATAGGCCACGGGTGAGGGAGTGGAGAATCTCAGCCTGTCGGGTCGTGAGTTTGGGCAGAGCCGGTTCCTCCTTCATAATCTGCTGGGCTTCGGGCGAAATGAACGTGTCGCCATGGCTCACGGCTTGGACGGCTTTCAGGAGTTCGGCGTTCGCGGCGCACTTGACCAGCACGCCCCACGCGCCCAGTTGGACGGCGCGGTTGAGGTCGTCGGGCGTGTTGCTGGTCGTCAGGAAGATGATGCGGGTCTCGGGCCGCTCGCGCAGAATTTCCTCGGCGGCGACGATGCCGTCCTTGCCGGGCATCATGATGTCCATGACGATGATGTCGGGACGCAACTCGCGTGCACGGGCGACCGCCTCATTGCCGTCCTCCGCCTCGCCGACAAGGCAGAGGTTGGGTTCGGTCTGGAGCAGGGAGACGAGGCCCATCCGAACGATGGCGTGGTCGTCCACGACGAGGACGGAGGTCTTTTTCATGGGTTGGATTCCTTTGGTGGGCGTACAGGCGAATTGCCCTCGTGCAGTTCGATGGAAATGGAGATGCGCGTACCGCTGCCGGGGGACGAGTCGATTGTCATCTTCCCCTTGTCGCGGCGGATTCGTTCGCGGATGCCCTGAAGCCCGAAATGCCCGTCGGCGGGCCCGGGACGCGCGTCCGGGTCGAAGCCATGCCCGTCGTCCGTGACGGAGAAGCGAATCGTCTGGTTGTCGAGCGCACCCGCCACGCGGATTTGCCGCGCCTGGCCGTGCCGGATGGCGTTGGTGACGAGTTCGCGGATGATGCGCAGGATGGTGTGTGTCGTCTTGTCCGAGAGCCTTGAGCGCGGCACGGCGAAACGGACGAGAAGTGCCGCGCCGCCAAGATAGGGGGCGACGGTGCGGCGGATGGCCTCGTTCATGTCGTGCTCGTCAAGCGCAAGGTTGCGAAGATCCCAGATGCAGGCGCGAATCTCGCCGTGGCAGGAGTCGAGCATCCGGGTGGCAATGGCGAGACGCTCATGCGCCGCGCCGTCGTCCGTGCCAATCAGGCGGTCGGTGAGTCCGAGCTGAAGGGCGATGGCTGTCAGGCTCTGGGCGACGGAATCGTGCAGCTCCACGGCGAGGCGCGTGCGCTCGTCGAGCTTGAGTCCGGCCGCCAGGGTGCGCACTTCCTCCTTGAGCAGGGCGCGTCCGCGGCGTTCCACCAGACGCTGGAGGAGCCGGTTCCAGAGAAAGAAGCCCAGGATGACCGCGCCGAGAAGGCCGATGAGGAAGAGGAATCGGGCGGGTGTCCACCAGGGCGGTCCCTCAAGGATGACGAGGTCGTCGCGGTTCCGCGCAACGAGGCAGAAGCCGTCCAGTCGCACGATGCCCGACGATTCGCTGTCCGTCGTGATTAGGCACGCGCCGGCGACAGAGACCCGACTGCCCGTCGCGGGCAGGGGCAGGTCGCCGAGGAGAACCGTCAGGCGGATGCCATCCGATTCAAGGATGCAGCGTCCGTCGTCCGCCTGGGACTGCAGGGTGTCGCGCACAAGCCCCTCCATGCGCACGATGCGTCCGTCGAAGCGGGAGTCGATGCGTGCGCGTCCCTCGTCGTCGAAAAGCACCGCGCGCGGCGAAATCGTGCGCGGCGATTTGTTGAGCGAGGCCTCGCCCGGGATTTCCTCGACGGTCGCATTGTAGAGGTGGGCGAAAAAGGCGTTCGTTCGAAGGAATCCGTCCACTTTCACGCGGGCACCGGGGGAAGGGACGGCACCTTCCGCAAGATGCAGGCGCAGGCACCTGCCGTCGTCCGTCGAGAGAAGGGCGTTTTTCGTGTTCCAGCGGGCGATGATGTGCCCGCGCACCGTGAAACGGTGGGGGAACTTCCGTGGCGGCAGGGTGATTGTGTCGCGGATGGACGGCAGGGGGCTTGGCGTGGTGGCGTTGGCCGCAGCCTCCTGTCCGTCGATTGGACGAATGGAGTCGAGGCCCCCAAGTTCAATCCGCCGCCCCATGTAGTGGCGCAGGCCATCGTCAAGCGGAACACACAGGCCACGGACTGAGACGGCGCAATCCAACAGGTTGTGCGCTGACTGGAACGTGTTCGTGGAGGGGTCGCGCAGCGTCAGGAGCAGGTTGTCGTTCAGGGAGGAGAGGGTGAAGTAGATGAAGATGGGGTCGACCTCGTCGCGGAAGACGTCCGTAATGACGCCCTCGGTGGTGACGGACGAGAAGTCGGCCTCGCCGGCGAGGATGTGCGCGACATCCGTCGCCACGGGGGGCTGGGGCTGGTGGTGGCGCAGGACGGTGACCGAACGCGCATGAATGACGTCGGCATTCGGCGTGAGGGGACTCGGCAGTTGGTCGCAGGTGACGCGCACGATGTCGCCGACGCGCCAGTCCTCGGAGGTCTCGTCGTCGGGGGCGGGCAGGGGGAAGATGCGGATGGAAGCGGTGCCATCCGACAGGACGGCGCGTCGTCCGGCCGAGGCGACGATTTGCCCCTCGATGACGAAGTTCGTGGGCATCGGGACGGTGGCATCGGCCCGCCTGAACGTCTGGATGTTGCCGATGGGAACGAGGGGAATGTCGGCGGCGGCCGGCGTGAGGGACGCGGCGACGAGGGGGGCGGCCACGAGGGCGGCAAGCGCATTCACCAATGTCATTGCGGAGAATTATGCCATAAATGGGGAAAAAGGGCAAGCCCACACGCGGCGAAATTTGTGGTATAATATCCGCCGTTGTTTGGATTGGAACGAGGTCTTCATGTGGAGGACTCGCGTCCGGTGCGAAGAGGAAACGGTGAAGTTGGCCGCGACGGCTGCCGAGTGGGCAGGGTCGCGATGGATGAAAGGC
>JBNMKZ010000083.1:0-7199 GCA_050874585.1 Verrucomicrobiota bacterium | reverse complement strand
TCCCCGTTTTGCCGCGCCTGCCGTTCGCGAAGCCCCGAACAGGCCCACAAACCGCTTGCTCGGGGGCTTGCGCGGCGGCTCGCCCGACCCGGATGCGGCGGCGGTCTCGCAACGCCTTTCGCGCTTAGACAAGCAGCGTCGCTGAGCCTGTCCTGCCTCGGCGATTATCACTGGTTGCGGACGGAAACCTCTCCTACGGCTGCGAGCCGCACCGCACCTCTCGTGCGACCGCCGCGCTCACCCCCTCGCCCGAGAGGAAGGACAGGCCGATCACAGGCCAACCGCGGCAAAATGGTCTTGCCGCGCCTGCGCCTACACAACGCCTGCGCGGTGGGGCTTTGCTCCGCCCTTCTGCGCGCCGCCACTCCCAAGCGGGGTCCCCGTTTTGCCGCGCCTGCCGTTAGCCGGCGGCTCGCGGGTCTTGCCGGCCTGCCGTCCGGCAGGCCATTCAAACCGCCGCGCCCTTCCGGGCATTCAGCGGTTGGCCAACCCCCTAAACCACCGGCTCACGCCAAGTAGGCGGCCATGTCCGCCGGAACCGGTGCCTCAAAGGACAACTGCTCACCTGTCACCGGATGCCAGAGGACAAGCCGCCAGGCGTGCAGCATCTGCCGCGCCGGAACAGGGTTCAACCGCCTGTCGAGCGCACTCTTGCCATATGCCGAATCGCCGATGACGGGACAGCCGAGCGAGGCCATGTGAACGCGTATCTGGTGCGTCCGTCCCGTCTCGATGCGGCACTCGATAAGCGAAATCGGGCCAATCACCCGCTCAACGCGATAATTCGTAATGGCCAGTTTCCCGTCCTTCTCGACAATCGCCATGCGCTTTCGGTCGACGGGATGGCGGCCGATCATGTTCTCGATGCGCCCGGACTCAAGCCGCGGTCGACCGTGGCAGAGCGCAAGGTAGGTCTTTTCGACCGTCTTGTGCGTGGCGAACGCCTTGGCAAGGCCGTCCATCGCCGGCTGTGTCTTCGCAACGACCATCAGTCCCGACGTGTCGCGGTCAAGCCGATGGACGATGCCCGGCCGCACGACGCCGCCAATGCCCGCCAAGTCCGGGCAATGGTGCAGCAGCGCATTGACAAGCGTTCCCGAGGCATGGCCCGGGGCGGGATGCACAACCATTCCCGGGGCCTTGTTGAGAATCAGGATGTCCGAATCCTCGAAAAGCACATTGAGGGGGATGTCCTCCGGCTGGGGAATCGGCGGCACGGGCGGCGGCAGTTCAATCGCGATGGCATCCGATTCCACGACCTTCTGCCCCGCCTTGATGGCGGCGATGCCATTGACTTTTACATAACCAGCCTTAATCAGGCCCTCGATGCGCGATCGGGAGAAGTCGGGCAGGCGTTCCTGAACTACCTTATCGAGCCGCACGGCGTTTTGCACTTTCAAGCGTATTCCAAAGAAGCATCGTAATCGTCATCGGTCCGACGCCGCCCGGAACAGGCGTGATGGCACCGGCGACCTTTGCGCAACTTTCAAAGTCCGCATCGCCCACCAAGCGGAATCCCTTCGGCCGCGTGGCATCCGCGATGCGATTGACGCCAACGTCAATGACGACCGCGCCGGGCTTGAGCATCTCACCCGTCAGGACGTTCGGTCGTCCGGCGGCAACGACGACGATATCAGCCTCACGCGTGAACTTGGCGATGTCGGGCGTGCCCGTATGGCAGAGGGTCACCGTGGCATTCGTCTGCTTGCGGGCAAGAAGCGCGGCAACGGGTTTGCCGACGATGTTGCTCCGCCCAATGACGACGGCATACTTCCCTGAAATGTCAATGCCCGCGAATTCGATGAGACGGATAATCCCATGCGGCGTACACGGCAGGAAGCAGTCCTCGCCAATCATCATGCGCCCGACGTTGACGGGCGTGAAACCATCCACATCCTTGTCGGGGGCAATGGCATCGATGACGGACTTCTCGCGAATGTGCTTCGGCAAGGGCAACTGGACGAGAATACCGTCAATCGCCGCATCCGCATTCAGGGTGCGGATCAGTTCCAGAAGTTCCGCCTCGGTCGTCTCGGCCGGAAGACGAATCTCACGCGACAGCATCCCCGCCTCGCGGCAAGCCTTCTCCTTCGCCGTCACATAACTGACACTGGCCGGATTGTCGCCGACGAGAATCACGGCGAGACCGGGTGTCACGCCTTTCGTCTTCTTGAGTTCGTCCGTACCTGCGGCAATTTCCGTGCGCAGGTTGGCCGCCAAAAGTTTTCCATCGATTATCTTCATGCGCGTATCTTTCCTTTCGTTCTCGTCAGTCTTCCTTGCTTTCCTGGGGGTCTTCCTCCCACTCGACATAGCGGACTTCGCCGTCCTTGACATAGGCTTTCGCCGCGACGCTACGCTTCATTCCCATGGCCTCGCAGGTGATGCGGATATCAAAGAGCGTGGTGTCGTCGGGCTTGTAGACAAAATACTGGCCGGCTTCATTCCCGACAAGTTCGCTCATCTCATCGCTGACGCGTTGAGAAAGATCGTTCCAATCCTTGTAGGGCCACCAGCCACGCGTTTCGTCCACCTCATACCGCTCCGGCTTAATGGAGCGACAGCGGATAATCGCCTCGGCAATCTCGCGCCCGGCCGACTGGCTCTCGTCATCGTCCTCGTCGAATACGCCAGGAATCGTCAGCAACTGGTCGGCCGTCAGGTCACGGTCGTTGACATTCACCTTGGCGCTTCCAGTCGTTCCAAAGAGATCAGCGATGCCCGTCACGGTAATCTGTTCGTCCTTGTCATCCTGCGGATTGAGGATGCCGCCCGTCAGGATTGCCGGATAGTCCCGGAAGCCGCGGATGTAGGAGAGCTCCTTGACGTCGGGAATGCTTGAGTTGCGCGGATAGCGCCGATATTCCTCGTCAATCCGCTTGTCCGTGAACTCCTCCTCATACCAGGCCGACTCCGCGCCGCATGCCTTGCCGTCCAAGGCCGTCACGTTGTCGTCCTCATCACGCCAGTCGTTCCAGCTGGCGATGAGCAGGTCAGCAAGCTTCAGCCGCCCGTCCTCTGTCTCGACCTCATAGTCCTCGGGCAAGCCGTGCCCCGAGAGAATCATCTCCCAGCGAACGCGGTAGTTCGAATCGCCGCCCTGGTAGAGTTCGTTCACGTTAATCTTCTTGTCGAGACTGATTTCGACCTTCACCGTCCCCGAGTCGGGCCTGTCCTCATCAATGAGAATCGGGCCAATCACGCAGGGACGGCCTTCCTTCAGGTCCTGTTTCTCAAGATACCAGCGGTCGTCCTCAAGAAGTTTCTGAGTATCCTGATCTTCCGTCCAGTCGTTGACGGAGGAGAATCCCGTAATGACAATTTCAGCGAGAACCTGTCCCGCGTCCACCAGGCGGTTCACGCGATTGCGCTCCCGCACGAAGACATTGACACCGCTCTGCAAGTGGGCCTCCGTCGCAAAGGAAAGCACCATCACCGAAAGAACGGCAATGATCCAAAGGGCCATGAGAAGTGCGCTCGCCTTCCGCATCATGGGGCAAGCCCTCCACCAACGCCAGCGGGCGGACGCGAACCGCCCGCACCCGCAGGGGGAACGGGCTTGCCGCCACCACTACTTCCACCGCCTGTTCCGCCGCCGCCACGGACAGGACGCGCTCCCCTCCCGGCCGCCGCCGTCCCCGAACGCCGCTCGGCTTCCGCGCCCGGAAGTGCCGCGCCGTCAAGGGACTGCTCATGCAACGGTATCCGAACGATTCGCATGACGGGCGCCGCGTTCGCACGTGTGCCACGCCCCTCGGGATCGGCCAGACGGAAGGTCAGTTCAACCTTATAGGGAACGGAGTTCGAACTGTCCCACGTGTCCTCGAAGAGGGATTCGTCGTTCTCGGCCTCCACCTTCTTCTTGTCCGGCAAGACGCGGCAGTTGAAGCCAACAATCCCGTCTGCCACAAGAATGGGCTGATACATCTCCTCATTGGCAAACGAGAAGTCCACGTCATCGCGGTTGTTCTTCGGCCGCAAGGTCGAATCGGGACAGTACCGTGCATAAAGACCCGTCACCTCAATCTCGTCGCGATAGTCGTGGTTGCCCTCCTCAAGAACCATCAGCCGGACGCGGTGCACCGTATCCGCCCCGGCACTCTTGTTGCCGACAATCGCCGTGCCGCGCTTGGACCATTCGATGACATCCGAGCTGTCGGGGTCGTCACCGTTGCCATGGTCCTCAAGAACGAAACCGTATTCCTCCTTCTGCGAACCCTCATGCGGATAATAGAGACTGCGCAAACCCGAAACGACCTGATTGAGGGCGAAATCCGTTCGCTGCAGCTTATCCATGTAGTCGGTCGAAATCTGCCATCCCCTGCTCACCGACCGAAAGGTCAGCATGGCGAAAGTCGTCATGACCCCAACGAGCACAACCGCGAGAAGCAGTTCAACCATCGTGAAGGCGCGTCTCATTCGGGCTTCCTCCAAAAGGTGACATACGACTCCTCCTCATGGTTGCCGCGCCGATCGTCCCCCCAGCGCACCGTCACACGGACAACGTACAGGTTCCCGAGCCGCTTGATTTCGTCATCTTCGTTCTTGTTGACCCACTCGCGCTTCCACGTGTAGCCGTGGTACTTGTCCTCCTGCGCCCGCGTCAGTCGGGCATTGCGCCCGGCAATCTTGTCCCACAAATCTGTCGCCCGCGTCTCGGTGACCTCAAGATCCCGTTCGGGGTCCTGCACATCGGACAGCGGATAGGCCATCTCGCCAAGGTCCATGACCTCCTGAGCCGTTTCCAAGCGCGCCGTTGTCAGCATCATCTTCTGGCTTTGGGACATCGAGACAAGAATCGTCGTCAGGCCAAGTCCCAGGATGAGGGAAGCCAGCAAGACCTCAAGGAGCGTAAATCCGCCGCGCTTCATTCGTCATCCTCCCCCAAGCCGATGACCTTTGCCGCGCCGAAGCGATCCACCTTGATCGAAAGGCCGCGTTCTGGCACTGACCCATCCCGATAAATCCAAATGCGATGCGGCTCCGTTCGCCCATTGACTTCCCAAACGACGGAAACCGGCTCCTGCGTCGATTCACCCGCACCATCCGCCGCGCCCGCGTCGGAGGTGTCGCCTTCTGGCGGATTCTTCTCCGCGTCACTTTTCTCACGCGTCTTGCGGTAGCTCTCGATGATTCCGCTCGCCGTGCCCCAAGCGGAAATCATCGACTTCCGCTGCTCATCCGACACCGTGGATTCGGCCAGCATCTCATCGCCCATCGTCACCTTGAGGCGAAGCCCCTTGACGACTTCCGTTGAAATCGGGGCAAAAAGGATGTCCGATACCGACTGTCCGCCCGCGTCATCCTCTTCGTGCCGCGTCGCCTTCGCACTCTTCGTCATCCGCCCCGCATCCCGCAATCCCGACTCGGACTCGGCATCCGCGGCCCCAAGCGACACCTCACGGCCCGAGAGCGTCTGCGCCGTCGTCGCCGCATTGTCCTCGAAGATTTTCGCCGTGACAATCTCAACCTTGGCGCACACCTCCCCATCCACCGTCTGCGTTGAATAGGTGATGACGCTCGGCTGCTGGGTGATGAGTGCGACGGAACGCGCATGGCGAATCGTCGCGAAAATATCACGCGTCGCGGCCTTGAGCCGTGCCGCCCCCTGCCCGGCGCGGACGCTGACGACGCCGGCGGTCACCATAATGGAGATGATCGCGACGACCGTCAGTATTTCAATCAGCGTGAAAGCCCTGCGCATCGCGGCTCCGGGCGCAAAGGTCGACCATCAGTCGCCCTTCTTGGCGGACTTAATCATGTCGCTTCGGATGTCGTCATCCGTTCCGAACTCGCCATCGGAACCGGCGGAAATGATGGCGAAGCGCTTGCGCCCGCTACCCTTCCACTCAAGCTTGTACGGCGTTCCCCACGGATCCTCAAGCGCACCTTCGCCGCCTTCGAGGATCGCCCCGTCCTCGCCATCCTCCTTAATCAGGTCGTTCAAGTCGTTGGGCATCTTCCGATAGGCGAGGTTGTAGGATGTGACCGCATTCGCGATGTTGTCCACGGCACTCTTCGCCGCCGTCTGCTTCGACCCTTCGAGCATCTTCGGAATGTTCGTCATGGCCACCGCGCCAAGAATGGCGATGATCGCCACGGCGACCAGAATCTCAATCAGCGTAAAGCCTGCGCGCATGGCGACGGACAGTTCATTCTCTTCTCTGCTCATTTTCTCGTGCTCCTTAATGTTCAACTGACGATGTTGGAAGGTATTATACCACAAATCGCTTGCTCGTGGGCTTGTGGGAGTTTACCAGACAGGGGCCGCGCCGACGGATGAAAATGAGGTGTAGAAACTTGCCGCGAACGGTTTACGCACGGATGCCTCGCGGCACATTAAATTGAAATCGCATTCTGCCGCGCCTTCGGGAACGACACCCGCCCCAACGAGGCGGCGCGGCAGAACCGCCGCGTCGCGCCCCCTCCTCACGGCACGCCGATTCGGGCGCACGCTCGCGCCCCAACTGCCGCACGAGACCAGTAAATGGCAAGAAATTCACACAAGATAGCCGAAAGCAGAAGTTTTCAAGAGGAGAAAGACCGTTCCGGATACCTGATAGCGATTCAAGTCCTGCAAGTAATTTGCGAATTGATGCGCATGATTTTGCGAATTGATGCGCATCTCTGAACCTGAAGATGCGCATGACTTGGCGAATTGATGCGCATCTCTGAATTCCGAAGATGCGCATGATTTGACGAATTGATGCGCATGACTTTGCGAATTGATGCGCATGACTTTGCGAATTGATGCGCATGACTTTGCGAATTGATGCGCATCTCTGAACCCCGAAGATGCGCATGATTCCGCCCCACTTCTCCATCCTTTGGTGCACGAAAAGCCGACACACCACCTTCTCAAACCCTCCACTCCCTTTTTCCTTCTGCTTGCATTCTACCATCGGGCGCGGCAAATGTCAAGCCCTTAAGGCCGGACTGGAGTTTACCCATTTTTTGGATCACCTCGACAAGGAGGCCTGCCGTTCGCAGTTTCGGGCACAAAAAAACGCGGCGCCTCCCCATCGGTTTTCGGTATAATACCGGGTACGAAAAAGACCAATGAGGGAGGCGCCACGCCGTGAATGATACCATAATCGCCGCGAAGGCGAAAGAGCAGCACGACAACTTTCCGGGTAAAGTCTTTACCCATTTCTCGAAGCCGAAGGCCAGGTTCGTCAGGGAGACAACCTACGGAATAC
>JBNMKZ010000082.1:0-7411 GCA_050874585.1 Verrucomicrobiota bacterium | reverse complement strand
GCTCGACAATCCGTCCCGCCGGGAACACGCCGTGCTCCGCCAGGAATGCAGGCTCATAGTCGAGCCACAGGTGCGTCATGTTCACGAACTCCGCCGGGCGCAGATCCAGTGCCTGAATCGTGTCAAACGAAACAAAGACCGGACCGTCCGTATTGACGGGCATACGGTTCAATCCCCGAAGAAGGCCGCGGCTCGTCACCATGTGCCAATTGAGGTCGACGATGCCGACGATGCGAAGGGACATCTTGAGTCCCCGTCCCGCATCGAGCCGAAGGTCGTCGCCCACATGAAGCTTTCGCGCACGCGCCATCATCTCCGTAATCACGCAGGCATCACCCGCGCGAATGGCCTTCTCGGCCGTTGCGTAATCCCCCTCACTGAAGACGAAGGCGGGCAACCAGTCGCTCGCCAACACGAGCGCATTTCGGTACTGCTTCGGTCCGCCGGTTGCCCCGCCCCAGCCCGACATCTCCTCCAACGGGTCGAAATTGACCTGGAGCGGCTGGAGTTCGGCAATCCGTCTTACGCCGGGCACATGACGCAGTTTCTCAATGTCAAAACTTGAGACGCCGCCCGGGAGAATGGAGACAATGGCGTCCGGCCACTGACGGGACGGAATGAAGGGCTTCGTCAGGCTCGCCCCCCAGACCTCGACCGCCACAAACGCCCCGAAGCCAAACGCGAAGGCGATGAGCATCCCAATGTGCCGCGGCCGAGGGGACAAGCCCGACGCGGCTTCAAGCGGACGAACCGCAAAGGCCGGCTTGAGTGCGAACAAGGCTCCCAGCATGGCAATCACGGGAGAAAGCGCCACGACGACGAGAAGCCCCTTCCAAGCAATTGCCGCGCCCATGGGGAAGACCTCCTGCTCAAGCGAGACGAACCCCCAGAGCCCCAGACAGGCAAGCAGAATGCCCACGACCGTCCCAGCCAGCGTCAGTTTCAGCGACTCGGCCATCACGGCCCGTGCGACACCGGCCCTTGTCAGTCCCAGCATCCGCAGAATGGCAAGTTCGCGTCGCCGCGCCTCCACGGAGAGAAAGAGCGAATTCAGGAGCAGGCAAAAGGCCGTCAGGGCCGCCGCCCACAGGAGGAGCGGCTTCGCACGATCCATATTGCGTCCGGCATCGCTCGTGAACTGCGGGGCAATCGTCCGCGCCGTCTGAACGTCCGCGCCTTCCACCGGGCCTCGCCAGAAGTCAATGCGTCCCTTCGGTTCTTCCGCCAGCGCGGCAAACCCACTCCGATTGGCGAAACCGCCCGGCCACCCCATCGGCAGGCGAACTGCATCAAGATAACCGACAATCGTCAATGAAGCAGCCCCCTTCTCGCCAATGAACTTGACGCGTGTGCCCAGCGGCGGCGGCTCTCCGCGTCCGAAGCGCATCATCATCCCCCGCGTACAGACAATCTCGGGGGTCGTGGAAGCCTCATCCACCCAACGTCCTTCCACCAAGGGGGCGGACTGGTAGGGCGAAGCCTCGGGTGCCGCGGCAACCACACCCGTCATGGGCGGACCCTGCAAGACGTGCCCGCCCGGACGGTAGTCAATCTGGAGCGAGAGGCACGGCAAGGACAGGTCGGGACGCGGCAAATCCGTCTTGCCGCGACTTGATTCGTCTTGGTGGGAGGGCTTGGGAAAAGTGCCGCGCCCGCGCAGGCGAAGCCCCTCGACCTTCCAGGCCTGCCACGGAGCCGTCAGGCGTTCCGCGACCTTCGGGGCCTGGGCATCATTCGTCGCCACAAGCGACTGCATGAACACGACCGAGCCAACCGCAACGGCAATGCCCACAATCGCACAAATGTGCCGCGCCTTCACCGATAGGTCTCCAGGTAGTGCCGCGAAACGACTTCAGGCGACGACTCCGTCGGACAAGTCGCCGCGATGCGTCCATCCTTGATAAAGTGGACGCGTGTTGCGCAGGCCGCGACAACAGGGTCGTGCGTCACAATCAGGATGGTCGACTTCTCCGACGCATTCAACTCGCCCATCAGCGTGCAGATGCCCCGCGCCGCCGTTGCATCCAGGTTGCCCGTCGGCTCATCGGCAAGGATGATGTCCGGGGCGATCATCACCGCCCGGGCAATGGCGACGCGCTGCTGCTCGCCGCCCGAAAGTTCTTCCGGGTGCCGCGCCAGCTTGTCGGCAAGGCCCAATCGTTCGACGATGCGTCCAAAGCGCTCCCGATCCACGCGCCCATGGTCAAGGCGCACGGGCAACAGGATATTCTCCTCAACCGTCCGCTCATTCAGCAGATTGAACTGCTGGAAGACAACGCCGATGTGCCGCCGCCTGAAGATCGTCGCCTCGCGCTCGCCCATCTGGACGACATCCCGTCCGCCGATAAGAATGGAGCCGGCATTCGCCGTCAAAAGCCCTGCCGCCAAATGCAGAAAAGTCGACTTCCCAGCACCGCTCGGACCCATCAGTGCCTCGAACGAACCCGATTCCAGCGTCAAGTCAAAATCTTTCAGAACCTGCTGCCGTCCGTAGGTGCGGCAGACACCCGTTGCCTTCAGTGCTTCCATCGCAAGATGTCTCCTTCTACACCCTTGAACGCCACGTGGACACCTTCGGTTCGCCGCTAATAGTCCAGCTGGCTGCTCCCAATCGTTTCCCGAAGAATGGAATCCCCCGGCACGGCGACAGGCGGCATTTCATGAATGAGCGCAAACAAATCCATCAGGACCTCGGCCTTGGCATTGCCCGGATCGCGCAGTCGAACCTGCTCAAGGAGCCCCGCCACATAGGGCTTCAGGACGGGGAGTTCGTACGCCAACGAGGAGTCGAACTCGGCATCCGCAAAGGCTCGGAACGGGCGAATCCACTTGGCCTCGCCCGCCATCACCTTCGGCCACATCCGAAAGGTCTCCATCGGATCAAGGCGGCGAAAACGATTGTCGCGCACAAGCCGGCGAATAAGCCGCGCATCAGAGGAGGGCAATCGCGTATGGACAAAGATTTCGGGCTGATTCGTCGGGTCGATGAAGAGGCGATACTTCACGGCATCCTCAACGCCTTTCGTCAGCAGGGGATTCAGCGCATGAATACCCTCAAGGACGAGGCAGCAGCCGGGAGCAAGCGTCGTTGGACGCTCTTCGTCAAATCCCTCGTGTGCCCGAAAGTTGAAGCGCCGAACGCACACGGGACGCCCGGACATCAGCGCATTCAGATCCTGCGCAAGCCGATCGGCATCGACCGCCTCAATCGTCTCGTAGTCGCGTTCGCCGTTCTCATCGCGTGGATTGCGCGCATCGCCAACGAAGTAGTCGTCCGTTGACATGTGCCACGCCTCCAGGCCGTTCACGCGCAGTTGCGTGCAGAGCCGCTTGGCGGTCGTCGTCTTGCCGGCCGACGAGGCACCCGCGAGAAGGAGCAACCGAACGCCCTTTCGCGCGGCAACCTCATCGGCAATCCGAGCGAGGGCCTTGGTCTGCCGCGCCTCGCAGACACGGACAAACTCATCGAATCCGCCGGACGCGATAATCCCGTTCAGTTCCTCAATCGTCATGCGCACATTCCCGACGGAGCCAAACCGTCTTGGCGATTAGGGCGCGGCAAAGCCTTCGCCACCCGCCGTGTAGGAGCGCAGGCCAAAGTAGAACTCCTGGCCCGTCGCATCCATCACGCTGCGCCACATCTCGTCATCGAGGCGAATCTTCTGCCGCTCAATCGTTGCCAGGCGAATCGGCACGAGCGCATAGCTCTCGCCGAGGTTCCCGACGACGCAGTTGGTGCGCCCCGCCATGGCCGCATGAACCGCATTCCGCGCCAGCATATAGCACCGAATGGCATCCGTACCACGGGCCGGGCAACTGCGAATCGTGTAGCTCGGGTCAAAGTACTTGACGCTTGAAGGCACGCCAATCGCCTTGAAGTGCTCCGAAATCTTCTTGCGAAGGAAGTCGCCAATATCCTTCTTCAGGACGTTGCCGCTCGCATCCCGCGCCTCGTCCCCTGCCGCGATGAGCTCCTGCCCCGCGCCTTCGGCGACGACGATGACCGCATGGGTCTTGCCAGCCGCAAAGCGGTTCTCAAGCGCCTTGAGAAGGCCATGCGGGCCGTCCAGCGTAAATGGCATTTCCGGAATCAGGCAGAAGTTGACGACCGGGTTTGCAATGCTGGCCGCCGCCGCGATGAAGCCCGAATCGCGGCCCATCAGCTTGACAAGGCCGATGCCGTGCGGCGTGCCCTTCGATTCCACATGGGCGCACCGAATGACGTTCGCCGCCTCCGCGACGGCCGTCTCAAAGCCGAAACTGCGCCCGACGAACATCAGGTCGTTGTCAATCGTCTTCGGAATGCCCACAACCGAAATCTTGAGACCGCGCCGCTTGACCTCATCGCACACATCCGCCGCGCAACGGAGCGAACCGTCGCCACCGATGCAAAAGAGGACGTTGATGTTCATGCGAACGAGCGTATCGACTATCGTCTCCGCCTCCTGCTGCCCACGGCTCGAACCGAGAATCGTCCCGCCCAACTCGTGAATCGTGTCAACGACGTCCGGGTTCAGCATGATCGGCTGGTACCCGAATTCCGGGTTCAGCCCGGCATAACCATAGCGGATGCCGAAGATGTTCTTCACGCCGTAGTCGTAGTTCAGGATCTCAACGAGGCCCTTGATGACCGTGTTAAGCCCCGGGCACAGGCCGCCCGCCGTCACAATCCCGACACGCGTCCAACTCGGATCGTGGAAAATCTTCGGCTTCGGACCGGCCCGTTCAAAGGTCGGAATCTTCCCGAGCCGTTCGGCCGCATACTTTCCGTAGGCGGCGTTCTCGGAGACATAAATGCGTTCCCCTTCGAGCACGAACTCATGCTTGCGGACCGGCGAGGCAATCTTGCACGTTCCGAGCGTTTCGATGTCGAACGAGTACTTGTCCTGTTCAGCGGCAATCTTGTCAAGAATCATGGCGATAATTATACCATAATCCGCCCCGATTGGGGCAACTTGGCAAGCCGCCTGAACGGAGCACGATTCCGCCGCGCCCGAAGGCGCATCAGCGCGAAACGGCACGGCTGCCGGGGGTTCGCTGCGTCGAGCGACGCACGACCAGCGGCGCGGGGAGCAGAATCTTCCGCGGCGGCAAGTCCGGCTCGGCGATGCGCTGGAGCAGGGTATCGAACGCGATGCGCCCCAACGCGGATACGGGCTGGTGCACGCTGGTCAGGGCCGGGGTCGCACACCGCGCCAGGTTCACGTCGTCAAAGCCCGCCAACAGAAAATCGTCCGGCACGCCATACCCAAGTTCCGCCAGCGTCTGCTGAAGCGTCACCGCGACCTTGTCGCACTCACAAACGAACGCATCGGGACGAATGGCCTTCTTCTTGCCGCCAAGGACGCGGCGAACGGCCGAAACGCTGCCAGGGTCAAGTTCCCAGACCACGACATTTTCGGGGTGCGGGAAGCCGAGGATTGAACGGAGGCCCTCCAGCCGCTCCCCGATAACGGACGGACACTTCGGGCGCATCACGAAAGCCACCCGCTCAACGCCATTCGCCTGAAGGTGCTTCGCCAGTTCACGCCCCGCATAGAAGTTGTCGACACCAACAAAGTCCCGCGCCACGCAGGCGGAAAGCGGCAGAATGTCCCGGTCAATCAACACGACGGGTATCTTGGCCGCGTCGAATGCCTCCAGAATGCTGCAGCTGACGGACTCCTGCTCCTTCAGGAAGGCAAGTGGCTGGAAGATAACCCCACCAACCTCCTGGGCGATGAAACTCTCGGCAACCTTGCGGGCCTGCTCAGCCCGAACGGTTGGGTCGGACGCTGAAACATCTCCCAAAACGACCGTCAGCCCTTTCTGCTGTGCGCAACGGTTGATTTCGTTGCAAATCCCCGGGAATATCTCACCGTGCGCCAGGCTCGGCATAATCAGTCCGATTGAACGCCCGAGCTTGCGCGCCGTCGTCGTCAAGAACGTACCGCTGCCGCGCCGACGGCCAAGAAAGCCGCTTCCGCACAATTCTTGCAAGATGACGCTAATCGAATGCCGCGAAACGCCAAAGCGCCGCACCAATGCCCGCTCGCTCGGAAAGGCGTTCGTCCGCGAGCTGTACTTTCCGCTCAGGATCTCCGCCTTCAGCGTATCGGCAATCGCCCGGATTCGCTCAGAGTTCATCTCGTACACCCCCTCCGTCACTCGTCCAAGTTGCGGATAGGCCATCCGCGGCGAATGGCAAAATCGATGTACGCATGCCAGTCCTCCGCCAGGAGATTGTGAGAACCCTTCCGAACATGATAGTCGACATTCGCCCCCGCGCCTATCCGTGCATAGTAGTCGCGCATCACCTCATAGCCGGCAAACTCAGCGGAAGGACAGGCCCATGCATCGCCGTCGGCCGAACCAATTGCAAGCAGGCGAGGAGCCACGGCGGCCATCACCCAATGCTGGTCAAAGGGAAGCGCGGCGTCCTTATCCACAAATTCCTTGCATCGGGGCGCAAACCAGTACCAGAAGGAACGCGTAATGTCGCGAATTGTCTCCCCGCCCTCAAGGTTGCAAGTCGACAGCCGCGCACCGAGACAGCCCGAATCGTTGACGCACGTCAGGGTGATGCGCGGATCGGTCGCCCCAGTCAAGAGAGCCGTCTTGCCGAGGCGCGAATGCCCGACGACGGCGATGTAGTTCGTGTCGACCTGCGCTTCCGTCACCAGATAATCCACGACTCGGCTCGCGGCAAGCGCCCATGTCGAGATCGCCCCCCAGTCATTTGTTCCACGGCTGATACCCGCAAGCGATTCGGCCTGGTCGGGAAGAACATCCCAATAGCTGAAGGACGCGGTGGCGCAGCCGCGCTGAATCAGTTCCTTCACCGGCCAACGCCCGGTGAAATGGTCGTCCACGCCATACGAGATGTAGACGAAGACGGGCACGCGCCCCTTCGCCTCGACTGGAAAATAGGCCATCGCCTCAAATGACCGCTCACCCAGTGGCGTCATCGTATTCATCCGAAGCCGCTTTCGCAGACTCGGAAGTCCAACCGACCGGCGGGACTCAATCACTTCAACACGAGGCGTAAAACCCGACAGATCCGGCCTGCGCCCGTAGACATTTTCCTCCATCGTCCGCAAGCCCTCCCGCACGTCGTCGGGAAACGCCGGCACCTGCCGTGCACCGGCACCTGCGGCAAGCGCAAAAACTGCCGCGCCAAAGAACAAGCCCTTCATACCATCAGTCAATTTCATTCCAACTTTCTCCTATCGCCGTTAGTTTATCACGAAATGGATACGAGCGTCAACCGCCCATCGGGCGTTTGCGCGGCAAATGTGGATTGGCAAAGTAGATGCCCATAGGGTATGGGCATCTACTCTTACAATGGGATGACAGGGGAATATGGTCAATTAGTCGTACAGCATCAAGGGGAAGGACATTCCTCCATCCTCCCCCATGGGGGAGGGCCGTG
>JBNMKZ010000081.1:0-8176 GCA_050874585.1 Verrucomicrobiota bacterium | reverse complement strand
GGTCTGGGGCTACGCCGACGAGCGCGGCGAAATCGTCGCCCGCTGGACCTACGACGCCTGGGGCAATGTCATAACGGAGGAGGTAAATGTACCCGCCCTTGCGGCAGTTCGCTATCGCTTCCAGGGCCGCGAGTTCTCCCGCGCCACGGGACTCACCAACTTCCGCGCCCGCTGGTACGATCCGACAACAGGAAGATGGCTCTCCAAGGATCCGATTCGGCTGAACGGTGGGTTGAATCAATATGAATTCTGTTTCAATGATTCTATAAATTATGTGGATAGAGAAGGCGAATACCCTTTTGCTCCAGCATATGGGTTCTGCTTGCCTACATTAACATTGCCGGAAATACCTCAATCAGTGGCAGCCGCTGGCGTATTTACCTTATCGTTTGGAATAGGTCAGTGGATTTCGCAAGAGTATATAGATCAAGAGTATTTGGAATGCTTAGGAAGTCAAATCGGAACATGGTGGTTTAATAATATTACCATACGTTTTAGTTACGGTGGACACGGAAAGGGAGAACGAGGGCGAACTGCACGTCCAGATGGAACTCCTAACCCTCAGAAAAAGTTTCGTCCTACGAAAGATGGCGGATGGGAATACAAAGATTCTAATGGAAAAAAGATTAAAAAACCAAAAGGCTTTCATCCGTGAAAAGGAACTGAAATATGAAACAAAGGACAGATATAGATTTACTAAAGGCACTCATTCGAAGTGCGACCCGAAAAAATGTTCAGGATATGTGGACTCTTGGTGTTGCCTATCGGGATGGATATTTTGAAATTACGGGAGCGAATCGAGTCGTGAAGATGAGAAAGAATCGTCGCTTGGCGTATAAGTGGCTGAAGAAGGCGGCAGAGTGTGGATGTACGGCTTCAATGCTGGATATCGGTGCACTTTACGCAGATAACAAGGTATTGCGGCGAGATTTGTTGAAGAAAGGTCTTGAATGGGAACTAAAAGCTTGGTGCGGTGGTGAAACATCTGCCGCGAACAACATTGCAATTACTTATGCGATGCTGGACTTTCCCATCAAATGCGTGCAGTGGCTGAAGCGAGATTCCAAGACTAATGGCGTTTCAATTTTACTGGCGGCTTGCTATTTGACTGGGTATGGCGTTCGCAAAGACAAGACAAGGGGGTGTCGGTTGCTTCTTGAGGTTGAAAAAGATCCATGGGCCTTTAAAGATGATGTCGAATTTGCGAAGAATATGCCGCAGATGCAGGATAGCGAAATTCTTAGAAAAGCGTTTCCCTGGGTGAAACGCTGCAGACGCGGTAAGGTCTACAGTTTAATTAAGGAATACGAAAGGCTCCGCAATGAACGGTGAACTAAGCCATGGTAACGATGATTTGTGAAAGCGATAAAATTACGATGGCAATAGCCATAATTGCGAGTTTTCTTTGGGTTTTTATGGAAGGCTTTTCAGTGCTGGCCATTGGTATGTCCGTGGGCATACCCGATTATATCCTTAAAAATCCTTGCTGGTTGATTGTCAATTGCTTAGTCTTCAAAGGAGTTTGCGTATGGTGCCCTATTACATTTGGGGAAATTGATTATGCGTGAAGAATTTAGTCAAATATTAAAATGGACCAGTTATTCGGTTCTTTCATTCCTTGCAATTCTGATTACCGTTCCACTTCGTACAGGGGACGAATGGTACATTGGTCGTCTATTCGAAGCTGCTGTTCGAATGAGGTCACGTCTATGAAGCGGCCATGGAACTTGTGCACATGTGGGCGCGGCGGTTTTGTGCGCGTACGGAATCGGTCGTGCGCAGCATCGCTTGCCTTCGTGCGCATCGCAGACTCCTTTCGTGCGCACCTCGGGCTTCTCTCGTGCGCACGAGAATTGGGTATCATGCCTTGTCTCTTTCGTCATTGGGTGGTCTTCGGCTTTGGAACATGGCAAGCCGGCGGCCTTGACAGTCATCGGCAGATGGGTAATTTCAACTAAACAACACAAGAGGAACAAAAATGGGAAACACAGTAAAAGTCAGGAAGGTTCTGGGAGTGCGGACGACAGTTGCCGCGCTCGCCGCATTGATTGTTTCGTCCGTTTCGGCGGCTGAAACATTCAGGTTCGCGAGCGTCTGCTCGGACGACATGGTCATCCAGCGCGGCGTTTCGGCGCCCGTTTGGGGATTCGGAAAGCCGGGGGCGAAGGTGTCCCTTGCCCTCAACGGCAAGAGCGTCGGCGCGGCCGAGGTTGATTCGGACGGACGCTGGCTTATCAAGCTGCCGCCCCAGAAGGCGAATGCGCGGCCATCGACGCTGACGGCGACATGCGGGAAGCAGAAAGCCCAAATCGGCAATGTCCTCTTCGGTGACGTCTGGTTCGGGTGCGGACAGAGCAACATGGCCTTCACCTTCGATGGGTACGGTCGGCCGCCGATTGGCGGCGATGCGTTTATCCAGAAGGCGGCGGGCAATCCGCTTGTCCGTACGCTGATGATGAATGCGGGCGAGAACAAGAACTGCGGCTTTCCGCGTGCGGATGCCCTCGGCATCAAGTGGCAGACGGCGAAGGCGGACGAGATTCGCAAATGCGGGGCTGCGCTCTACTGGATGGGTGCGAAACTGGCGGACGATCTGAATGTGCCGATTGGCCTCGTGAACGCCTCGTGGGGGGCGACGAAGATTGACGGCTGGCAGGATATGGCCTTCAACGAGCATTCGGCGCGGCGGAATTCGTATTCGGCAGGAATCGGGCGGTTCTGGATGGATCGGCGGCGCAACTTCATCGCGGCGGGTGGCCTTGAGGGCTATCGGGCGCGGCTGAAGGAGTTCAACGACACCTACATTCCGGCGCGGCGTTACCTGAAGGGCGAGCCGGGCTATCGGGAGGGTTCGCCGACGCTCCATGACGCGGCGTTTGATGATTCGAAGTGGCTGACCGTCACGCCGACCGCACAGGGGTTGGTATCCGGACCGTTTGCCAATTTCGCCGGCACATTCTGGATGCGCACCGTCATTGATTTGAGTGCGGAGGATGCGAAGAAGAACTGGTCCATCAGCTTCGGCGGTTCGCATGGGCAGGACATGACCTACGTGAACGGCATGGCCATCGGCGGTTCGGGTGCCGCGAAACACGGCTACGCCATGCGGAACTTGAAGCCGGGCAAGAATGTCGTCGTCATCGAATACCGCATTCATCGGGCGGATGCCGGGGGAGGACTTCACGAGCCGGTGACCATGGCGGTCTGGCCGACGATGGCCCAGCGGCGGGAGCTGAAGTTCAAGGCGCTCGTCGGCAAGTCGCAGGCGAATGTGCGCGCCCCGGACAATCCGAACAACGTGAATATGTTCACGCCCGGCTCCATGCACAATGGACTTATTCAGCCGCTCTATCCAATGGCAATCAAGGGTGCGGTCTGGTATCAGGGTTGCAGCGATCTCGGCAACGGCAAGTACAAGGACCTGTTCGAGGCACTCGTCGCGGGCTGGCGGGCGAACTTTACCTATGCGGACAAGCTGCCGGTCATCCTGACCGAAATCGCCCCCCATGCAATCGATTCGACCGAGAAGCGCCTGAAGGCGGGCGAGACAGAGAAGCCGACCTGGAGCGTGACGGCCGATATCCGCCTGACGCTGAACCAGCTGGGCGAGGAAGTGCCGGACTGCGGGACGGTGTCGCTGCTCGACCTGGGCGAGCCCGACATTCACCCGGTTCACAAGGAGGAGGTGGGCGACCGCTGGTGCCGCTGGGCGCTTGAGCATGTCTACGGGCGGGCGATTGAGGGGTCGTCGCCTGTTGTCGAGTCCGTGGAATGGAAAGGTCCGAAGGCCATCCTCAAGCTGAAGCACGCGAAAGGGCTGCGGACGCGGGACGGAAAGCCCGTCAAGGGTTTCGAACTGTCGGGTCTTCCCGTGGCGAAGACGGGCAAGGACGGCAAGCCGACGGATGAGGTGACCTACGCCTATGCGCAGGCGACGATTGTCGGCGATACGATTGAGCTGACGAGTCCAGCCGTGCACGAGGCGTTCAGCGTCCGCTATGCGTGGTTCGACCTGGACCTCGGCTGGAATGTGGTCAACGGAGCGGGACTGCCGCTTGGCGTCGTGCGCGTCTTCAAGGACGGCAAGTTCCATTCGCAGGCAAAGTGAGCGAGTTCTTGGTATAATATGACAAACGAAATGGAGTGTGAATGATGAGACAGTCTTGGTTTTCCTGCGCCATCCTTGCGCTGGCGGTCGGTGGGCTGCGAGCGGAGGATCCGTTCGTGCGCTTCGAGGACATTCCCAAGGAGGAACTTCTCGATGTCACGAAGCCCGTGACCATCGCCAAGGACGGGTCGCTGCTGGTCGGCGGCCAGCCGCACTACTTTCCGGCCACGATGTGGTACGGGGGCATTGAGTTTCCCCTGAAGGGCCTGAAGCAGAATCCAGGGGATACGCCCCCCGAACTGCGCTGGCTCTATGCGGACTATCCGAACTACGAGACCGCCCAGCGGCTCGGAATCGACGCGGCGGGAACCGTTGCGCCGCTGGCGTGGATGAAGCGGCTCTACCGACCGACGATGCGGGATGAGCCGAAGGACTGGGCGGCCCGGGCGACTTGGGAGAAGTGCGGGCTTTCGATGTATGTCGACTATACGGCCAGCGAATGGAGCCATGGGTCGATGTGGTACCACAGCGACCGTCCGCTTGACCCCGACTACGTGAAGCCGAAGCCGGGGACGGCCGCCGCGCGCGCCGAGGCGAAGCTCGTCGCGGCGAAAAAGGCGGCGAAGGCGCGTCTTGAGTCCGCACAGGGGAAGAAGGGGAAGGGTCCCTCACTCGACGAGGAGTCGGGCGGTGTGTCCTTGGATGAGCCGGAGGTCGCCGCGGCGGATGCCGCCCGTCGTGCGAAGGAGGACGCGGCACTCGTCGAGGCCCCAGATCCCGGACACCTGCCGCCGGAGGCCTGGACGGTCGGGCACAACCACTGGATGCCCTATTCCATCGTCCACCCGAAAGGCCGCCGCATTTGGTTGCACATGTGGCAGGAGGGCGCGAAGGATCTCCTCGCGCACGGCGTGAAGCCCTGGTGCTATGAACTGCTGAACGAGCCGGCCTGTTCGGACGAGAGCGACTATGCGAAGAAGGTGTTCGCCGGGCGGATTAAGGCGCGTTTCGGCAAGGACTGGGAGAAGACGCTCACGGGTGTAGCCCGGCGCGTCGAATACGCGAAGTTCATCGAGGAATGCTTCGGCTCGCTGCTTTCGGAGGGCGCGGCGTGGATTCGTGCCGTCGACCCGACCGCACTCGTCACCTTCCAGCCCTGCACCATCCGCACGGCGGGCATCGACCTCTACCGTAGCTACCGCGATCTGTCGGTCGTCTGCTCGCAGACGGGTGGGCGTGGCATGATGGAGGCGCACCTGCTGAGGGGCCTGGCGGACGGAAAGCCGATTGTCGATAACGAGATGTACATCGGCAACACGACGAATTCGATTCGCGGCTCCTATCTCGACCAGTACCAGCGTGGCTTCAACGTCTCCTATTCCTTCAAGTGGGAGGCCAACAAGAGCGGCTACAACTTCATGAACCGCAAGAACGTCTCGCCCGGGGCCTTGCTCGGCATCCGCCTCGCCAAGCGTGACATCATGGACGTGAACGAGTTCTTTACGCCCCGTGATCGGGGCACACGCCGCACCGTGGCCGTTCACTTCTCAAGCCCGACGGAGCGGCTTTCGCAGTGCGCGGGGCGCATGGGCTACAAGTTCTTCGACCAGGCAATCTGCGGCGTTGATTTCGCCCACCTCAATCCGGACGTCATCTACGAGGATCAGATGACGAATGGGGTTGCACGCCTGAGCCGCTATCGGGTGCTGGTCAGTGCCGGGGTGGACGCGACCTATCCGGGGACGCTGAAGTCCATTCGCTCGTGGGTTGAGAAGGGCGGCATCTGGGTCGTCATTGCCGAAACTGCCGCGCTTGACGAGTACGGTGAGGCGAATCCTGATGCCTTCACGGGACTGCCGCCCAAGGTGACGCCCATTGAGGGCGAGCAGGGCACGATTGAGCTTGGCGGCGAGAAGATTCGCTGCTCGCCCTATTCGGACGCGGCGATTCCGTCGGACTGGAAGACGCTTGCCGCGCTCGACGGCAAGCCGGTCATCGGCATCCGTCGGCTGGGCGAGGGCGCGGTTCTCTATGCCAACGTGCGGTTGCCCGGCGCGGGGGTTGGGGCGCTCGTGCGCTATGCGGCGAGCCTGCGGCGCATCCGGCCGATGTGCGAGACGCGTGATGCCGAGGGCGGTTTTGCCGACAATATCGAGGTCCATGATGCCGCGCGCGGCGGAATGCGGGCCTGGTCGATTTGCGCACGGACGATGGGCGACCAGCTTATCCGCTTCCGTCCGGCGGGGGAGCGTCCCGAGAAGCTGATTCGCGTCTGGAACGAGGTGACGGGTCCCGGGCGCATGGTCGCCATGCGGCAGGAGCTTCAGCCGGACGGCGAGGGATACTACGCACTCTACCTGACGGCCGGGCGGACCGACTTCTATGTGGCCGGAACGGCCGAACAGCTGGCGGCGCGCTATCCGAAGGCCAAGGGACGGTGGCTTGAGCCGCTCGCCTATGCGACGACCTTCAGGGCGGGAATGGAGCGGCTTGCCGCGGAAAAGGCGAAGCGTCAGGCGGAGCATCCCGCATTTGACGTCGACCCTGACAAGGTGCATCCGCTCGACCTGCGGCCGTTCGTCAATCGCCGCTTCGTCGACAAGGTGGCCGGGGACGGCAAGGACGGGTGGACGGATCAGGGTGTGCAGCATTCGCTGACGGATACGCCGTGGGGAATCGTCAACTGCAATGGCGTGCCGATGGACTTCATCCGCTACGACCAGAACAACTACCGCGACTGCCTTGTGATGGCCTCGACGCGCCTGAAGGCGGCCCCGAAGGGCGAAATGCCCTACCCGGTGGAGGTTCGCGGCATCAAGGTCGACCGGTTGGTGGGGAACGTCTACTTCCTCCATGCGCTCGCGTGGGGCATCCTGAATCGCGTGGAGACGGCCTGGACATATGTCGTCAACTACGGGGATGGCTCGAAGGTGGAGGTTCCCGTTCGGAACTACCGTGAGGCGTGGGACTGGGGCTTTATTGCCTCCACGGCCGAGATGGCGGCGAACGACTGCGTCCGTGGCTGGACGAATGGGGCGAACAAGGGCCTCTACCTCTGGCGGTGGCGCAATCCGTACCCGGAGAAGCGCGTCGCCACCATCGACATCGTGTCGGCCAACGGACAGCAGATTCCGCTCATCGCGGCGATTTCGGTGGAGGAACCGGGGGCGAAGGAACTGCCGATTCCCCCGACGACCATCGTCTCCCGCGGCGGTTCGAAGGGTGTGCGCTCGTCGTATACGAATGGGGTGTGGAAGGTTGCGCTGGATGACAACGCGACTTCGTGGAGCACGGCGGGTGTGAACCTGACGACCGCCGTCCCGGTTGGGGGGCAGAAGTTGCGGTGCTTCAAGATGGAGGTCAACCGCCTGCCGGATGCCTGGGGCAACTACCACGACCACGCGACGCCCCAGTTCAGGGTGAACGGACGCGACAAGGACGGCAAGCTCGTCTTCGGCAACTGGATGGTCGCGAAGCACCCGAAGGACGGCTCGATGTTCTATCGTACGGACAACGACCCGGACTCGTGGGAGACGTGTGTCCTCTACATGTCGGACGGATTCCTTCCGAAGAACATGGAGAAGGTCATCTCGATATCGCTCCAGTTCCAGGTGATGCCGCAGGCGCATTCGGGGCTTGCCTTCCGAAACTTCGCCTTCGAGTACGACGAATAGGCCTTCGGGGGCGGGGGTTGCGCAACCCAGGGCCTTTAGGTTGCGCAACCTAAGGCCCTCGACTTGCGCAACCTGACACCCTTAGGTTGCGCAACCTAACATCCGTGATTTCTGCATCCCCCGCCCGGGGTGGACATTCTCTTCGGGGACCTTGCCGACCGTGTCGTCCGATTCGGCTCCTGCCCAACGGCGCGGCATCTCCTAACCGCCGCGTTTTGTCCGAAAAGGGAGAGAAGATGTTCGGTTAGGGCATCGCGGCGTTTCGTCGGCAGGCCGCCGCGCTGGGATGCCCATCGGAAGGAAACTTACTGCCCAGTAACTTTAGACTTACTCGGCAGTAAGTTTTGATTTACTCAGGAGTAAGTCTGCGTCTGATGGGCACGGGAATCTTTCG
>JBNMKZ010000080.1:0-8221 GCA_050874585.1 Verrucomicrobiota bacterium | reverse complement strand
CTGGAGTTTACCCATTTTTTGAGGCGAGAAGTTGATTTCGCCCCGTGTTTTATAGGGTGAAGTTGATTTCAGGAAGTGTATTTTGCGTATCGGAAGGCGAAGCTGCTATCCGTCGTTGAGTTCAAGCAGTTCGGCGAAGCCCGGCAGGTACTGGGATACGTCTACCTTTTCGGTGCCTGGGGCGATGCGGGCCACGCCCCTCGCGAGCCTTCCGAATGCGGGGAATGCGCGCTTCAGGCCGGACGTGATTGCGTACGCGCCGAACTGGGGCACCTCGCTCAGCCGCTTGTTCAGGTGTGCGAGATGTTCCGCAAGGACCTGCCGCTTCAGGCGCCGTCCGATCCACACCGTCGCGAAGTAGGCGCACGCGAGGACGAGCGAGGCCATGTTGCGGATGGCGTTGCAGCCGTGCACCCGGATGTTCTCGAGGCCGTATTCCTGCTTGATGAACCTTGTGGTCTCCTCGATTCGCCAGCGGCTGAGGTAGCCCTCGACGATGCGCCACTGCGACTTGAAGGACGCGTCGACCGGCAGCGACGTCAGGAGCGTCATCGGCTGCTGGCCGAATCCCCGGACGACCACCAGGTGCAGTTTCCCTTCCGGGAACATGGGGAGCCTGACCGGCATCGTGCCGAAGGATATCTGCACGCTGCACTCCCTGCCGTGCGAGTCGAAGGTGACGTGGTGATGGTGCCGCATCGTGCAGCTCTCCGCGAGGAATCCGATTTCGTGCAGTCCCCTCCACGAGAGCACGCTGCGCGACTTGACGCGCACGATGAAATCCCTGCCCTTTTCGATGAAATCCCCGTAGAAGGCGGGCCTGTCGCCGCCCCGGTCGTACACGACGATGCCCCTGCCGCCCGTCGCCTCGAATATGTCGTTGATGATCTTCAGGACCTCGTCGTTCTCGCCCCTGAACCCCGGTGCGCGCGACGACCGGAGCTTCAGGACGAGGGGAATCGTCTTCCTGGATCCGCCCGCGCAGGCCGCGGCAATGCATCCGTGGTACCCGTTGACGATGACGTCGCGACCTTCCTTTGAGGACCGGCTTGCGTCCCTGACGCGCGTGACGTATTCCATCTTGTATGCGTACTCCTTGCGTATCTCCGTCGGGTCGACGAGGATGAGGGTGTCCTTCCTGACGTGCCGGGCTCCCTCCGACAGGATCGCATCGGAAATCTCCTGCCCGAGCGTCTCGTCCTCGACGTTGCGCGAGAGCCTCTTCTCCGTCTGGATCGGCGCGACGTCGTCTCCTATGGCCCGCACTATGGACGAGAGCTTCGTGTCGCCCGACGCCTGTATTCCGTAGGTTGTCTCCCTGACGAACCTGGCCTTCGGCTTCGAGAAATGGGTAAAGACTTTACCCAGAAAGTTGTCGTGCTGCTCTTTCGCCTTCGCGGCGATTATGGTATCATTCACGGCGTGGCGCCTCCCTCATTGGTCTTTTTCGTACCCGGTATTATACCGAAAACCGATGGGGAGGTGCCGCGTTTTTTTGTGCCCGAAACTGCGAACGGCAGGCCTCCTTGTCGAGGTGATCCAAAAAATGGGTAAACTCCAGCATTTGACGGTTTGACGAAGGGCGGAGAATATGGTACGATTTGGGCATGATGAAAAAGGTCGTTGCTCTTGCGCTCTTCTCGTGTCTTCTTTCATTCTCACTTGTTGGTGACGGTGTGCCGCGCTTGCTTGAGGATGCGGATAAGCTGGTCATGGATGGGAATAATGCGGAGGCCTATGTTGCCTACACGAATCTTCTCGTTTCGTCGGAGGTCGACATTGTTCGTGGACAGGTCCTTCAGAAGAGTCTTACCTGCCTGATTGACTTGAATCGTACAGCAGAGACGGATGCCCTGATTGAATCCCACTGGACTGCGCAGACGAACTTTGCCGCACGGCTTTCCTGTGTCGTCGCGCATGCGAAGCTACCTTGCTTTGGGGCAATGGAGAAAGGCGTTTTTAGGCGGGGACAGGTTGGAACGACAGATTCGTCGGAGCGTGACCGTGTCATCGAGTTTCGGATGCTGCTCGAACTGATGCCGGAAGTCTCCGTTCAGGACGAGGAAACGCGGGCGAACTTCTGGCGGTGTATGGCCTCCGTCTTGCTTTCAAACGGGCGTAAAGGATTTTCATCCAGTCGATTGCTGGAGTTGACGGACATTGCGGTACTGCCGGATTATGAGGAAAAGGGGGTGCCTTGGTACCGGCCCCCCGAAAGGAGGAGAGGTGGTTGGGCTCCTGTCAATGATGCGGGAGAGCCGATTTATCACGCGCTTCCCGAGTCGTGGGAGACCGCAAAGACGGATGGCGAGCGATGGCGGTACGCCGTTGAGCAACTCCCGACAAACGAATCGAAAGAAAAGCGTGCTTCTTTTGCGAAGCGTCAGTTCGGATTGGATCGGTTGCATCAGGAAGGGCCTCGTGATTCGCTGATTGCCGAACTCCGCACACTGACGGATGATGAGACGCTGACGTGCCTTCAGGACGGTATTCATCGACTGAAACTCCCCGATGACTACAATTACCTCAAGATTTGGCGAACCCTGAAAGATTGGTTTGCCGTTGGTGATGAATATGTCCGCCGCTATCAATTCGAAAAGGCCATAGCAGTTTATTCAAATGAGGTCTATTCTTGCAGGGGCCGAATTCGGGAACTGATTAGTCCTGAGATAGAGATAGATGCTTCAGGCGCCTGCCCGATTGCCGGACGTGATGTGACCTTCGGTTTGAAACATCGCAATGCGCACAAGGCGACATTTTCACTCTGCCGCATTGATCGAGATCGGATTCTTGAGCGGGTGAAGCAGAATGTGAAAGATCTAAAGCCACACGAGAACTGGTTGGATTATGAGTGGTCTTCTGAGCGGCTTATGAAGTGGAATTCAAAAAACGATTTCCCGCACGAATTCCTGATGGGAACGACAAACACATGGTCGATTCCGCTTGTGCCTAAGCCGGGTTATCAGGAGTCGCGTGAGACCGTAAAGGTTCCGTTTGACCTTGAATCGGGCGACTATCTCTTGATTGCGGAGACGGAGGAAGGCAAGCGAAGGACCACGATCCTTCGTGTGGGTGGACTGGTCGCCGTGCAAATCGCATCGTCCACTGGTGAATCGGATAAGGTGAAGGTTGCGCAATTTCGTGTGGTTGATGCGAAAACAGGCGAACCACTTGCGGGCGTTAGGGCCGAACGGTTTTCGTGGAGACAGGTATGGAAGGCGAAGACGAATGATGTTTTTGAGGCAACAGCGGTGAGCGATGTTGATGGAACCCTCGCCTTTAATGAGCCAGCGGTGGTAGGAAATTGGTTTGATGGTGGTTTTATCAAAATGACAGCGACCAATGGTCTCTCGTGCCTCATCGAAAGGCCATCGCTTTTTTGGCGCAATGACAACGATGGCGGAAGGTATTCACCCAATGTGTTCTTAATGACAGATCGTCCCGTTTATCATCCGGGTGATACGGTTCACTTTAAGATTTGGCATTGGAGGACCACGCCTGATGAAGGGGGTGGATTTATGCTTCTTCCCGTTTTCAATCTGGATGTGAAGGCACTCACACCTGGTCGGGATGAGGCCATTCTGCCTCAACGAGTGGTTTCGGATATCTCCGGTGGAATGTCAGGATTTCTGAAGATTCCGGATACGGCGACATTGGGCGTGTATCGCCTCACGGCCGGCTCGGCATATGGGGTGGGGCATTTCCGCGTGGAGGAGTACCGCAAGCCCGAATTTGAAGTCTGCGTCGACACTCCGACAAATTCGCCGATTCTGGGCGATGTCGTTCGTGTGCCCGTGCGCGCAAGGTACTATTTTGGCGAACCCGTGCGGAAGGGGAAAGCGAGGATTCGTGTGTCGCGTCAGTCGCGGGCCAATGACTGGGTTCGTCCCCTGCCTTGGCACTGGCTCTACGGCAAGGGTCTGCCGACACCGATGAAGCGTGAAACGCTTTTCACGCGAACCGCCTCCCTTGATGAGACCGGTGTCGCATGGGTGACGATTGACACATCATTGGTGAAGCGATTTTATGGAATGGACGACGCTGAGTATACGATTGAGGCGGAAGTGACTGACGAATCGCGGCGAATGGTGTCGGTTTCGGGCTCCCTGCTTGTGCGGGTCAAGCCGTTTCGCGTCCATGTCTGGTCCGACGGCTCCCGGTATCAGGTAGGGGATGTCATTCGGGGACGCGTCGACTTGGAAGGACTTGAGAAGACGGATGTCTCGTGGCAGATGTGGCGGCTGGTCTCTCTTGCCAGTGGGACGACGAATATCGTCGATTCAACTTTTACCGTCTCCGCGGCGGGACAGTACCAACTTGTCTGCGAGGTGACGGATCGACGGGGGCGCGTTGAAACGGGGTCTTGCATCGTGACGGTTCTCGGTACGGGCGATGACGGGCGAAACTGCCGCTTCAAGCCGCTCGAACTCGCGACCGATCGGGAGTTCTATGCCCCGGGCGAAACGGCCCAGCTCTTCATTTCGACGGATCGTCCAGACTCAACGGTTTTCGTGCGCATTCGGCGGGAAGGGGAGCGCCTCCTCAAGATTCGCGGCAAGTGCGCCACTGTGCCGGTGCTCGTGCTGGAGGACGATTACCCCGAGTTCTTTGTTGAGGCCTGGACGGTGTCGGATGGACGGTTCTACCACGAGTCGATTACGGTCAAAGTTCCGCCAGTGAAGAAGATTGGACGGGCCGAGGTCGAGATCTTGGGCGGAAAGGATGGCGCATTTGAACCAGGTGACATCGTGGACGCAATTGTGCGCACATACGATTCCGACGGCATCCCCTGTGCCGTCTCGGGCGTGATGAGCGTCTACGATAAGTCGTTGGATGCGATTGCAGGCGGAAGCAATGTCCCGGACCTCAAGCGGGCCTTTTGGGGATGGCGCCCCGACATTGGCTCTCGCGTGGAACTTAAGGCAAGAAGTCTCGGGTCGATTTATGATTCAGGAAGGTCGCAGATTGGGTTTGGACTTTGGAGTGAAAAGAGTTATTTCGGATACAGGTTTTTGCGTTATTCACCATCAGATTCAATTGTCTATTTCACGAGCAATGGTCAGGTGCGTGTGGAAAAGGACTTTCCGTCCTATTGGGACATTGCCATGCGATTGGGGGGCTTTAGCCGTGGCGTGTCGATGATGCGTAGCGGTCGTGCGCCGTCGGTCGGTGAGGCTGCGATGGTGATGAAGGCACGCGCAAGCGCCGACACCATTTCCGCCGAGGCAGATTCGGGCGTTGCCCTTCGACAGGCCTTCGCCGACACCGCCTACTGGAACGCCTGGCTTGAGAACTCGGGAACGCAAGGGGTCTATCGCGTCCAGTTCAAGTTGCCGGAGGATCTGACGAGTTGGAACGTGAAGGTCTGGACTTTGGGCGAAGGCGGGCGCGTGGCCGAAGCGAAGACGGAAATCGTCACGCGGAAGGAACTTGTGCTACGCCTGCAGGCACCGCGCTTCCTGACGGTGGGGGACGAAACCGTCCTCTCGGCGAATGTCCACAACAACGGAACCATCGTGCGGAGGGTGTCCGTGAGGCTTCAACTGGAGGGCGCGGCGATTGCGAATGAGCATTCGCCGCAGGAGATTCTGCTGGAACCTGGACAGGAACGGCGCGTGGACTGGCGAATCGCCGCGAAACAGCCGGGCGAACTCAAGATGACGATGTCCGCCTCGGATGTGGACGGTGCCGTCAGCGATGGTGTCGTGCGGACGATTTCCGTTGTGCCGCACGTGATGGAAAAGACGGTGAGTTATTCGCGTGTCATTGAGGAGAATGCGCGAACAAATGCGCCTGCCGTGGGCTTATACGAGGGTGCCGAAGGTCTGGATCTCTACCGCCGGTTGGGCTATCCTATCCCCGCCGGGGTCGCAGAAGCCGACCTCTCGGCCGTCGTGGAAGTCTCGGATACGCTGTCGGATGCCATCGTGCGGGCGATTCCGTACCTACGCTACTACGAATACGAGTGTACCGAGCAGACGATGAACCGTTTTGTCCCCGCCGTTGTTGCACGAAAGGCACTCGGTAAACAGATCGTCGGTCTTGCACAGGGCGACATGGACGCGCTCATTCGCGGCGGACTTGCCAAACTGGAGGAAATGCAGCTTTCTTCGGGTGCCTGGGGCTGGTTCAGCGGCAACTTCGAACAGCCGAGCGTCCATACGACGGCAACGGTCCTTCGGGGCCTGCTCATTGCGCGGCAGAAGGATGTTGACGTGCCCGATTCGATGATTCAGTCCGGAATCCGCTGGCTTGGTGAGCAGATGCAGAAAACGGTGGAACGATGGCGGACGGAGAAGATGGTGTCACCCTCGGCGAACGACGTGTTCGCCGCCTATGTGCTGCAACTGGCCGGGACGGATGCGTCCGCCTATGCGAATGAGGTCGAGACCGTCCTGACGGCGGCGGACGAGAAGCGTCTGGGCCTGCCATTCTACGCGCAGGCTCAACTGGGGCTTGCCTTTGACCTGCGCGGCGAACGGGAACGCCGCGACCGAATCGTTCGGAACTTGAAGCAGTTCCTCTGCTCGGATGACGAGAATCAGACCTGCTACTTCAACTTGAGGAACGGCAACTACTGGTGGTTTTGGTATGGTTCGGAGCTGGAGGCGCAGTCCACCGCGCTGATGTTGCTTGTGCGGGTGGAACCCCAGGGTGTCGTCACGCGTGGGCTGGCCCGTTACATCCATAACAATCGCCCCAATCGCAACTACTGGTATTCGACGCGGGACACGGGACTCGCCATCGAGGCGCTTTCGGCCTACTGCGCGGCAGTTGAGAAGACGGCGGCGGTTCGTCCGCTCTATGTCAACGCCTACCTCACCTATCCAAGCGTGGAAGAACCGATGACGCGTGCCGGACTTGAAGTCCGCGTCAATCGCACGGTGACGCGTAATGGACGGGAACTCGCCGATGGGGATGAGGTGAAAAGCGGCGACCTTCTGGATGTCCGTCTTGACATTGATTCGAAGAACGACTATGAGTACATTGTCATCGAAGACCGCAAGGGGGCAGGATTGGAGCCAATCGGCACGCGTAGCGGCTACCAGTGGTTCCGCGACGGCGATTATGCTTACGTGGAGTATCGGGAGAAGCATGTCGCCATCTTCCTGCGGGTGATCGGGCGAGGGGCGAAGTCGTTGACTTATCGTGTCCGAGCCGAGATGCCGGGACGCTACCATGTCCTGCCGACCACGATCCGAGCGATGTATGCGCCGCGCCTGAAGGGCAATTCGGACGAACTTCGGCTTGGTGTCGTGGACGAGTGAGGCTGCCGAATTCGTTCGCTCGTTGCGGCGGTTTGAACCGCTGAACATACGAAAAGCCGCCTTCGCGGACCTTCCAGTGGGCGCGAACGCGGCGGAAATGCCGCTTGTGCGGAACGGCGAGGGGTGTCGTCGGGAAGGCGGGGTCTTTTCTCCACGGTGACGCGGCCTTTTCTTCACTGAGACAGCGGGCGGTTGCCACGGAGAGGACGGGCGGACTTGCCGAAGGGGAAGGGAGCGCTTCAGCATGAGGAAGGGCAAGCACTAAGGTACTTTGTCCAAAGCACTAAGGAGGTTTGATCAAAGTACCTTAGTGCTTTGATCAAACCTCCTTAGTGCTTGCCCGTTGTGTTGGTGAATGCCGCCCTTCCTGACGCGGGTGACGGCCCGTGGTCTTCGTGGCAACCGCCCGCTGTCTCCGTGATGGCAGGATGCTGTCTTCAGCAACTGAAAATGCGCTTTTCCCTGAAGGAATTGTCAGTTATCGGGAAGGCGAACGACGGGAATCGCGGAATGGGGACGGTGTTTTTGCCAGCGAATAGACTGACGTCGCCTGACGACGGACACTGAAATCGATGGGAAGGGGCCTTTCGGCCGAACACGAAAGGCCGCGAAAGCTCTTCGGGACACGAAAGTCGGGGGTGGTTGTTCAACCACGGACTGCACTGAAAACACGGAAGGCACGGAAAGGTTTCGTGTCCGGCTCCGCCGGCGTTCGAGCCTTTTCGTGTTCAGCCCCGCAGGGAAACCAAAAGACTTCAGTGTTCTTCAGTGTCCGTCGAAGACGGTTTCAGTGTGTTCAGTGGCAAAAAAACAGGCTCTTCAGGCATAGGTGTGGGTCGTCTCATGCCGCCTCCCGAGCTGTTAGCCCTTTGTTTATGGACATCTGAGTGTTGCTGCTGGGCCACGGAATCTGTATGTTGGAGCAGAACAGCATGACGAGGCTGATCATCGTG
>JBNMKZ010000079.1:0-8280 GCA_050874585.1 Verrucomicrobiota bacterium | reverse complement strand
CCAAAGAAAGGTATCTTTTCTTTGGAAGAAAGGGGGCTGGACTCCCAAAGACAAGGGGCAGGGATGCCAAGGAGGAAGGGCCGAGATGCCAAAGAGAACGGGCAAGGACTAAGGTGCTTTCTCCAAACCACTAAGGTGCTTTGATCAAACCACCTTAGTCCTTTCACCAAACCACCTTAGTGCTTGCCCTTCCTCTCGCCGACAAGCACCCTTCTTCCCCCAAAGAACAGCCCGTCCTCCTTGGGAGAAAGTCCCGTCTTCTTTGGGAGAAAAGCACATTCTCTTTGGGATGACAGCATTCTCCCGCCGTGGAGACTCGCCGCGACCGTCCCAAACGCCCGACGCGGGCGCGGGCGCGGCACATTCGTCTCGTTATCTTAAAAGGAGTGGAGACTTTCCGTGCTCGTTCAGATCTGCCGCGCCGCACAGGTGCGCTCCCGCAACACAAGAGCCAGAGAATCCCGCGCATCCGCCGCCGTCAGAATCTTCTCTTCAGCACGGAGCGTTCCCTCCACCAAATGCCTGAAGTAGCGAACCTCCTCCTCATAACCCGTGCGTCTGGCAAGTTTGGGTGAGAAAGGCCGCCCCTCATTCGGGTAAACCGTCAGGCAATGCCGATAGGCCGGGCCGATGAAAACCGTCGCCCGCTCAAAGAAAACGCGCACGGCGGCATCCCAGACAAGCGTATTTGCCGCCGCGAACGAACAATCGGCCGTCACAATCTTCCCGTCGTCATAGACATAGTCCGTCGTCAAATGGTCCACATACCCATGAACCGAGTGGTGGGCACGCGAGCGGACGCATCGCGGCGCACCGAAAACGGAGAGAATGTAATCCGCATCATGGATGTGCGCATCAACGTAGAGTCCGCCCGACTTCGTCTCATCCAACAGCCATGCACCGCCGCGCGGCGACCATTTGGGTGCGGACATGAAGCGTGTAAAATCCGCCGCGACGACCTTTCCGTAACGATTCTCCTGGACAAGCCGCCTCAGGTAGGCATACTCCGGGAAGAACCGGACGCACTGGGCGACCAAAAGCGTTCGCCGTGTCCGCCGCGCTTCCATGAGCATCCGATTGCAGTCGCGCACCGTCAGGGCCATCGGCTTCTCGCAGAGGACATGAAAGCCAGCACGAAGGGCCTTCACCGTGCTTTCCGCATGAAGTGCCGTCGGCAATGTGATGTCCACGGCATCAAAACCGCCGGACGCAAGCATGGCATCAAAATCACGCCAGACTCGAATGGAAGACGGGAGGCGCGAATTATCCGCCGCGCCCTTCAGGTTGCCCACCACCGTCGTCGTCAACTGGGCAAGATTCGCATCGCACACGGCGACAACCTTTGCGCCCGGGCACTTTTTCCAAGCGCCATAATGCGTCCGCCCCATAAACCCATAGCCGACGATGGCAATGCGCAGGCTCATTCGTTGGCCTTCTTGTAGCGGATGACGCGCTTACCGGAAGACACTCCATTCCGTGAAGAAGGACGAACCGACCTTCCGTTCTTTTCGTCCGTCTGGGGTTCTTCCGGCTTTTCAATCGTCACCGCCTCCCCGTGGCGTTTCGTCACGAGTACAGGGCGCGTATAGCCGGCCTTGGCGAGCGTCGCCATCAACAGCCGTGCATCCGAAAGGTTGTACAGGGCTTTGGGTTCAATGAGAATGTGAATCGTCCGCTCAAACGGCACCTGGTTTTCCTGAAGAATTTCGACGACCTGAGAAGGCTCCACGCGCTTTTCGCCAAAGTAGACACCCGAAACCGCCACGCGAACGGCTGGATGGGACGGATCGAGTTCAAGCGCACGCTCCGTCACGCAACCACAATTCAGGAGGCACATATAGGCGACCGTTCCCGCAAGGATGCTCACAAGCGGATTCCGCTTCCAAATTTGCAGCCCGACCGTCAAAAGTCCCGCCAAGTAGGGCCAGGCCGTTCGCCACTCAAGCCCCGAATAGGAATAGAAAATCAGCCCCGCAATAATCACGGGCGAGACAATGTTGCCGAGCCGTTCCACCCAAGGAGGCAGTGCTCGATCGTGGCCTGCAAAAAGAAGAAACGGTAGAGCGCGCAGCGCAAACGTCACAGCCCACGCGACGACAAGAACAGCCACGAGATAAAGGCAGCGGTCAAGCATGTTTGAGCAAACCTTTCATCTGATCCGTAAAGATAACCAGGAAGAGCGCAACCATTGCAAATTCGATGCCCCGGGACGGAATCGGAAGCGCACTCCCGGCAATGGCCCCCGCCGTCGTACCAACGATCCAATATCCCGTATTGAGGAGTCCGTTCCACAGGCAATAGTAACGATTCTTGATCGGATTCGCAATCTTGCAGGCAACATCCAACGCATAAATCTCATCCGACAGCGAATGGATGAGAAACCACTTCTGGAAGAAGGTGACGCCATGCCACCGCTTCAAGAGGGAAAAGCCATAAAACGCATACCGAAAATTGATACCCAGCGTGAGGAGGGCAACCTGAAAGAGCGAAACGGAGTCTGCCATTGCGGGAACAATGGCAAAGCTCAGCGTCCCCGAAACGCAAGCCGCTCCGCACAATCCCGACCACAGGGGTGCGCATGGGACATTCCCCTTTACGGCCATCAGGACGCCCGCCGCGAACCCCATCGTGATGTAGCCCATCAGGACGGGAAGCGAGTTGATTAGAGCGCGGCGGAAAATGGCGCGGCGTTCACGACGCGCGATTTGCGAGTATTCCTGCCACACGTTCGGCATCCTCCGGAGTGTCGACTCCAACGCCCTCGTCCTCCGTCCTGACGACGGCAATCTTCGCCCCCATCCACAGGGCACGCAATTGCTCCAGTTTCTCCGTCTTCTCAAGTGCGCACGGCGGCTCCGCAACGTACTTACGCAAGAAAGCGCCGCGATAGGCGTAGATGCCCAGATGACGCACATACAGTCCACTGGACAAATCGGGTTCGTGATCGCGGTCGCAAGGAATGGGCGCACGGGAGAAGTACATGGCCCCTCCTTCCCGATCCAGCACAACCTTAACAACTGTCTTTGCCGCGAAGTCCGAAACCTTCCGAATAGGCGTAACCGCCGTCGCCATTGACCACTTCGCATCCAGTTTCAACTTCATCGCAAGATCATCAATCAACCGAGGATCAATGAGCGGCTCATCCCCCTGGATGTTCACGAGAATGTCATCATCGGCAAAATCGCCCGCTGCACAGGCTATGCGATCGGTTCCACTCGGCAAATCGGAAGGTGTCATCACCGCGCGTCCGCCATACGCCTCAACCGCCTTGACAATCCGTTCGTCATCCGTTGCCACGAGCACTTCATCCAGAGATTTCGCCCGCTTGACGGCCTCCACCACCCAGGCGACGAGCGGCTTGCCAGCCAACATCGCGAGGGGCTTTCCAGGAAATCGGCTCGAACCGAACCTACTGGGGATGATTCCATACGTCTTCATTTTCGATGAGCTCCACTTTATTGAAAAACATCTTCCGAATCGTCGGCAGCCGGCGTTCTTGCCGCTCAAGCGACCACATGAGGAATTTCCACTTGCGCCCGAACCCGTAATGCGCGGGCAAGTCCGGCTGAAACGACTCAAATTCATCGCGCATCACACTCAACTGCCAGGCGAGTGCACGCGTCCTGAACTCAAAGCCCCCCATGAACCGCTCGGCAACTTCAGCCATCGTCACATTATGCCGCTTCTGGTAAATCTTCAGCGTATGCGCATAGTTCGTTAGGTAGAAATTCGCCATCTTCCGCAAGTTCTCGTCCGTGAAGTCCAGACAGGGCCAACCAAAACTGCCGCGAATCGAACAGGTCGCCACGCTCTTCGGCACAATTCGCTGGCGCAGGATGTCGTACTCAAACTCGTAAATCTCCTTGCCGACACCGTAAAGGGGCGAAGCCAACGCTGGATCGTACTTCTTCATGGCCATATTTTGCGCCGCCGCATCACCCATGAGCGCGGCAAGCGCAAGAACGACCTCCTTCTCCTCGACTGATGAATCGTCGATGCTCCGGAAGTAGTTTTCGGGTATTGCCTCCATCGGCTCGCCTTCGCATCGTGCGCGAATATAGAAGTCGACAGGCCGCTTCCCCGTATGCGAACGACGACGCAGGAGTCGATAGTAAGCACTCAGCCGCACACCGAGCGACCTCAACGCGCCAATCCGCGCCAACATATAACTTCCATACCCTTTCGCCGCGTGCGCCAACCGCTTCTCAATCAGGCTCACGGTCAAAGGTCGGCGATTCGTCTTGTAAACAACCTCACGCGTCCGCCCCTCCCCGATCGGGACACCCTCATCCTCGCGCAATTCGTAGACATTCGCGTATTCGACGACTTCGTCCTTCGACATCAGTCCCCGCAAGTTGGAAAGCAGCACCTCACTGCGTGAATCAGCACCCGGATGCAGAATCGGTCGACCATCGACATACGTTGCACCCGGAAGAGCCGTACGGCGGTCGTCAAATGCCGGCGTCATGCCTTCTCCGACTACGGAATAGACTTCGCCCGTCACACACATGTAAATCGTCTCAATGAAGACCGACGAAGTCTCGTCCGCCAATTCGGGACGCGACAACTGGCTCTCGTAAAGCGCGGCAATTTCGTTCGCCTTCTGAATGATACCAAGCTGCCCAATGCGTCCAAGGGTAATCGCCTCCATCAGACGCTCAAGTTCAGGTATGACCCGTTCGAGCGAAACGCCGCGCCGAAGACCGAACAATTCAATCTCGTGATGCCCGCGATACTTCACCAGCCGCGTAAACGAACAGCGGTTGCCCTCATAGACGGTGACGAGTTCCCTCAAGCCGCGAATGAACGATTCCAAATCCGTCTGCGCCAATGTGGCAAAACGCTTGAACTCAGATAGAGAGAGAAAATGCACGCCCCGCGTGGAATGATAATAGACAAGTCCCGATGAAATCCGCTTCTTCGAGGCCGCCAAGGCGACCTTCATCTCCGCCTCCGTCCAGGCAAGCGGCTTGACGCGCCACTCCTGCCCAAGTTGACGATAGTGCTCAAGCGTCAGCACATTCCGATCGCCCATGATGACATCGTTCAGTGCGAAACCAACTGTCTCCAAAAGCCACCCGTCAAGCCCAAAGAGAATCTTCGACGGAATATCCCGCTGGGATGTCTCAATCGTCCGCCCATCAACCACATTCGCACAGAGAATGCGCGTCATTAACACCTCGCCGCGCTTCGCGGACGGCAACCGTGAGATCCGCCAAAACCGTCCATCCAACAACGGAAACGCCGCGACCGAATGATTGCCCGTCGACATCGTCATCACGCGACCGCTATCCCGATGGTTCAGTTCCCGCCGATCGACAATCAAGATGCTCGGGCGCTCGTTCAGATGAGAAACAATTCCATCCTCAAAAATAAATGTATCTTCCCCAAGAGTCCACGCATGAAAAGTCCGTTCCCGCCCCATCGAGACAGTCCGCACGAGACCGGGATAGCGCTTCCCGGTTTTCTTGACCTTCCTCACGAACTGTCGAATGGCGTTCATTGGTGATGGTGGCACGTACAGCCTTCGTGGTGGTCATGGTGATGACCGCAGGAGCACGAACCGCCTTCCTCGTGGCAATGACAATGATCCGTACCCTGAGCGTGTGTGTGGGTTTCACGAGCAATGAGGTCTTCTGCAAGTGCTCCAATGGACTCAAAGTCCGCTTCGTCTGCCGCCACCAGCAAATTCTCGAGTGCAGGCAAAACATACTTTTCGAATTGGGGCTGTCCAACGGAAGCAAGCCGACCATATGCACCCAAGCACTGAATCAGCCGTTGGACAGCGGCGAATGGAAGAATCTTCTCAATCTCAGGCCGACCGCTGCACTTGCCGTACAGTTTCGTCAACGCCCGCCGCTCCCCTTCGGTCAGTTTCGCCGCATAGGGATCGTACAGAAGGGACGCCAAGTCATAGGCCGCAGGCCCAAGACGCATCCCCTGAAAATCAATAAATGTATAGTCTCCATTCTTCCAAAGGATGTTCGATGACTGGAAATCGCGGTGAACCAGAGCCTTCGGTTCGCGCTCCAGCAAGGCGGCGACATTGCCAAGCTCCTCCAACACACCCTTAGGACATTCCATTCTATATCGGGAACCAAGGCAATGTTCTATAAAGAGATTCCGCTCCCACGCCCAAAGGTCAGGCCCAAACGCCGACTCAAGTTCAAGGTCCTTCGAATCAAGTGCATTGAACGCAGCCAATCCCTCGACGACCTTCACATATTCTTCAAGAGACATCCGGTGCTCACAACCCGCCCATGAATAGACGGTCGTCTTGATGGCTGGGAAATCTTTCAGAACGCTCGGGACATGAACACCCTTGCTCTTCAGCCACACCGCATGTCCCGCATAACGCGCATTTTCCGCCCGCTTCGCATCATCGTAAATGACAACTAGGTTACCATCCGCACGGAAGAAACAGCGATCACTTCCCCGTGCACCAAGAAACTCGACTTCTTTCGCATCGACAGCGCACAACTGTGGCAAGTCCGCAAAGGCATTGTCTTCACCATCACGATTCAATTCCAAATAACTTGGAATCGTTCCGGCATCCGTCCACAGCAACTCAGGCGATGTCACCCCCCGCATGAATTTCCCGTCCATCATGGCTCGTTCATAGGCCTGGACGATGGTCGAGAAACCAGTCGGCTCCACATACTTCAAAATCTCAGGCTTCAGGAGGGCAAGTCCGCAATAGGTAAATGTACCGGGGAACCCCGCGTCAGGACTTTTCCAGCATGTGACATAACCATTCGGATCGGCTTCAATCGTTCGAGGCCCCGCTTCCGTCATCAGGCATGTCCCGATGGTCTCGACCGAGCCCTCCGCGGAGGGCTCAAAACCATTAAACCCTTCAACGACAATGTCCCCATTGGCGAGATAAAATGAATCGGATCCAATCCAGTCACGCAATGGATTCAATACACCGCCCGTGCCAAGAATCTCTGGTTCGTATGCCGCAGTTATCCGCAACCCAGACTCTCGCTTCGCGGCCGCCCACGCCTCAACCTGTTCGTGCAGATAATGACAATTGACAACAATGTCATCCACACCCCATGAACACAACGCGTCGACAATGCGTTCCAACATGGGAACACCCCAAATGGGAAGCAAAGGCTTGGGGGCGACACAAGTCAACGGACGAAGCCGCGTCCCAAGGCCAGCCGCCAATACAACCGCTTTACGAACCTTCATCTAATGCCCCTCACTTAACGGTAAAAACCGTGTGGACGCTGCATCTTGACTTTCGGTTCTTCAAGAAGGAGTGAATACCAAACATCCCCCAGCCCCGAATTATTGAAATGCGCAACTCGGTTGTTCATCAAAATCTCATGGTTACGCTTGAGCGTTTCGTTGTCGCTCTTACGTAAAGCCTCAGTCAGGGCCTTGAAAGCACCGTCTGAATCATTCCGCTGAATAAGAATCCAGCTCCAAGTTGCCGCCAAAAGGACATTCTGATTGTAGCGCAGACGACGAACCGCCTTTCGGTAAACCTTGCCAATGGCCTCAGTCCCCTCATTCAGCATATACATTCGTGCCATCTTCATGGCAACGAGGGTAGGATCAAGAAGGATGGCCTTTGGAAAGAGCTTATCCACCGTCTTGAAGTCCTTAATCATCCAACTCAACTGCAACTGAGCCGTCGCCATTTGACGGCGAAACATCGGAACCCAAAGGCGATATTTTGCCAACTCCTCTGTCTGCTTCATAGCCTCCCGGACAAAAACCTTCGTGTCGGCGAAAATTTCGCGCTGGGCTTCTTGAATAGAACTCGGTGGACGCATCTGCCAACGCTGCGTTTTAGCCTGTATCTGCTTCTGACCTGCCATCAAAATGGACTGGACTTTCTCCATATCACGCGTGATGCTCTTTCGAATCAAGTAGCCAAAGATTGCCTGGAAAGCGGCAAAACCAATAATCGACCAAAAGACGCTCCACCCAATACCAGCCCCAACGGCATAGTGCGCCGTGGCAAATCCGGAAAGGCCAACTACGATTGCGAGTATTACACTTATCATGATAGGGAATTATACCATACTTTCATGCATTGTGCACACCCACCTATTGGGAGTGTGGAATTTAAGTAAAAAAGAAACGGAGGGCGAGATGGGATGAAATCCCGCGTCCCCCGTCTGCGCGCCCTTCCTTTCCCCCTTGCCCCTTGCGAGCGCGCATCGCGCGCGGTGCGCGGGGTGGAAAAGGAAAGGGCCGGCGGCGTCCTACTCTCGCACGGGCGAGTCCCGCACTACCCTCGGCGATGGGGCCCTTGACTTCCGT
>JBNMKZ010000078.1:0-9168 GCA_050874585.1 Verrucomicrobiota bacterium | reverse complement strand
TCCCACCGCCGACTCCGGCTGTTCGAGGTGAAGAGCGCCCACACGCCCGACGCGTCGATGCTTGGCGGAATCCGCCGCCTCGCGGGACTGTCCGACTCCATCGACGTCGGGTCGGTCATCTACGCCGGGGAGGACTGGGAAGTCGATGGGGCGCACTTTGCGAACTTCGCCGGGACGGGGCGGTTGGTCACGGGTGCGTGACGATCCCGAAGCCGGGGAAGCTTCTACAGGAAAGAGGAAGTGCCGCGCCTGGGGAGGACGCGGCACTCTGTTTCTTCGTTAGTCTTTCTGCCGTTTACTTCTGCTTGCGGCGGAGGGCCAGCGCGGCGACGCCGAGGACGATGAGCATCGCGCTCGTCGGCTCGGGAACGGCGGCGGTCCCATACCATCCAGCAGCTCCGTATGCGACATCAGAACCGAATACACTACTTGATGCCGCAGACTGGCTTGCGAAAGCTAATGTCGCGTCAGAAGTGGCCTGAGCTGCTTTTGTGACGGTCTTAGAAAGAAAGACATTGTCCCCATCCACAATAACGAAATAGGCCGAGAGATTCTTTCCAGTGTCTATGTCAAAATTGAACTTTGTGGAAGTGACCTTGCCGCTCCCGGTGAAGGTGCTCAATGCGGAGTAATCCGTTATGGAGCCGCCATTGCGGAGGGCCGTCAGAAGATCTCCCTGCGTAATGGTTGAACTGTTAATTAGGTAGGCCGTGAACGATAAGGTCGCCGACGAATCCGTTGCTGGGTGAATTGTCCCGGTCGTCGACCACGCGAATGCGGCCGCCTGCCCGACTGTTGCGATGGCCACAACCGCCAGCGCCATGATGATTTTTTTCATTTTTGTTATTCCTTTATGTTTTCTTGGTTACGCATGGCACACTGTGCACCACACGAAATCAAAACTCGGGGGCGGGGAATTGAAGGGTTGTTGGCGCGTCTGGCGCGGCAACCCAAAGTCCCTGCCCAGGGTCAAAGGTGACGTTCGCCAATCCGTCATCCGTGTACCAGCCAGCGGCAGCGCCATCGTCGAATTCACCTTCACCGTAGTAGATATAGGTGTCCACCGTCTGCCCGAAGGCATTCAGCGTCTGAACGTTGACATCGCCAGAATCGATGTTATCGCCTGTGGGGATAATATCCTGGATGGAAATTGAAACTGGCATCATATTGGCAGTCGCCGTAGACCCTCCCTGAAACAGCTCAACGGAGACATCGGCCTTACCGACGGTTCCCGAATAGGTTATCGTCGTGTCACCGTTTGGCGCGGCGACCCAGAGTCCTTGCCCAGGGGCAAAGGAGACGTCCGCCAGTCCATCATCCGTGTACCAGCCAGCGGCAGCACCATCGTCGAATTCACCTTCACCGTAGTAGATATAGGTGTCCACTGTCTGCCCGAAGGCATTCAGCGTCTGAATGTTGACATCGCCAGAGTTGATATTGTCACCAGCGGGGATGATGCTCTGAATGTCTACTCCGCTACCCGTGACAGGCAGGAAGGTTGCACCTGTCATCGTGGAACCAGCCTGAAGAGATTTCGTCTGATACCCCACGATGTTTTTCGGTACGGTTTTGCCTTTGTTTATTGGCGACGCGGCGGAGAAAAGTGCAGAAGACGGGCAGTAAAGTGCAGTTAAAGGAATGAAGATGCCTGAAATTTGCCACAGGCAGGGAATAATTTGGTATAATTCAGCCTGAAGCAGAGGAATATGCGATATGTCAGAAGTGAGACACTGGAATCAGCCATCCCAAAATGACAAGTCCCCCCGTCTTGCACGGAGGTGCTCGCCTTTGTTTCATGGTGCCTTTGCCGCGCTGATTGTTCTTGCTGGGGCGGGAGTCTGTGCCTATCTCATTCTCGGAGGAAAGGCCTCCACAGTCAGGGTGCCTAAAGTGGAAGATTCTCGTCCGAAGATGATTCAAGATCAAACCCCAGCCCCCGCCCCAATTCAGCGGACGGAAGAGGTTGCGCCAAAGCCCATCGACCCAAACGCTCGTCCGACCAAGGTCGGCGAAGTCGTCAATGGCTACGTGATGCTCCCCTCCGGGCGTATCCATCGTCGGCTTGGCGTCATTACCAATTCCGTAGCGAATCGACCTAAGGGGGCCTACCATATCTTTGAGTCATCGACTGATAATGAAATTGCCTGCTATCTGACGCTTAAACCAGGTGAGACGCTCATTGGAACGCCGCGCTACAACGGCCGCTTCAAGAAACAGTTCCTGGAATCACTCAAGAAGCCGATTGAAATAACAAAAGGCGATACGCCCGAGCAGGCCCAGCTCAAGCAGGATGTCATTCAGGCGCGGATGGACCTAAAGGCGGCGATGGATCGTGGCGAGGATATTGAGCAGATTATGCTTGATACGCGGCAGGAATTGCAGGACTTGATGCGCTATAAGATGGAAATCAAGTCGATGTTCAACGATGCTCGTCTGAACTCGTGCGAAACCGAACAGGATGTCGAGGATCTTCTGTCTGCCTGCAACAAGATGTTGGAGTCGAAGGGAATCGCCCCAATGAAGTTTGGCCCGATAACCCGTCGCAAACTGATGTCCCACAAGGAGGATAATAAATGAGGTGCCTGTATTTTGCGGTCGTTGTCGCATCGGCATTGATGGCCGTTGGAGCGGAAGTCTCGTCCACGCCAACCCCCGAGGACGTTGCCGCGAAGCGTGCGCGTGCAAAGAAGTTGTTCCTTCAGAAAACTGGCGGATACCTGAACAAACCTGGCACCCAGCAGGGCGAAATCTTCTATGTCAACTGTCAGAGTCGTGTTCCCGTAGCCTGGCTCAACGAGTCCATCGCCTACTTTGCGAAGGAGACGAAATTCAAGATTTCGCTTAAGGATGGTGGCTCGTTCAGCCTTGCCGCACCAAAGGTGGAGGGGAATGCAACGCTTTTTATCGTCGACGATGCGTCGCTGCCGGCGATTTTGGTTGCCCCCGAGAACCGCTGGGCAATCGTCAATGTTGCGCCCATTGCGACCGAGCAGCGACCGGCCTACTTTGAGGCGCGGGTCAAGAAGGAGCTGACGCGTGGCTTTTCCTATCTCTGTGGTGCAACGAACTCGCAGTTCCCCCGTGCGCTGACACGCGGCATCGTTGACCATGCCGATCTCGACAAGAACCCCGACTTCGGCTTGCCGATTGATGTTCTTCAACGCTTCCGCACCTACATGGAGACGCTGGGCGTTCGCCCGGCCGTCATTTCAACCTATCGGAAGGCCTGCCAGGAAGGCTGGGCACCTGCGCCGACAAACGAATTCCAGCAGGCCGTTTGGGATAAGGTCCATACAATTCCCGCAGAGCCGATGAAGATTGAATTCGACCCGAAGAAGGACAAGTGAAGTACCACTACGTCTACAGGACTGGCGACGGCATCCGGCACACGGATGTGATTGAGGCTCCGTCCCGGGATGCGGCTTTTGCCGCGCTTCGGGCGAATGGCATCCGCCCAATCAAGGTCCAGGCGGAGGACGGGAGTCGTGAGAATGGTGCCCCCCGCCCAATTCGTGGACGGCTTCTCATTTTCATCCTCTTGGCACTGGTCGTCACCGCGACCATCATTCCTCTTCTTCGCACACCATCAACCGAGCCGGAGTTTCTGGTTTCGCAAACGCGACGGCAGGTAATCGGGGACGCGGCAGTCATTGAGCGCGGCATTCTCACGGGCTGGGAAGATGTTTTCGAGTCCGATGGCGACCGCTTTCTCGCTTCCTTTGCCATTCCGGGAGCGCGCGCCGGTGTCCGAAATGTCACGGAGGGCGAATTGCTCCGCGTTCTCAACGAGAAGCCCCTTGCAAAAGATGCCGAGGGCATCGAGGCGCGGCAAATCCGCGCAATCGTCGAAGGACTGAAAGACGAGGCACGAGCCTACCTGCGGGCGGGCGGGACCATTGCCAGTTATGCCTCGCGCCTGACGGAACGGCAAGATGCGGAGTCCGCCGTCTACTCGCGCGTGCGCGGCGAGTTGGAGCGTGCGCGGAAGTCCCTGTCCGAGGAGGCCTATCTTTCCGCCTGGGAGGAGAAAAATGCCGCGCTTCGCCGATTGGGCATCCGAACCATCCCGCTGGATGCCGAATAGCAGGGGCACTTGGATTTTCTATCAGTGGAACGGAAAAGAGTGGGGAGGTCAAATTGAATATCCAGAGATTCAAGTACATATCCGTGTGCGCTATTCTCTTGTCGGCTGGTTTTGCGCTTGCCGAACGCATGCCCGAACCCACGGATGTCGCGCTCATTGACCTGACGGATGCCGACAAGGCGAGTGGTGATGTCCTCCGATCTGGGGACATTCTCTCTCCCTATGGAGGGGAAGCCTTCGACCTGAAGGGCGATGTCCCGTCGGCTGTTACCAACCTCGGGAAGCAGGCGGCCAGCAAGGCTGTTGGCTTTCAGAAGACCCCAGCTTCCATCACCTACTCTTTCAAGACTCCAACGGTCGTGAACGCCTACCGCATCTACAATCAAGTTGGCACAAGCGGCGGTGGCTCCAATGTCAGTATCCGTTCGCCGAAAGACTTCACGCTCGAAGGCTACAACAGCGCGGAAAAAGCTTGGATTGTTCTTGATGAGGTCAAGAACCTGCCCTCCTGGAAAGCACTTGAGGCCCGCTACTTCGAATTCGACAACCAAACCGCCTACGACCGCTACCGTCTTCGATTCCTTTCCTCACAGGGCGGCGGGGCAATCGTTATTCAGCAGGCGGAGTTCTTCACCGTCCCACGCAATCGCCTCCTTATCACGGGAACGCCGGGGAACTGCGGCACAGTTAGTCTGTCCTATGGTGAACACCTTGTCGAGGCGGACACCACCGTCCGCTTCTCCGCTCCCGCTCAGGTTTCTCTCGATGATGGTGCTCTGTTGGCGACATGCACGGGCTGGTCGCTCTATCGCCAAGGCATCCCCGAAACGTTCATAACGGAAGGGACGGGAACGGTGAGCGAGTTTCAAATGCCGGGTTATCCCTGCCGATTGGAGTGGAAGTTCGCGCTTTCGCGTTCGGACAGCGCTTCGGGCGCGGCAGTTTTCGTTGCCCCAGACGGGAGCGACTTGAATAACGATGGCTCGGACTACGAGAAGCCGCTGGCAACGATTGCAACCGCGATTTCCAAACTGTCCATCTCCTCTTCGGCGGATAAGAATGGAACCGTCTACCTTCTCCCCGGCAGTTATGGCATCAAGAACGAGCTTCAGTTGGCGGCCCCCATCGCCGTCAAAGGTCTCACGGGGAATCCGTCGGATGTCACCATCCGTAATGTCACGAATGCAACGGCCACCGTCAAGTCTCGGCGCGTCTTCGTCCTGAACCACCCGAACGCCGCGCTGTCGGGATTGACGCTTGAACATGGTCAAAGCTACAGCGCGGGCGGCACGGCCGCCATTCTCTCCAACGGCGGAACAATCTCGAACTGCATCCTCCGAAGCGGCATGGTTCGCTCAGAAAATGGACGCGGTGCGGGTGTTTACATGAATTCGGATGCCGCGCTCCTCACGCATTGCCGCGTCGAGGATTGCTCAATCGGAAACTCTTCCAAACCAGCAACGGATGGACTCGGTGCCTACATTGACCATGGGCGGATTTCCAATACCTTGTTTACGCGCAATACGGGGAAAGGAACATATCAGGGCATTCATGCAACCAACTGTAGCATCGTCCGCATCCTGAACGGTCTGCTTGATAACTGCACAATTGTCGATAATTTTCATACGGGACTCGTTGCCGCCGTCCGTGCGGATGCAACGGCAAGGGTCGTCAATTGCGTAATGGCGGCCAATTGCAAAAACGCGACGGGGCTCGAAATCATGGGCTGGGACGGCGCACCTTCGTCTTTTGTCAACTGCGCAACGGATGACGCGGCACCCATCAATGACACGTGCCGAATTGGGACGGCGAACGAATTCTTTGCCAACTACGCCCAAGGCGACTACACGCCGCGAGGCGGTGGGGTGCTACAGGACGGCGGCACGATCGCAGGCCTCGTCTCGCCGACGGTCGACCTTGCGAATGAATCGCGTCAGCGGGGTGAGAACATCGACATCGGTTGCTACGAATCGATGCCCAGACGCTTCCTTCTGCGCATCCGTTAGGTTCTTTCCCCCTGGATGCGTATCCGGCGCGGCGGATTACCGTCCACGCTTCGGGTCGAACTCAATCTTCATCGGCTCGGACGGGATGGCGTAGACCTCGTCCCGAATGGCCCTCTGCACGTCGTTCGTCGGGTCGGGGGCCCAGCCCTGCGAACAGGCCGTGCGGTAGGTCGCAAATGTCAGGAGTCCGACGCCATGCGCCTTTGCCGCGTCAATGATGGCATTCTGCTCGGCCGGGGAGGGCGCGGACGGGAGGGCGTCCAGCCCTTCGACCCCGGCAGCCATCCCGAGGACGCTTGCCGCGTCGCCCGACCATCCCGCGCCCAGCGCACGGGCGAGCGCATTCCACATCAGGCGCTCAAGTCGCCCGCCCGCCCGCTCGGGCGCTCCCGCAATCGGCGAGATGTTGACCGTCGCCCAGCGTCCGTCCGGCGAGGCGACGAGCAGCGGTTCGCCCGGGCGGTCCACCAGCACGATTGCCGCGCCCACGCCGTCGGCCCGCACGGCGGATGCCGCGACGCCCATCGGCGACGCGTCGGCCGGAACGCCCGCAGGCGACAGCTCGACGGGAATCTGCGAGCGCAGGCGGACAGTCCCCACGGCCCCCGAGACGGCCGAACCCGGAATCGCCGCCTGCGCATTGACGACGCGGACGACATTCCCCGTGTAGGTCCGTTCGACCAGTCCGCCCGACGGCTTCGTGAACCGCGCCGGACGCGTCCTGTGCCCAACGCGCGGCGTCGGATCTGCCGCGACCAGGCCGAAGGCCGTCAGCCCGATGCCAACGAGCGCCACCAATTTCACAAGTTCATCCGTTCTTTTCATCTTTTCCTCCGTTTCAGTGTCTCTTCACTTTCCCCGATGCGGCATCCCCGACAGGCACCTCGGGAATCCCCCGTTCGCGCAGGGACTCGTTCACGCGGCTCGCAAACTGCCGCGCCGCCGCCTCGCCGTCCTCAGTGGCAATCTTCTCGATTTCGCGAATCGCCATCAGGCGATGGTCCGCCATCCGCTCCATCTCTTCCCGGTGCGCGGTCAGGGCCTCCATAACAGAGGTGCCGCGCCGCACCTCCTCCGCTAGATAGGCGCGCACCTCCGCCACCTGCGCCTTCAGGTTGCGGATTTCGGGCGTGTCCGAATCCAGAATCGGGACGGGATTCTCTATCGAAGTCCTGAAGTCGCGGTCAATCCCCGAGAGGTCGGGGAGGGGCGGCATCGACTGCCCGGGGCGGACGGCGAGCACGGTCGCAATCAGCTGGTCGCTCGCATTCGCGAAGACGGGCGGAGCGGGCCTCACGCTCTCCGCCCGGCGGCCGTCCGCCAGGACGAGCCGTTCGACCGTCGTCCCGTTCCGGTTCGTGTGGACGGAGGACGAGACGACGGCGATGCCGTTCCAGAGGCGCACGGACTTCGGCTCGGGCGCGGCACTTTTCACATCGGTGGATTGCGCGGACGCGGTCGGCGCGGGAGACTGCTCGCGAAGGGGGGCGGGCCCTCCCGCCCGTTCGTTCGAGACCCCCACGGCAGGCTCCGAACGCAGGCCCCACCAAATCCCCCAGCCGAGGAGAATAAGGGCGGCTACCGCCCCAAGCCCGACGAAAGTGCCGCGCCGCGCTCCCCCGCGCCCAATCAGGGGCGAATGCGAGGTGTCGCCCTCTCCGCCTGAACCATTCCACGCCATTTCGAAAGCCTTTCGGTTGTTGTTTCGTCTGCCCGCCCCACAGCTGAAAGGCCCGCCCGCACACGCGGACGGGCCTCCCTGACTCAGTCCTTATTCGAGTCGCTTATTTCTGCCTGCGGCGGAGGGCCAGCGCGGCGACACCGAGGACGAGCAGCATCGCGCTCGTCGGCTCCGGGATGTTCCCGAACGCGACCGTCGTACCCGCAGAAATCGCGGCGATGGATGATGCGGCTGTACCAGGCGCAGTTTCCTGATTGTTTGGATCATAAACCATGCTGGAAATGTCAGCGTCGATATAAGTAAAAGACTTTCCGTCTGCATTAATAATTGCCCAATAGGCGTTCCCAGTCTTTGTGATGGAATCGGCGGCAAAAGTTCCGTCCGCATAGGTTGAGCGACCCTTCTTAGCAAGCGTTCCCGATCCCACGGCAGCCGCTGCGAGAGCGTCAGCGGAATCGTAAGACTCCGCAAGTGAGGTCAGCAGATAGACGGTCTTGCCAATATCGGCCGTCTCTCCCGTGATTTTCCATTTTACTGACGCAGCTTGCGCGGAGACAACCGCTGCCACAAACGCCAGCGCAATAATGATTTTCTTCATGACTTAGTTTCCTTTTCTCTTTTCTTGTTTTTCGACCACCCCACCCAATGCGGGGCAGATGAAATCTCACTTGGTGAAGAGGATCTTGAACGCGCCCGTCGTTCCCTTCGTCCAGAAGCCCTGCCCGGCGGGAATGACATCATTCACGATGTTTCCGCCCGCATCGCACCAGCCAGCCTTCGTTGCGCCCTCTTCGCTACCATCTTCATAGTATCCATCATTCAGATAATAATAAACATCGTAACCCGAAGCCGAGGGAACCTGAATCTGCGGTGCAGTTGTCATCCACGCATCTGCATCGTCGTAGTCAACGCCCGTGATGCCAATCGCCTGCATGGCATCCGAGTTAAGGGCGACAGGCTTCGGAAAGGCATTCGCACGAAGAGCGAAGCTCTCGGGGCAGTCAACATCGGCCGTATCCTTGGTGGAAGGCACGGCACCGGCAATCGTCGCCGTGGCATCGCCGGGGACGCTCTTGAACCAAAAGGCGACCATTGAGTCCAGCTCGTCAGTTACGATATTTCCGCCCGCATCGCACCAACCAGCCTTGGTCGCACCCTCTTCGCTACCATCATCATAGTATCCATCATTCAGGTAGTAGTAAACATCGTAACCTGCGGTCGATGGAACCTGAATCTGTGCAGCCGTTGTCATCCACACATCATTGTCGTCGTAGTCGACACCCTGAACGCCGCTGACGAGGTCATTGATAGCCCGCCCGCCCTTGACGGCATCAAACTGAGCACCAACGATCAAGAACTTCCCCTGCGCCGCCTCCTTCGACGTATACCCCACGATG
>JBNMKZ010000077.1:0-9650 GCA_050874585.1 Verrucomicrobiota bacterium | reverse complement strand
TGCTCGGGGGCTTGCGCGAAGCTGTCGCTCGGTCTCGGCTTCCACGGTTGCGCTCACCTCTCGCACCTCGACAACAAAGTCTTCTTAGCCGGCCCTGCCTCGGTGGCTATCGCTGGTTGCAGACAAGGCAACTCCTACGGTGGCGCCCCGTGGAAGACCTCACTCGCGACACTTCGCGCGCGCCCCCTCGCCCGAGAGGAGGACAAGGCCGACCACAGGCATCCCGCGGCAGATGTTTTTGCCGCGCTTGCGCCTACACAACGCCTACGCAGTCGCAAGATCCACAAACAAATGAACGAAGGTGAGGAGCGGGTGGGGTGCGGCGACGGCGAGCTGAGGGGTTCCCTGTCCCGAAGGGGCGCGGCATCTGGCGGCGGACGCCCGCAGGGCAACGAAGCGGTATTCAGCAAGGCCGTCCCTGCGCGATGGCCGCCGCGCGCGCCCCCTCGCCCGAGAGGAAAGCCAGGCCGACCACAGGCATCCCACGGCAGATGTTTTTGCCGGCCTGCCGTCCGGCAGGCCATTCAAAGTGCCGCGCTTGCGCCTACACAACGCCTACAAAATAGAGAACAAGGCCCACAACGAACGGGCGGTTGGCGCGGGTCAGCACGGTTGTCGGCGGCGTGGGTGGAGGGAGTGCTCGTTTTCTGCCGCTGAACACACTGATGGGTCAACTCCAGGGGCGCCGCCGCACAAATCACCGGAATTCATGGGGGCATCCATGCCATGGATGACAAATAAGCGTAACTGCTCTCAGCGAAGGCACCAGGAAAGTAGTTCCGTCATGTACAGGCGACTATCCTTTCCCCACCACTTCGAATCCATCCGCCGATGGACATTGCGCTCACCATTCGGCCCTCCCATAAGAAGAGCGACCATCGTTTCACCTGCCACGAAAAGCTTGCCCCCATTCGGCGTCTTCACATAGGACGCATGAAGCCATCCGCCCTCCATACTGACGCTTGCCGGGATTCCCCCTTTCACCTTTCGCGAACCAGAATAAGGCACCTCACGCCGACCGCCAAATATTTCATTCTCAAAACTAACCGCGCCGCAATTGCCTGGCAAGCCGACGATATCATCCCCCAACTCAATGCCGAACGGTCTCGTTATGTCATTGACCCCATATGCCTCAAGATTAACACGATACTCTTCCTCATCGACAAAGAACACAACACGGCCCCCCTCTTGGATAAAGTTCTTAACTGCCACCCTCTCATTCTCAGCGAACGGCTTCTGTGTTGTTCGGGCAAGCGGCGAAATAACCACAAGAACCCGCACCCCTTTCAGCAAATCCGAAGTGATTTCAGATTTGATTTCCATATATTCGGCCCCAATGTCTGAGCATATCGCTCGATAGGCCGGCAGCACATAATCATAATAGGCCGGACTGACGAAGACATCCTGAAACTGTCCATGGGAAAGGTCAAAAGCTATTTTCGGAAGAGATTGCGTCAAGCAATCCTGTGCAAGCAAGCCACTCGACACTCCAAGGCACAGCGTTAAAGCGGCCACTGCAGTCATGATCATCTTTTTCATCGTCTTAAACCCATTCATGCCAATAGCAGCGGATGCATCCAGTCAAATGACATGAATGACATCCGCCGCCAGTCCTCCCCTTACCACTTGACGGGGTCAGGCAGAATCGTGCCATCGGACGGATTGACGCTACCGGGTTCGGCCGCCTTGTACTGGATGCAGAGCATGGTGAGCGGTGTCGTGCCCGTATTGCGCACGGCGCGCTTGCCTGCGGGCGCGACGCGAACGACGGAGCCCTCATGAACCGGAATGTTCGTGCCGTCGACCTGATATTCCCCCTCACCCGAGAGGAAAAAATAGAGTTCCTCATGATCCTTGTGCGTGTGATAGAAGCCACCTTCCGTTCCGGGCGCAAACACCTGGAAGGAGAAGTCCGCACCGCCGGCCTGAACCGCCGCGCCACCGAAGACCTTGCCCGGAATCTTCACATTCGGACCAAGTTCGAGCACGTAGTCCTTGAGTTCGGCAAGCGGTCCGAGGTCAATGGCCGTTGCATTGGCGAGATTCGCCGTTTTCTTTATTTCCTTCATTTCGTTCTCCTTTCGTATTTACTTCGTTGTTTCACTTGATTTCTCAAGACCTGAAAGAACCTTTGCGAGCAAACGCTCCAATCCCGCCCCCTCCGAATGCGTGAGCGGCGCATAGACAGACGCGACCAAACGCTGCGAAATGGATTCAAAAGCGCCGCGCAACGACTCACCCGAAGGCGTGAGCGTGACGACGACACCCCGCGCATCGTCCGCCGCCTTCGCGCGGCGAACAAGTCCCATTTCCTCCAACTTGTCGACGAGCACGGTCATCGTCGGTTTCGTACGGTGGGCAAATGCGGCAAGTTCGCGCATGGTCGCCTCGCCCTGCATGAACAAGAGCGCCAGCACATCGCCATGCGACGGGACCACGCCCGTGAGACCGGCGCGAGAAAGTTCCGTACGCAACCACTTCTGGGTTAGATCGTGTATGCGACTCATCATCATGATAGCGGTGTGCTTCATGGCGGCGTATTATAGTTAGACATCTAACTTTTGTCAAGGGGGGGGGTGCCCAACGCCTTTCCCTATCAGCGACATCCCTGCGCCCGGGCCCGCGAAATGTGGTATAATACCCAATCAAATGGATAGGATAGTCTACTTTGATAACAATGCGACCACTCGCGTCGCCCCTGAGGTTCGGGATGTCATGCTCCCGTACTTCTGCGATTTCTACGGCAACCCAAGTTCCATGCACGCCTTCGGAGGGCAGGTCGCCCAGCACGTTGCACGGGCGCGAGAGGAAGTCGCGGCATTTCTGAACTGTCATCCCGATGAGGTCATTTTCACCTCCTGTGCAACGGAATCCGACAACTCGGCCATTCGCGGAACGGCCGAGTTCTATGGACGGGAGACGAAAATCATCACGACGGCCGTTGAGCACCCTGCCGTTCTCCAGCCCTGCCGCCGGCTGAAGGCCCTTGGGCATGAGGTCGTCGAACTGCCCGTCAATTCCGTCGGGCAATTCAATCTCGACCAACTCCGCGCCGAACTCAAGGGCACGAAGCACGCGCTCGTCTCCATCATGTGGGCAAACAACGAAACGGGCACCATCTTCCCCGTAGAGAAAGTCGCCGAGATCTGCCGCGAATACGGAGCGATTTTCCATACGGATGCCGTCCAGGTTGCCGGAAAGATTCCCGTGGACGTGCAGAAAGTTCCCGTCGATATGCTCTCGATGAGCGGACACAAGTTCCACGCCCCCAAGGGCATCGGCATCTTCTACGTGCGCCGCGGAACGAAGCTGAAACCGTTCATGCTGGGCGGGCATCAGGAGTCGGCCCGCCGCGCTGGAACGGAAAACGTCCCCTACATCATTGGTCTCGCAAAGGCCTGCGAACTGGCACGCAAGGGAATGGCGGCCGAAGCAGTCCAGTTGACCGCGCTTCGCGACAAATTGGAAGCGGGCCTTGTCGCCGCCTGTCCAAATGTGCTCGTGAATGGTGACCGGGCGAACCGTCTGCCCAATACGCTCAACATCAGCTTCGAGTACATCGAGGGCGAGGCCATTGCCTACCACCTTTCCGATCTCGGCATCTGCATCTCGACCGGGTCGGCCTGCGCCTCCGGTTCACTTGACCCAAGTCACGTCATCCGTGCGATGGGTGTTCCATTCATCGCCGTACACGGCTCCGTCCGCTTCTCGCTCTCGCGCTACAACACGATGAAAGAGGTGGACTATGTGCTGGAAAAACTGCCACCCGTCATCCAAAACCTTCGCGAACTCTCGCCGTTCGGGCCGAACGCCGATCCGACGACCTATCAATAGGGATAAGACATGAACGCAACAAGATCCGTCAGCTTCCTTCTCCTGAGCTTGTCACTTCTGCTCGTCGGTTGTCGCCGCGAGGATATCCGCGAATGCACATTCACGATTCCCGGGCTGACGCGGGACAATCAGGCAAAGGTCTCTGAGGCCCTTGATAAGTACGACGGTATCGATAGGGCGTCCTATCGGTGGGACTTTGACGCGAAGACCCTCACGCTTCGCTACGATTCGATGAAGCTCGCCCAAACGAACATCCGCATGTCGATTGCCGAAAAGGGAATCGCCGTCGACTTCCCGACGAATACGACCGGCCGCGCTGGGCACTGATTCGCGCCGCTCAACGGCACACGCTCACTCCGCGGGCTTGACCTTAAGCCAACGGGCACCCCAACGACGCGCCTCGGCATGGCTTGGAAACCAGATGTCGATATGACGGCCCTTGATGGCTCCACCGATGTCCTCAACTCTCCCCATGCCATAACCCGGAACGCGTAATCGCGTCCCAAACGGAAAGACCTTCGGATCAGCGGCTATCGTTCCCCGATGGGCCTTCGTACCTGATGCCGTGATGCCAATCTTCTTGGGCCGTCCTTTCATCGGACCGTAGTCGTAAACGGGCTCACCGAAGCCAAACCAATTCCGCTTCCAGCCGCAACACTTCCCGCAATTGCAATATCCCGTGACCAAAACGAGGCTCGGGTCGGACGGAGCGACGGGTGAACGAAGGCGCGGCGAATGGAAAATCCGCCGCGCCATAAGCAAGACAAGGACAACGACGACCAGAAGAATCACCAGTCGCCGCCGCCTTCCATGCGACCGTCTTTTACTTCGTCGAGATGCGATCGTTGTATTCACCCGACTCGGTGTTGATGCGAATCACGTCACCTTCATTAATGAAGAGCGGAACCGCACAAACATAGCCACCCTCGACCGTCGCCGGCTTCGTCACCTTACCAGAGGCCGTATTGCCCTTCACACCCGGCTCAACCTTAATGACCTTGCGCTCGACGAGCTGCGGAAGTTGAACGCCAATGACCTTATCATTGAAGAAGAGGGCCTTGACTTCCATCTCGTCCATCAGGAAGAACTTCTTATCGCCCATCACGTCATAGCTGACGCGGATTTCCTCAAAGTTGGAATCCGTAAAGACGAACGCCTGACCATCGTCATAGGAATAAGTGACATCCTGCTGCGTCAGATCGGGCTTCTCGAACTTGTCACCCGAACGATAGCTCTTCGTCATGCCGCCGCCCGTCATCATGTTGCGCAGCTTGCAGTTGTAGATAGCCTGCCCCTTGCCCGGCTTCGAGAAGTCGAACTCGGTGATTTCCCACGGTTCACCGTCAATCAACAGCTTGACGCCCTTGTGCAGTTCGCCGGCACCAATAACTTCGCCCATTTCTTCAGACTCCTATTCCTTATGTGATATGAGGGTTCGTTTAAGATTTGCCCCGTATTATAACATATTTTGCCCCACTTCGTCTTGGTCTCTTGAAAAAGAACCGGGTTCGGAAAATTTTCAAATCCAATGGGTCAGCAAAAGCGGAAAGAACGATGACAGAAAAGAAGGACAGGAAAGAAGATGCAAAACAACCCTCTCGGCGGCAGGAAATGAATCCGTCAGACGGTTCCTCGAATCTCACTGCACACTTTCGCGAAGATACACGCTCTCGCGACAGAGACACGAATGCACGAGCGCATGAGGGCGCGGCGGGATTGCCGTCCGCCCAAGCCACGAAGGCGACAAAAGCGCAAGATTTAATTCATAAGCTGACAAGCAGTTGTACTAAATACCATCCGCCGCGCGACCTCTCGGCAGTCGCCGCGATTCCGATGCCCGCCAGCGAAAGACTTACTGCCCAGTAAATCAAAACTTACTGGGCAGTAAGTCTAAAGTTACTGGGCAGTAAGTTTTCTTCCGATGGGTATGGGAACTTCGCGGGATGCGCACGGGACGCATCCCGCCTGCGCACGACAGAAAACCCGGATGCGCACGGTCAGGCACGGCTCTCGGCACAAGACGGGGCGCTAACAGGCTCAGCCAAACGGAGGCAGGGCCAACCGTTGCGCGGCGGATGCGAGTTCCCCTGCCCGCGTAGACGGACTTCTGTCGCACGACAAGGCGTGAAGGCACGAACCTTGAGGACATAATCAGCGCAATTCACAGGAAGGCACCAACAGGGAGACCGCGCATGCCTACGATTCATAGCGTGCAAAAGAGGATGCGGGAGTGCAACCGCAACCTTTACAAGTCACCACAAATCCATTCCGCTACCGAAACAGGCGATAGCCCCAGTAACCGATAAGCTCCTTGAACAGCACGTTGCCACGGTCAAAGTCCGCCGAGGTCGGCACGAAATCTCGCCCCGAGAAGTCGCGCGTACCGATGAGCGTGTACTCATAGTCCGCCGCCACGGGAATCACGCGCAACTCCGGTGCGTACTTCTCAAACATCAGAACTGAACGCCGCATATGCCAGGCACTGGTGACGAGCAGAATTGTCTGAGGACGCGCTCCATTCCGCTTTTTGAGAAGTGCCGCGACAAAACGGGCGTTTTCCTCCGTGTTCCGCGAAAGATCCTCCGTCTGGATGGAGTCCGCCGGAACACCGTAGTCAAGTAGAAACTCTGCATCCCCGGCCAGCGTCCCCTCCCCGGACGGCACGACAATCGGGGCCTTCCCAGCCTTCCAGAGCCGTGCGGCGCACCACACGCGATCGGCTCCCGCGCTCATCTCGGCCGCATAGCCCTCACGATCATGTCCGCTCATACTACCCCCCAATTCGACGATAGCGTCCGCAAGGGGAATCTCGGCGAGGGGAACCGGCGGATACTGAGCCTCAAGGGATGCACCAATCCACCGACTCGGCAGTGCCGTCGCCCAAAACCACAGCCAGACAACCGCGACAATCTTCGCACCCGTTGCACACTTCTGCCAGCGGAGCCGCCCAAGCAACCACCCGAGCACCAGCCCGATCAGCCCAATCATCAGTGGATTGCAGAAGAAGAAAACAACCTTATTGAAAATGAACATCAGTGCCCTTCTCCTGCTTCAAGATTCGCATCCCCGCGTACAAGAAGATCGGGACGGTTCTCCTCAGTCAACTTGCGCGCCTCGCTGCGCTTCCACGCATCGGCCCGTCGATGGTCCCCATCGATCAGGACCTGCGGCACGGCCATACCCCTGAAAACAGGTGGACGCGTGTACTGTGGGGCTTCAAGTAATCCCTCGCGACCAAAACTTTCGCTCGCCGTCGCCGCCGGGCCGCCCCCCAAAACGCCCGGTATCAGGCGCACGGATGCATCCACCATCGCGGCCGCCGCGAGCTCGCCCCCCGTCATCACGAAATCACCTATCGAGACCTCGTCCGTCGCCAGCGTCCGAATCCGCGCATCAAAGCCCTCGTAGTGCCCACACATGAAGACAATCTTCCGCTGCTGGGCGAATTCCTCGGCCATGCGTTGACCGAACGTCCGCCCAGACGGCGACGTCATCACCACGCGTACGCCCGGATCAAGGGGTCGAACCGTCCCGACACGACTCTCCACTGCCTCAAACCACGGCTCGCATTTCATGAGCATTCCGGGCCCGCCGCCGTACGGTCGGTCGTCAACCGTCCGCCGCCGATCATGCGCAAAGTCCCTCAAGTCGATGACATTCACGCGGCAAACGCCCTTGCGCACGGCTCGCGCCACCATCGACTGCTCCAGAAAGCCGCGAAACATACCCGGCTGAACGCTGATGATGTCAATCTCAAGCACGGCCGAACGACCTCCTCTCGATGAAGAACACCTTGTCACCAACGCGGCAACGCGGCGCCTTGAAGGTAATCCACGTCCCCTTCTCCGCCACGGACGGCGACTCGTCGTCGCGGCGGAGGTCACCGACCTGCATCTCGACAACACCCGTCGTCGCCCCGTGAATCTGGATTTCGTCACCCACGGTAAGCGCATGATCCTGAATCTTGACCTGCGCAATGCCCGCCTTGATAAAGTAGTCGATGACAACGCCGACATGACGCTTCACGGTCGTGGCCAGCGAATCCTCGCTGTCCGTGAACTGGTCCACACCCGGCCGCCCGAAGTACATCCCTTTCGCAAACTCGCGATGGAAGACGCGCTCCACATCCTCCGTCAGTTCGGCGACAAGCGCAGGCGTATACGCCCCCTCCGCAACCGCATCCACCGCACGGCGATAGGCCGCCGTCACGGTCTTGACGTACTCCGCATTCCGCGCTCGCCCTTCGATCTTAAAACTCGCAATGCCAGCCTTCATCAACTGGTCGACGAAGCCGAGTGAACAGAGATCCCGCGCTGAGAGTACCGTATGCGGCTCAACCTCGAAAGCCGTCGTCGACTCGTGGACGGGCCGCCCGTTCTCGTCCTCGTAGAGATCGACGGCCTTCACGAGGAATCGCCGTCGGCAGGGCTGGTTGCATTCGCCGCGACATGCGCTCTTGCCGAAGACATCATGGCTCATGAAACATCGCCCGGACTCCGCCACGCACTGCGCACCATGCACAAAGCACTCGATTTCCACACCCGTGCGCCGGACAATCTCCGCAACTTCCCGAAGCGTACATTCACGCGCCAGGACAACGCGTGAAGCACCCTGGGCGGACAGGAACTCGACGGCGGCGGAATTTGAAATCGACAACTGGGTCGAGGCATGGAAGACCACGCCATGCTTCTTGCAGAGCGCAATGACACCCCAGTCGGACACAATGAAGGCATCCACATACGGCTTCGCCGCGAGAATCGTCCGCTCAACCTCGTCCATCTCACCCTCGAACATGATGGCGTTCAGGGCCAAGTAGGCGAGAACGCCGCGTTCGCGGCATCTTCGGGCAATTTCCGGAAGGTCGGCGATCTTGAAGTTCACCCCACTGCGGGCGCGCATATTAAACGTGCCCAAACCGAAATAGACCGCATCCGCACCGGCATCAAGTGCCGCCTGCAGGCAGGTAAAATCCCCTGCTGGGGAAAGAATCTCTGGTTTCTCCATCATGTGCGGCATATTATACCATACCCGCCGCACATTCAAGTGGTGCCGGAAGCGGGACTCGAACCCGCACGGACGATTACCGCCCCGCGGATTTTAAGTCCGCTGCGTCTGCCATTCCACCATTCCGGCCACTCTTCAAAACCTCATCCAACCGCGCATGGAACTCCTTCACGCCGGCATGATGCCACGAGTCAAGCGTCAAGGAACACGAGGAGGCCACCAACCGCACGATACCCTTCTTCTCCCACTGCGCGTCATCCACGGACTGGACATCCAAGAACGGAATGTACCGACCTCGATAGGTGAACCCATCCGCGTCAAAACTGAAATCAAGCCGCGACACCATCCAGACATGCCCACCGATTACCGCCGCCGCAAGAAGGCAAAGAAACATGAATTGCTTCTGCCGCGGAATCGCCGTCGCGCTGAATTTTTCCGCCGCAAGATCATCCGCCGGCTGCTCACCCTTGTGGCAACGGACATACAGGTCACGCGCCGTCATAGACGGATAAGTCACGTAACCGTCGTAACCAAACCAGCCCCCCAACGCCGCCATCAGGAGGGCGACGAAGAGATGCCGCAGGGCGAACTCCTTGTTCAGCGAAAGTTTCATGCCCGTATTATACCAAAGTTTGCTCTTTACCTCAAATGGAGATATTGCCACAAAAAAGAAATGTGGATTGGCAAAGTAGATGCCCATAGGGTATGGGCATCTACTCTTACAATGGGATGACAGGGGAATATGGTCAATTAGTCGTACAGCATCAAGGGGAAGGACATTCCTCCATCCTCCCCCATGGGGGAGGGCCGTG
>JBNMKZ010000076.1:0-10023 GCA_050874585.1 Verrucomicrobiota bacterium | reverse complement strand
CTACTAAGGTGCTTTGATCAAACCACCTTAGTCCTTTGATGAAAGCACCTTAGTCCTTTCCCTTTAGGTTGCGCAACCTCGACCCTTCGGGTTGCGCATCCCAGACCCGTTAGGTTGCGCAACCTAGACCCCTTGGGTTGCGCATCCCCCCACCTTTCTCTTGCGCCTGTCAGCCCGGCTCCCTCATGAACGCCGCGCCGGGGCGCCTGCGTTCCCCGTCGACGCGTGGACGCTGATTCGCGAGGTCTTCCCGGACAGGGGCGAAGACACACCCCTTTCACAAGTCACCCTAACTTGCTCGGCCGTAACAATCGCCTTACCCCGCAAGGCCCTGCATGGCATTCAGTTGGTTTTGAGATTCAATTCACGACCCAAGACATTTCGCCGCGAGATTATCCACTCAGGGGCGTTCGTTCACATCCATGAACCGCGCCAGGAGGGCGATGAGTGCCGTGTCGGTGCGCAGGATGCGCGGGCCAAGAGACTGCCGCCGGAAGCCTCTCGCCTCCAGCAACTCGACCTCCTCGTCCGTCCAGCCCCCTTCTGGCCCAACGGCGAGAAGCAGACGGTCGTCCATTGGTTGAACCGTTGGTGAAAGTGCCGCGCCCGCATAGGGATGCGCCACGACACGGTTTCGCGTCGGAAAGGCGGCATCCATCTCATCTTTCATCCAGCGGCGGAAGTTCCGCACGACGGCGAGTTCCGGGAGGATGCTCGTCCCCGCCTGCATCAGTCCGTCAATCAACAGAGGCCGATAATTCGCCTCCTTGAGAAGCGTTGCGCCCCAGAAGTCCTTTTCGACTTTCTTCGCCCCGACCAGGAAGATGCGTCCGACGCCCAGCGTCGCCAGTTGCGGCAGAAGACGCTTCATCACCCGTGGACGCGGCGGCGCCAGGATGAGATCCACCCAAGGTTTCAGGCTCTCGGTTTCGTGGTGCGTCCGCACGGTAATGCGGCCCGACTCAATGGCGAGGATTTCTGACGTGCCAATCCGTCCTCCGATTTCGCCCGTCTTGAGAATCTGCCCGACCTCCCCGTGAAGAATCGTCAGCACATGTTCGGCGCGAACGCCGCCAAACGTCACAAGCCCGTCCTTGATTTCATCTGATTCGAAAAGTATCCGATTCATGGCTCACGTCCTTTTCCTTGCCGCGTCCAAAAGTGTACACTGTCGCCGCGCCGCCCGTAGTCAATCCGTTCCCCGACGGCGGCAAGCCGCCGTTCAAGGCAGTGCCGGCACTGGTCGGCGTTCTCGTCGAGGCAGGGTTTGCCGGCGTAAAGTTGGTAATTGCGACGATACTTCACATCCGTCACGTTCGGCATCATCACGTTCGCCCCAGCCAGAATGCCGCGCTCGCGTCCATCCGGCGCAAGCGCCTGAAGGGCCGTTGTCGCCGCAATGTTCACGTCATGCAGATAAAGACGTGTCGCGGCAATCATGTTCAGCCCAAGGCGCAGGCGACTCTCGTTCGTCCAGCCGTCATCCACGCGTCCAAGGGGCGTGTCGGGGTGCGGAATGTACGGCCCCATACCAATCATGTCCGCGTCAATTTCACCATAGAACGCAATGTCTCGCGCCAAATCCTCGTTCGTCTGCCCCGGCAGGGCGCACATCACGCCCGTCCCAACCTGGTAGCCGCACCGCCGCAGGGCGCGAAGGCACGCCACGCGGCGTTCCCAACTGTGGTCGGACGGATGCAGCCGCGCATACAGGCGCGGATTCGATGTCTCGATGCGCAGGAGGTAGCGCACCGCACCCGCCGCCTTCCATCGGCGGTAGACGGACTCGTCCTGCTCCCCCAGCGAGAGCGTCACGCCCAGGTCAAGCGGTTCAATCCGCCGCAGGCACTCCTCAATGAAAGCCGTCTGCGCCTCGCTCTCAATCTCACCGCCCTGGAGGACGAGTGAAGCATACTGCGCTTCCGCGTCAATTTGGGCGAGCCGGACGACCTCCTCCACCGTCAGCCGATAGCGGGCTACTCGCGCATTCGACTTGCGAATACCGCAGTAGAAGCAGTCCTTCGCGCAAATGTTTCCAAGTTCGATGATGCCGCGCATCGCGACGGTCTTGCCGCACACCCGACACTTCAGGTCATACGCCGCCTGCCGCACAAACGCGCACGCATCCTCATCGGTGAGCGCAATGAGTCGCGACAGCTCCTCAATGGACAGGTTGCGTGGCCGCTCAAGCGCCTGCGCAACAAGTTTCCTCAAGCCGTCGGGCACGCTCACGCCATCCCCCAGACGGAACGGATATGGGCGATTCCACGCATCAGGGCTTCCGTCGAGACGGCAGCGGAAGGCTCGAAGACGAGATGCCGCACATTCTCGGCAAGCCCCCTGAGCGCGGCAAAGTCGACCTTGCCGTCCCCGGGCGCCAAATGGTCGTCGGTGTAGTCCACGACATCGTTCAGGTGAAGGCCCGCAAAGTGCCGCGCCGTCTCGGCGGTTGGCAAAGGTCCCTCGAACCAGTGGTGCATCCGCCGCACGCGATCATGTCCCGTGTCGAACCAGGCGCGAATCGGTGCCGCGTCGAAATCCGCACGGAGGGACTGCATCTCGGCTTCGTTCGGAAAGCCCTCGTAGTACGGCAGATTCTCAAGCGCGAGGACGACACCCGTGCGCTCCAAGACGGGCATCAGGGCCTCCAGTTCACGCCGAAAGACCTCCATGTGACGCAAGCCGTGCCGTTGCCGAAGCAGCCGCGCCTTCTCAAGAACCTTCCGATAGGGCCGCGCATTTGCATCGTGCGCATTCGCCGCGAGAACCCGACGCAGGACGGACGAGTCAAGGACGCGGAAAAGTCCCGAGAACGAGACGCGGCCGGCATGGAGGACGACCGTATCCGCCCCCATTTCCGCCGCGAACTCGATGTTCCGCTTCACATGGATGCGCGCCAAGGCGCGGGCATCGCGGTTGAGACTCGCCAACGAATAGAGTTCGGGATAGCCCTGCGGTGCGGAAACCGGCACGGGGCAGAAGGCGTGGACGCTCCCAACCGGCATCTCGTCAAGTCGAGCTTTAAAGCCCTTCACCTGCAGATGTGTCGTATGGTAGCCGAGTTCAAGTTCCTGAAAGCCAAGCTCCAGCGCGGCATCCACGATCGCCTCGCCGGACGCAAGGCGGCGATTGCACCAGTTCGTGGAAAGCGAGAGTTTCACGGCAGAGTCATCCGATCCATCATGAGGCAGAGCACGGCCTCGTCGTTCAGTGCGCGTTCGCTCTGCCGAAAGGCGGTCTCGACGGCCTCGATGTTGCGAAAGGCCCGATCGCGCGGCAAGCGTTCCTCAATCAGATCGCGGCGCACAATGGAAAGAATGGTCTTGTAGAAGGCCTTTCGCACCAGGGCGACATCCTCCACGAGTGCCGTCTCGCGCTCGTCCGCGTCCGCCTTCATCCCCTTCGTGGCGGACTCCTTCAAGTCCGCAAGAATCGCCGCGAGACGCTTGCCGGCCCGCGCCTTCTCAAGAACGCCGCCCAGCGTCCCCGGTTCAAAGACTTCCAGAACTCGCTCGTAGGCTTCACCCGTCAGCCCTCCTTCGGAAAGCGGAAGGTCGACGCGCTGACAGCGTGAGACGATTGTCGGGAGAATGGCATCGGGCGTGTCGGTCTGCAAGAGGAAGAGCGTTCGCGGCGGCGGCTCCTCAAGGGTCTTCAGGAAGGCGTTCGCCGCCGCCGTTTCCATGCGCTCGGCCGAAATCACGATGCCGACCTTCCAACCTCCCGAGAAGGCCGTGACGGACATCGAGGCAATCAGCCCTTCTCGCATGGATTCCGTATGAATCGAGCGACGCGCCCCTTCCGGCGCAAGGTAGATGACATCGGGATGTCGCCGATGGGCGATTTGCTCGGGCGTCTCGGGGAAAAGCTTCCCGAGAATGAGATTCGTCAGCTTTTCGCAACTGCCGCGCAAGTCGCCGCAGAGCAGATAGGCATTGGCGACCGCACCCGCGTCAATCGCACGGGAAATCAGATGAAAGGCCGCAGTGACTTCCATACCCGTTCCCACACCTCGTCCGGCGAACCGTTTGCATCAATCTTCACGATGCGCTCCGGATCGGCGGCGGCCATTTCAAGGAATCCCGCACGCAGGCGGGCGTGAAAGTCAGAACCGGCGGACTCGATGCGATCCGCCGTTGTGGCCGTCGCCGCCTCACGTCCGCGCAGACGGGCCTGCGCCGTCCCCGGTTCAACGTCCAGCAGAAGCGTCAGGTCGGGCGTCAATCCGCTCGTGGCGAATTCGTTGAGAACGCGCAGCGTCTCCAACGGGAGTCCGCGTCCATACCCCTGGTAGGCGAACGTCGAATCGCTGAAGCGGTCGCTCACGACCCACTTGCCGGCCGTGAGGGCCGGCTCGATGACGTTCTTCACGAGCTGCGCCCGTGCGGCCAGAAAGAGCAGGAGTTCGGCCTTGTCGCAGGGCGGATCCTGCAGTTCTTCGCGGAGAAGCCCGCGAATCAGTTCCGCCAACCGCGTACCGCCGGGTTCACGCGTAAAGACCGCTTCAATGCCGCGCTCCGCCAAGGCCGCCGCCAGACGGCGAACCTGCGTGGACTTGCCGCACCCCTCGCCGCCTTCGAAGGTGATGAACCTGCCGCGCTCCATGGCTCACATATTGCCGATGACGGCCTTGATGCGGCGAACGCCGGCGGACGAGGACTGCTCCTTCAAAATCTTGAAGCTGCCGAGTTCGCGCGTGTTCGCCACGTGCGGACCGCAGCAGATTTCCTTCGAGACGTCGCCAATCGAATAGAGCGAGACCTGGTCGCCGTACTTCGCGCCGAAGAGTGCCATCGCACCTTCCTTCTTCGCCTCCTCGACCGTCGTCATCTTCTTCGTGACGTCAATGCCCTGGGCAATCCATTCGTTGACGAGCTTCTCGACCTCGGCAATCTGCTCGGGGGTCATCTTCTCGGGCCAGGTGAAGTCGAAGCGCAGGCGTTCCGCCGTGATGTTCGACCCCTTCTGGTTCGCCGTCGGACCAAGAACCTTGTGGAGGGCAGCATGGAGAAGGTGCGTCGCCGTGTGCATCCGCGTCACGACCTCGCTGTTGTCCTGAAGACCCGCCTTGAACGCACCGGCACTCGTCGTCCGCGACAGTTCCTGGTGCTTGCGGTTCGCCTCGTCAAAGCCCGCCTTGTCGACCGTCAGACCCGCCTTGTCCGCCATTTCAAGCGTCATCTCGAACGGGAAGCCGAACGTATCGTAGAGCTTGAACGCCGTCTTGCCGCTAATCTGCGACTGCCCGTGGGCCTTGAGCTGTTCGGCGACCTTGTTGAACATCGCCTCGCCCTTGTCCAGCGTCTGGTTGAACCGGCTCTCCTCCGCCTCAAGGTCCTTGCGGCACTGCTCAAGGTTCACCGCCAATTCGGGGTAGACATGGTTGTACTTCGCGCAAATGACCTCGGCAAGCTTCACCGTAAAGCCCGGCGCAATGCCGAGGAAGCGGCTGTAGCGCACGGCGCGGCGAATGAGACGGCGCAGCACGTAGTTCGCACCGACGTTGCCCGGCTTCACGCCGCCCTTCGGGTCGCAGAGGATGAACGTCGCCGTGCGCATGTGGTCGGCGATAATCCGCCGCGCCCGAAGCGCCAGTTCCGCATCCTCGGGCTTCACCGTCGAAAGCTCGTCAATCGCCTTCATGATGGGCGCGAAGATCTCGGTATCGTAAACGGTCGGCGCACCGCTCAGCATGCAGACCGTGCGCTCGACACCCATGCCCGTATCCACGTTGTGCCGCCCGAGCGGCTCGAACTTGCCCTCCGCATTCTTGTTGTACTGCATGAAGACATTGTTCCAAATCTCAATGTACTTGCCGCAGTGGCAGCCGGGACGACAATTCGGTCCGCAGGACGGCTTGTGCGTGTCGATGAACATCTCGGTGTCGGGACCGCACGGACCGGTCGTGCCGGCCGGACCCCACCAGTTGTCCTCACGCGGCAGAGGAAAGATATGGCTTTCGGGCAGCCCCTGCTTCTTCCAGAGTTCAATCGCCTCGTCGTCACGCGGAATGCCATCCTCGCCCGCAAAGACCGTCACGTACAGATCCGCCGGATCAAAGCCGAGCTTCGTCGTCAGGAACTCGAAGCTCCAGGCAATCGCCTCCGGCTTGAAGTAGTCGTTGAGCGACCAGTTGCCAAGCATCTCGAAGAATGTCAGGTGCGCCGCGTCGCCCACTTCGTCAATGTCGCCCGTGCGGACGCACTTCTGGACGTCCGTCAAACGCTTGCCCGCCGGGTGTTCCTGGGCACCCATCAGGTACGGCACGAGCGGGTGCATGCCCGCCGTCGTGAAGAGGACCGTCGGGTCGTTCTCGGGAATCACCGATGCCCCGGGGATAATCTTGTGCCCCTTCGACTCAAAAAACTTCAGATACAGGTCGCGGAGTTCGTCCGCCGTCAAATTCTTCATCATTCCACCTCAATTCCTTAGGTTCTGTATATTTTACCAAAAAAACCGTCCGTGCGGCACAAGGACCTTTCCCTTCAGATACCGCGAACTACTGACGGACAATGCCCGCACCAAGGGCCGAAAGCTCCCGCTCAATCGCCACGTAGCCGCGATCCACCGTCTCGGCGTTCAGGATGCGCGTCTCGCCCTTCGCCGCCAGTGCCGCGATGACAAGCGCAATGCCCGCCCGGATGTCGGGCGAACTCACCTTCGAGCCGTACAGTTGCGAAGGCCCTGTCACAAGGACGCGGTGCGGGTCGCACTGGACAATCTTCGCCCCCATCTGCTTGAGATGGTCGACGAAGTAGAGGCGCGACTCGAACATCTTCTCGAAGAAGAGGCACGTCCCTCGCGCCTGGGTCGCAAGAACGACCAGCACGCTCATCATGTCCGACGGAAACGCCGGCCACGGGCCGTCCCCGATGGAGGGAATCGCATCGCCAAGGTCGTACTTCATCTTCAGCCGTTTCTTCGGCACATAGCGCAGGGTCTTGGCCCGCGCATCGATTGTCCAGGTCACGCCAAAACGGGCGAACGCACCCGAAAGGACCACGAATGGCTCGGAGTCGATGCCGGTCAGGGTCAGCTCACCCCCCGTCACCGCCGCCGCGACAATGTAGCTGCCCGCCTCGATGTAGTCGCACCCGACACGCGCCGTGCAGCCGCCCAGCCGCTCAACCCCCTCGACCTCGATGCGATTCGTGCCAGCCCCCGAGACCTTCGCCCCCATGGCGTTCAGCATCGCGGCAAGGTCAACGACGTGCGGTTCACACGCCGCGTTGTAGATGACGGACTTCCCATGCGCGAGCACGCTCGCCATCAGGATGTTCTCCGTCGCCGTCACGCTCGCCTCGTCCAAGAGGATGTGCGTCCCCTTCAATTCGCCCTTCAGCCGCAGGGCCGTACGCCCCACCGTCGCCTTCGCGCCAAGGGCACGGAAGCCGGCGAAATGCGTGTCAAGTCGGCGATGACCGATGGCATCGCCGCCGGGCGGCGGAAGCGAGGCTCGTCCGGCGCGGGCCAGAAGCGGCCCCGCAAAAAGAAAACTCGTGCGAATCCGCGCCGCCAGGGCCGGGGGAATCCGTGCACTGCGAAGTTTCGCGGTCGTCAGCGTCACCGTCCCGGCCGCACGGTCGCGGACAACGGTTGTGCCAAAGCCCTTCGCCGCCTGCAGCATCGACTCGACGTCGGCAATGTCGGGCACATTGGTCAGCGTGACCGGTTCGGACGTCATCAGTGCCGCGGCAATCATCGGCAGCGCGGCATTCTTGTTCCCGGAAACCGCATGCGTCCCCGAGATGACCTTGCGGCCCTGAATGATGAATGCACCCATGCCGTTATTCCGAGAGCTCGTCGAGCTTGCGCGTTTCGCCGAAGACAATCAGCCGGTCGTCCGACTGGAGGACATCCTCCTGGGGACGCGGAATCAGAACCTTGCGCGGCTTCTTCGGATCCTCATCCGCACGGCGGATGCAGAGCACGGTGACCCCGGTGCGCTTACGCAGGTCCGCCGCCGCAAGCGTCAGCCCACGCGCCTCCTCCGGCACCGCAATCTCGGCAATCGAATAGCCGTCCGAAACCTCCAGAAAGTCGACGACGGAATGGTTCGCAATGGCCCGCGCCAGGCGATGGGCACTGTCGCGGTCGGGATAAACGACCGAATCGGCACCGATGCGCCGAAGAATGCGCCCGTGCAGTTCGCTGGTCGCCTTCGAAACGACCGTCTGGACGCCAAGTTCCTTGCAGTTCGCCGTGGCCATAATCGAGGCCTCGACATTCGACCCGATGGCCACGACGACGGCATCGCACTCGCCGAACCCGGCCTCCTCCAGCACGTGCGGCTGCGTCGCGTCACCCTGAAGGGCCGTCGCGAATTCGCTCGCACTCTGCATCGCCGGACGATTCCGGTCGATGAGCAGGACTTCCGTTCCCGCATTCGCGAGCGACTCCGCCAGCGACAGCCCGAACCGCCCCGCACCAATAATTCCAATCCTCTTCATTTGAACTCCATTTTCCGCGCCTCGGCAATCAGATTCTGCGAATAGGGATGCACCGGATGTGCGAAGAAGGCCGCCGGGTCATCCGCCGTCTCAACGACGCGCCCCGCCTTCATCACCGCAATTTTCGTCGCCATCTGCGACACGACGCCCAGGTCGTGCGTGATGAGCAGGATGCCCGAATGGGCGCGGTGCAGGTGGCGCATCAGGCGCAGGACCTGGGCCTGAACCGTCACATCCAGTGCCGTCGTCGGCTCATCCGCAATCACGAGATCGGGGTCGAGCATCAGGGCCATCGCAATCATCACACGTTGCTGCATGCCGCCCGAAAGCTCGTGCGGATAGGCCCGCGCCCGAAGTTCCGGATCGGGAATCCCGACGCGCCCCAGCCACTCAATGGACATCTCCCGTGCCGCCTTCCGCGAAAGGCGTTCGTGCAGGCGCACCGTTTCGACAAGCTGGTCACCGATGCGGTGCAGGGGCGAGAGCGACCCGACGGGATCCTGAAAGACCACGCCGATTTTCTTGCCGCGCAGGCGGCGAAGGTCCGCCAGCGGCATCTTGAGCGTATCTACGCCGTCCAGCAGAATCCGCCCCGACGGATAGAAGGCAGGCGGACTCGGCAGGAGCCGCGCCACGCTCATTGCGACGGAACTCTTGCCGCTGCCGGACTCCCCGACAACGCCCAAGACTTCGCCGCGATTGAGCGTCAGGTTGACGTCAACTGCGGCTTCCGTCACAACGCCCTCGTCATTGCGAAACGAGACGCTCAAGTTGCTGATGTCCAGTAGCACACGCATATTCTACCATAAAACCGCAAACTCGGGGGCTTTGCGCGGCGGTTTAGGCACCCCCTTTCAGTGTGCCGCGAGACGGCCTTCTGTGCCTTCAGTGGCAAAGACAACCGACCCCAATTCAGTGTCGTCCGCAGTCCAATTTGTCGCCCGGGCGCGGCGCTTCCGCGGCGGAAAGTCCGCACGACTCAAAAGTCGAGACAGGCGGACTTCGGCTCTCCCTTGCCGAAAAAATGTCGCCGCGAGGAACGAAAATCGCGAAACGGACGGGTTCTCAACTGGAAACCGCGGCAGTTGGATGTCCTTCCCCGGGTGAAAAACGGAAGGTCCGCACGACTTTTGGGCAAAGTCAGGCTGTCTCAAAAGTCGAGTCAGCCTGTCTCGAAGTTAGAGTCAGCCTGTCTCGAAGTCAGAGTCAGCCTGTCTCAACTTTTAAGTCAGGCTGTCTTTTTCCCCTCCCCACGGCAATAAAAAGACGGACGGAGGCCGCTCGACCTCCGTCCGAATCCCTGATTTCGGGCCTTTCGCCCGCGTCGCGCCCCGACTTTCGCGCCGGAAGCGCCGCCCTCCGCGGCACAAGCCACGGCCCGCGCATCCGCACACGGCGGATCGCCAGCAGTCCGTCCGGCGAAACCCGTTCCGTCGGCCTTTCATCCATCGCGACCCTGCCCACTCGGCAGCCGTCGCGGCCAACTTCACCGTTTCCTCTTCGCACCGGACGCGAGTCCTCCACATGAAGACCTCGTTCCAATCCAAACAACGGCGGATATTATACCACAAAT
>JBNMKZ010000075.1:0-10074 GCA_050874585.1 Verrucomicrobiota bacterium | reverse complement strand
ATTTGGGCGCGGGGGTTCTGCCGGTTGCGCGGGGCAATTTGGGCGCGGGGGCTCTGCCGGTTGCGCGGGGCAAATTGGGCGCAGGGGTTTTGCCGGTTGCGTGGGGCAATTTGGGCGCGGGGGTTCTGCCGGTTGCGTGGGGCAATTTGGGCGCGGGGGTTTTGCCGGTTGCGCGGGGCAATTTGGGCGCGGGGGTTCTGCCGGTTGCGCGTCCGCGCAACCTCACGACATCTTCGAGCACGACTGGCACGATTGGTTTGTCAAGAAGGAGGGTCAGCTCGCCGCCTTTCGCCGCTACATTCGCGAAAATGCCGCGCGCGCCTGGGAACGCCGCGCCCACGCGCAGTATTTCGGGCGCGTGAGCGAAGTCGCGTTTCTCGGCCGCCGGTGGTTCGCCTACGGCAACCACGCACTTCTCGACTTGCCCGTCCTCATGCCGTTCAAGGGGCATCGCGCAACGGCGGAAGGCTCGCACGAATGGAACGCGCTTCTCACGGAAGCCGGGCGCATCGGGCCGGGCGGAGCGGGCGTTTCGACCTTCATGAGCCCGCTTGAAAAGGCCTGCGGAAACGCCATCGCCCGTGCGGGCGGCGCCCTGATTGTCCTCTCGCCCGAAGGCTTCGGCCCGCGTTGGCATCCGCCGCGTGAGAAGGAACGCTTCTGCGCCCAAGGGCGCATGCTCTTTCTCTCGCTTTACGAGGCGACAACTCGCCAGCCGACACGCGCAGAACTCTACCACCGCTGCCATGAGATGATCGACCTCTCACTCCATGGGCTTGATCATTGACTCAATAAACGCAATTTCATCCTGTGTTAGCTTGTACTTTGCGTAAAGCTCCGCGTCCGTCCACGGCTTCGAGAAGTCTTGGAGAGGGACAAGGCGATACACCTTTTTCAAGGCGTGTTGCGAGTTCTTTAAAAGCATCACCATAAATCTGAAGAATCTAGTCTTTATGTAATCAAGGAGATGCTGCGCTTCATTCAGAGAATTGAATAAACCTATCATGACATAGGTTTCTGTGCAACACGATCCTTTCTCTCCCAATATAGGCTTATTCAGTATTTGATGCGGAAAATCTTCCCCTGCCCCATAAGCTGCGGAGATGTAGACTTTATAAGCGTTTACCAACTCTCTTCCTTTCGGAATAATACTTTCATCTACATAACCAACACCTCCATTCTGATATAACTTTACCGCCCCTACACTTGGCCTACTGTTACCACGAAACGATGTTCCAAGGCCAAATGGTTTTTGAGAAGACACAATCTCATCTACAGTGCGCTCTTCCTTAGCCCTAACCTTGTGCAATATTGAAACACTCTCATTGAAACGAATGAGCGCATCGATTCCTTTTTCCTTTAAGAATCGAACTGATTTCGAACTCGACCCTTGGCTGTGCGTATATACGCTACAAGCCCCCGGCTCGTCTCGATTCCAATGGAAGTAACAAACACCTCCTTTAATCTGCACGCCAGGGAAGCAATCGTTTGAATCAGGGAAATCATGCAACTCTCTTAACTTGTTATCCGAAATCATATTGTCCCGAAACATATCAAGGCCCCATCCACCTGTATACCATCTTGCGGGAATAATCATGACCAGATGTTTTGGATTCAACTTCTTGGCCTGCAGAACGAACATCTGGTAGACAGGTTTTGCCTGAGCCCCATTCGCTGAGCCTGCCGTGCTTAACTGATACGGCGGATTGCCGACGATGACATCAAATTTCATGTTGAAAATCTCCTCTGGATGAGCGGTGTGGATGAACTCGTAGGCGTGGGTCTCAAGGCCCTCGCGCTTCGTCGTGCCAAATTGGGACTCGCTCGCACCACACCAACGGCAGCGACCGTTCACAAATGTGTGCGCACCATTCCGAAAGCGGACATTCCCCTCGGCAGTCTCGAAACGGCTCGCCGAATACGGACCATTGGGAGACTTCGAGCAGTAGAGCGTCCGCCGCGAGACGAGCGCGGTCAGTTCCGTCGTCGCAAGGCCGAAGATCTGGTGATGGAGAATATGATCGACGCGCTTCTGCAAATCGGGTATCTCGTCCGCCAGCCCCGCAATCAGCCGCTTCGCAATCTCGCGCAAGAAAACGCCGCTTTTCGTCCCGACATCGAGAAACGTCGCCTTCGGGTTGCGGAACAACTCCTGCGGCAGCAAGTCGAGCATCGCGTTCGCCACTTTCGGCGGTGTGAACACCTCATCGTTCGACAGGTTCGCGAGGCACGACAAGACATCCGGATTGTGAAGGCCGTCATTCATTGCCGAGCCTCCAGTAGTCGGTCAGCGGATACGTCTTCGACGGCGCGGGAATCATGCGCCGCCGATCGTCCGGGTCGGGCATCCAGTTGACGGATGCGGACGCGCCACCGAAGAAATCAAACGTCATCTCGGATGCCGCGTCCCTTTTTGCCGCGCCCTTTTCAAGCAGCACGTCAAAGCGATACTCGGCTCGCGCCAGCTTGTCGCCCGAAACGAACTTCCACTCCGTAAAGACCAGCGGCTCGTCGAGATCGTTCTGCCGCGCATCCACGCGCTTCATCGAGAGGGCATTGCCAAGCAGGATGTTTCGCTCAAAGACGAAACGCACCGCCCGCGCCACCTTGTCGTGGTAGCTTGTCGGCAGGGGGCTTGCCAAGGGCGTGTCGGGTTTTGCCGGGGACGCGTCCGCGTCCCCTCGCGGCGAAGCCGCGAAACTCCCCTTCCACCGCGCAAAGAGCCGATCGCGGCAACGCGCCACATTGTCGGCCAAGATGTCGACGCCGTAGAGCGTCGTACAGGCGAGAAACGAGAACTTCTCGTAGTCGGCCGCACTGCGCCCATATCGCCGCCGGCAGACGACGAGCTTGCGCCGGAGCACTTCGTCAAGGAAGTTGCCGTCGCCACACGCCGGATCCAGAAATGTCGCGTCAAGCCGCTCGGTCTCGTCCTTCACGAGATCGAGCATCGCGTTCACCTCACGCGGTGCCGTGAACACCTCGCCGTGTGCACGCACCCGTTCCTTCGACTTGATTTGTCGATTTTCAACAGCCACGCTTCCGTTCTCCTCTGCCGCCGCCTCCGAAGGAACAAGCCACGCGGCGGCAGAAAAACAGCGCGTGCCTCGTTCACGATATCCCTACCGAGGCACCGCTAAGAGCCCGTACTGAAATACCAAGAACGGGCACGCAGAGCGAGCATACTGCGAGAGGGTACAAGACGCCCCCTGTATGCAAGCCTGCGTAGCCACATCCTTCGCTTCAGTACGTCAAATTAGCGGTTTTCGGTAGAAGCAAAAAATGCGCTTACGCACATTTGATGGTGGCGGCGAAACGCCGGAAGGCGCGTCGCCGCCGATATCAAAGATCACTTATCCGCGGCCCTTGCCGCAGACGGATGAAAATTATAGCACAAATTTGAGGTCAGAGCCTGCAGACGGATAAAAGACGACAGAGAAATCCACCCGTCATCCGACGGGGGAAATCTGCGCGCCAAGGCCGTAACTATCCGCGCCTAACTGCAACGCACACGCGTCCTAACTGCGACTCGTGCGCGTTGCAACTTGCAGAAAACTGAGAGGCAAGTGGAAGCCGTCGGCCTTCTCGGTCCGCCGTCAGGATGCCGCGCCCGACGCGGCACTCGCGCCGACCTTCGGGCCGACCCCGCAAATGCCCTCCGAAAGCCCCGCACGAACGAGCGCATACCGCCGCGTCCCATCCGCACCGACGAGAATCGCCGCCGAATCGAGAAAGCGCGTCCATGTCTCACGCGAGAAACTTTCCACGGCCTTGCGCGCCGCGAGGAAGGACGCGATGTAAAGGTCGTGCGTCACGACGATGAAGAGCTGCCGCGTAAACCGCTCGAACAGCCACTTCTCCAGCGCATCCGATGCCGAATGGAGTTCCTTGAACCCGCGCTGATGCCCCGTCGCCATGTACTCGAAACTGGCGTTGAAGAAATTCTCCGGACGAAAAACGTCCAGCACCTCGGCGGGGTCGTCGTAGTAAAAGGAATCGTTCCCCAGCTGTCCGTCCGTCGGAATCTCGGGATGGGCGACCCCCATCCCTTCGGCAATCTTCTCCGCCGTCATGCGCGTCCGTCGCAGGGGACTTGCATAGAACTGGACATTCCCGGCGAAATCACGCAGTTTCTCGCCAAAAAGCCGCGATGTGCGTATGCCCTCCTCGGTTATCGGGAGCGAATCCCCGAAGGTCGGGTCGTCCGGGTCCATCTTCGGACGCTCCGCGTGGCGCACCTGGAGAATGACCCGCGTTCCCCTCTTCAGTTCGGCCACCAGTTCATCAATCGACATCTCGTTCACGCCATCTCCTCCGAAAGTCCCCGCACAAACCCGAGCACACCACACTTCTCGCCCACCCACCGCGCATTCGCAATTGCCGCGTGGACGTATCGCTTCGCGCCGTCGACCGCCGCGACGAGCGGCCGCCCACGCGCCAGTTCCGCCGCGAGCGCGGCAGCGAATGAGCATCCCGTGCCATGCGTCGAGACCGGGTTCGCAATCCAGGGCAGCGAATACTCATGGAACTCGCGCCCGTCAAACAGAACATCCACCGCCGAAGCCCCCGCGCCGTGCCCGCCCTTGACGATGACGGCACAGCCGAACTTGCCGTTCAACCGCCGCGCAAGCTCCCGCGCATGTGCCGCATCCCCCGTCCGCTGGGCATCCGGCGCAAGTTCGTTCCCGCAGAGGACTTCCGCCTCCGGCAGGTTGGGCGTAATCACCGTCGCCAACGGCAGCAGGTCCCGCTCAAGCGCGGCGACTGCCTCGTCCGCAATCAGCTTGGCCCCGCTTGTCGCCACCATGACCGGGTCGATGACCTTGGCGATTTCGGGATGCGACCGCAACTTGTGCGCAACGACCTCAATGACCGCCGAATCCGCAAGCATCCCCGTCTTGAGCGCCCGAATCGCATACGTCCCGAGAACCGCATCAAGCTGGGCGGCGACAAAATCAGCCGGCACCGAATGGATGGCCGAAACGCCAAAGGGATTCTGCGCCGTCAGTGCCGCGAAGACGGTGCACCCGTGCAAGCCGTAGGCGTGAAATGCCCGCAGGTCGGCCTGCACGCCCGCATTCCCGCCGGAATCCGACCCGGCAATCGTCAGACAACAGGGATCAACTGTCATTTCCCAAGCACCTTTCTGAACTGCCGGGCGACGGCGAACGGATCCTCCGCCCGGGAAAACGCACTCACGACGGCAAGGCCCTTCGCCCCCGCCTCCATCAGCAGGGCCGCCCGTTCGGGTGTCACGCCCCCAATGGCAACATTCGGAATCTTCGGCAACAGCGCGACAATCTCCCGAAGGCCTGCGACCCCCATCTCGTGTGCCGCGTCCGCCTTCGTCCGCGTCGCATCGTAGACCGGCCCGATTCCAAGGCAGTCCACGACCCCGGCGGCAAACCGCCGCGCCGCATCCGGGACCTGGTCGACCGCCGTCACCGAATAGCCGATTTCACAGGCCGAACCAACAATCCGCCGCACCTCCTCGGGTGCCTGGTCGTGCTGGCCGACATGGATGCCCTCGGCACCGACGGCCGCCGCGAGTTGCGCATCGTTGTTGACGACAACCGGCGTGCCATAGCGCAGAAGCGCATCCTTCAGACGACGGATTCGCCCGTACTGGACGGAGGGTGCGCTCTCGGTGTCGCGATACTGCACGCAGGTCACCCCGCCCTGGACGGCCGCGACGACATTCTCAATCCAGTCGCCCGCATAGCGCGAGGGATCGTCCGTCACAAGATAAAGGCGGTAGTCAATCATTGTGCGTCAGCGTGTAGAGCGCATCCAGGAGCGCGGCCTGGAATGAACCAGGCTTCTTCGCGGTCTTCCAGGCGAATTCGCCTGCGCTCTTCATCAGTCGGCTCGCCTGCATCAACGCCTCGCTCGGCTTTGCCCCGGCACCAAGATAGGCCGCGCAAATGGCCCCCTGGGCACACCCGGTCGCCGTTACCGACTGGAGCATGGCGACGCCGCCGTCGATGCGCATGGGCTCCTTCACGTCCCCCGCCGGCCACAACTCGTCCACGTGCCCCGTCGCCAGCATCGGCACCGTCCCCTTCAGGGTCGGAACCGCCCGCATCAGGAAGTTGATTTCATCCAAATTGCCGCGAATCAGCGCCGGCCGCCGCGTAAGGAACTCCAGCACAAGCTGCCGACGAAAGCCTATCTTATCCGCCGCGACGGGATCCAAGGCCCACGGAACGCCGTGCGCATTGCAGCTCGCAATGGCGGCACGCATCACCTCCGCCTGATGCGCCGTCACCGTGCCGACATTCACCAGGACGGCCTGCGCATACTGGGCAAGTTCGGCCGCCTCCTCCGGCTCCTCAATCATCGCCGGCTTGGCCCCAACCGCCAAAAGGCAGTTCGCCGTAAAGTTCGCCGCCACCGTGTTGGTGAGGCACATCACCAGCGGACACTTCTCTGCAATCATCTCTGACATTTCTTTATGCTTTCAATGCTCCGAAACGCGCATATTATAGCATAACAAATCCCTACCAGTGTAGGGGCTATAAGGAGATTTCACACGCCCAATTTTCGGAAACTTTTCCCCATTGACGCAGTCAGTGGGAAAGAGTATAATATGCGCCGTTTTCCGTTGCTTAGGCGGAAGATACCGTGTCGGAGCGTAGCGCAGCCTGGTAGCGCGTTTGCTTCGGGAGCAAAAGGCCGAGGGTTCAAATCCCTCCGCTCCGACCATTCTCATCCCCCAAAAGAAAACTTTGGCAGATGCCTCTGCCAAGAGGAAATGGGGATTTTAGGCCCTTTTCACCCTCCGAAGTCACCGCACGGACCTTACGAAGGCGAAATCTGCCCCCGCCGACGAAGACGCAAGGCCGCCAGCATTCGAGCCGTCCCTGCGCGGGGAATGAAGGAGTTCTTCGGTATGGGGGTCTGTTGACGGACCTTGAGTTCCGCCTGCGACCCAATCTTCAGAAGATCCGGGCAAACAAACCCCGCTCGCTTCCCCTTGAGTTCACCAAATCCGCGCAACGGATACAAGACCCCCGGGTTCAGCCTGAAAATGTGCCGTTTCACATGCGGGAGCAGGCGGCGATCCGTAAACCCGAAGCCGAACTTGTAGACCTTCTCCTTCACCGTACAAACCCCTGGATCGCGATAGCGCTCCTCGGGCGGAAGTGCCGCGTCACTGGAAATGAAAAGCGCCATGCGCCCCACCCGAACGACCTTGCGCCGAACGCACATCCGCCACCGAACCCCGTCCGCCCCCTCGACCGTCACCATCGCATAGGCCTCATTCGCCTTGGGGACATCCTCCGATGCCACGACCTTCACGACACAGGCGAGCGGAAATTCAGCCGGCATGGACTCCCCGGCGCAATCGCGCAGCGCATCCAGAACGGCAATCGCCTTGAGATCCTCAGCCGTCTTCGGCAGTTTAACCGGTCGCTCCTCAGGCGGAAGCGGACGACGTCTTTCCTTAGTCCTTTTCATCACACGGAAAGTATATCAAAAAAGCGTCCCTTCCGCAGGGGAAGAGACGCTTTCCGCTGAATGCTTCCGAAATTACTCGGCCGCTTCCGCCGGAGCTTCCTCGTCGAGGATCGTCACCTTGAACTTGACGATCACGCCATGACCGAGGTCGATGTTCGCCGTGTACTCGCCGACTTCGCGAAGCGAATCGTCGAGGTCGATCTGCGAACGCTCAAGCTTGATGCCGCGATTGGCCTCAATTGCCGCGAGCAGGTCGGTCACGCTGACGGAGCCATAGAGCTTCTTGCCATCCGTCGTATGCGCCGAGACGGTGAGCGAGAGGTCGGCCAACTTCTTGGCGACTTCAAGCGCAGCCTTCTTCTCTTCGGCAGCACGGGCGGCACGCTCGGCCTCAAGCTTCTTCAGACGACGCTTCGCCGCTTCGGTAACCGTCGCCGCGAGACCCTGAGGGAAGAGGAAGTTGCGGGCATAGCCAGGGGCGACCTTGACGATCTCGCCGGACTTGCCGAGCTTCTTCACATTGTCCATGAGCATCACTTCGATATGCATATCTGAACTCCTTCCGCTTAGGCCATGAGACCCATGTTGCGGGCGCGCTTGACACCCTGGCGGATCTGACGCTGCTGCGCCGAGGTAACCCCGGTGATGCGAGCGGGCAGAATCTTGCCGTAGTCCGTCACGTAGTACTTCAACGTCTCAATGTCGTTGACGTCGATCTGATCGGTCGGGCCAAGCGGCGGACGCTTCCTCGCGGCGAATTCCTCGCCAGCCGAGCTGTTGGATTTTCTGAAAGCCATTGTTGAATTTCCTTAATTAGAATTGTTTAGATTTAGAACGGAATGTCATCGGGATCGGACTCAAGCGACGACGCGGCACCGGAATCGACTTCCGGGCGAGCGGGTTGCTGCTGGGCGGGTCCGCCATTCAGGCGATCCCCCTGCGGCAGGAACTTAATCGTCGAGGCCCTCACCTTCAGCTTCTGGTGCTTGACGCCATCCTTTTCCCAGCTATCCATCTGAAGTCGGCCTTCCACAAGGATGGACCGACCCTTTGAGAGATACTGACCGCAGAGTTCAGCGAGCTTGTCCCATGCGTCGACATCGACAAACACGGGGAAGTCCTGAACCTGACCGTTGCGATCCTTGCGCCGCTCGTTGATGGCCACACCGAGCCGAGCGACCTTCATGCCGTTCGAACCCGTGGCCCGAACGTCGGGATCACGCGTCAGATTTCCCATGAGAATGACTCTGTTGAAAGACGCCATCCGGCACCTCACTTTCCGTTTGCTCAGGCCTCAACCGGCTCGGCGACCTCTGCAGTCTCCTGCGTCGCAGCCGCGGCTTCCTTCTTAGCCTGACGCTCGGCGCGATCGGCGCGCTCCTGGGCGATCTTCGTCTCACGACGGGCATCGACGGCCAGAATCTGAACGCGGAAGACCTCCTCAACGAGGTGGTAGCGGTTCACGAGTTCATCGACCTTCGCCGGATCGAGCTCGAAGCGGACCTTCACGTAGACGCCGCTTTCGCGCTTCTTCATCGGGCGCGAGAACACGCGCTTGCCGAGCGAAACCTTCTCGACCACGTTGCCGCCAAGGCGCGTCACTTCCGCCAGGGCCTTCTCAAGGTTGGCCTCAAGCGCATCGTCCTTGGAAATGCCAACGAAAATGTAGAGAGCATCGTAAGTCTTCATTACTTCTTCTCCTCCTTCTTGGCGTCAGCCGCACCGGCTTCCTCCTCCTTGCCCTTCTTGATGACTTCCGGAGCCTTCGCCGCATCCGTCGCCGCCGCAGCAGCACCCGAGGCCGGCACGTCATCCGGGGCCTTCACGACCGCGAGAGCGTGTTCGCCACGCGTCACAATCGTATACTTCTCACCAAGGTTGAGGTCGCGGACGAAGAGCGTCTGGTCAAGGCCGAGGCCCGTGACGTCAACTTCGAACTTCTCCGCAATGTCCGTCGGCAAGCAGTCCACGTCAATCGTGCGCAGGGGCTGCTCAAGAACGCCGCCGCCGAGCTTCACGCCAACCGCTTCGCCAACGAGATACACAGGAACCGTCACGCGGACCTTCTCCGAAAGCGAAACCTCGCTGAAGTCCACATGAATGGGGGTGCCGGCCAGGACGTCATTCTGAACTTCGCGCATCAGCGCGGCAACTTCACGCCCGTCCATATCCAGCGTGACCAGGAGCTGCTTGCTCGTGTGCCCACGCATCGCCATCATGAAGTCGTGCGCCGGGAGCTTGATGAGCTCCGTGCCACCCTTCTTCATCTTCATCACCGAACCGGGAATCATGCCCGTACGGCGCAAACGACGGACTGCCCCCGTACCCTGCTCGGTACGCGGCTCCGCCTTGATCTTAATCTGATCCATTCTTGCCTTTTCTGGTAATCTTCCGCTTACTCTCGCGCACACGCGCTACCCTCCGCGGCAAAACGGCGCATATTTTACCAAAATCGCACCTCTCCTTGCAAGCACGACACTTTAATTTGCCCCGCCCGGGGGAATCCCCGGACGGGGCTTGCGGTCAGAGCGTCAGCCCAAGACCGCTGCCGGTAATCGAGCAGCCCGTCAGAAGACCGCCCGCCGAACCCGCAAGAAACGGCCAGACGGCCTT
>JBNMKZ010000074.1:0-10627 GCA_050874585.1 Verrucomicrobiota bacterium | reverse complement strand
GCCGTTCCCGCACGACGGGTACGGGCAGGACGCGGACTGGGTGCGGGCGAACTTCGCGGACGCGGAGGCGATTCTCCGCGTCGGCTACGCCAACTGGGTGGACGCGCAGGTCGGCGTGGGCCTCACGAACGGTCTGTACCGGTTCGAGGCGGTCTTCCCCGAGGACCCGCCGGAGGCGACGCGGATCGTCGTCGGGGACCTCTCGGTCGCGGTGACGAACGCGGGCTCGTACGCGTTCGTGCTCGGGAAGGGCGTGCGCTACGGCCTCGACGTGCGCCCCCGTGAGCTTGCGGGGCTGGTGTCGTTCTCGGCGGACGACGGGTGCGGGGGCGCGGCGCGCGCGGCGGTCCGCGCCGCACGGGGCGGACTGCCGCCCTCCGGCGGGTACTGGACGGAGGACGCCGGGGGAATCGAGATCGTCGTCCCGAACCCGATGGTCCCGCTCGCGCCGGCCGACGCCTACGTGCTCTGGAGACCCTCGCTCGCGGTGTCGCCACGGAACTGGGCGCCGTCCGAGACGGACGACGTCGAGACGTTCGACGCGCTCCTCGGCGACGTGCCGTTTTTCGACGTGCCCTCGTACGCGTGGCGGACGGGCGACCCTTCGGTCGTGTCCGTCGGCAGCCCGCGCGGGCGGACGACCGTGATGCGGTGCCACTTCCCGGAGGCCCGCTCGGAGTTCCCCGCGCTCTTGCTTGAGGTATCGATGTCGGGCTGCAAGCTGGTCTCGCGCTTCGTGCCGGGTGCGCGGCCCTCCGCGGACGACGCGATCCTCTCGGTCTCGCTCCCGGACGCCCTCTTCGCCAACGACGACGACGACAATGACGACGGGAATCCGGACGCGTGGGCGGCGGCCCCGTCCCTTGACGACGACGTCGCCCGCGGGCGGATTGTCCTCCGCTCCCCCGTCCCGACGAACGGCACGGTCGTCGTCGAGGGCGTGCGCAGTCGCGGTGGGCGGCCCGGCCTGTTCGCGGACGCCGCGTGCACGGCCGAGATTGCGGAGGGGGAGGAGTACCCCGTCGCGGGGACGCGCGGGATTGAGATTCCGATCTACCTCAGCCCGCCCGGTGCCAGCCGATCGCACCCGGGGCTGTCGGTCCGCGCCCGGTGGCGACCGTCCGCCGGCGGCGATGTCGTGGCGGCCGCAACCACGACCGTTGTCCGCCCGACTGCCGAGCCGATCTGCAATGCGACGACGAACGTCACGGAGGGCGGCCGGACGCGGACGCTCGCGGTCAACCCCTGCGGGGTCGGGGTCGGGCGCGAGGCGCACTTCCGGATCGGGGTCGCCCCGGAGGCGTTCCCTGACGGGCGGATTGCCTGGAAGGCGGAGGGCGGAATCGAGTTCGTCGGGGGCAACACGGGGCGGTCCGTCACCGTGCGCGGGGTCGCACCCGGGAGTGCGAAGCTGAAGGTCGCCATCCGGGACGACGAGCGCGGCATGCCGGAGTTCAGCCTGTGCGTGACGGCCTGCACGAACATCCCCGTCCACGCGGTCATCGTGGCGAACAAGGGAAAGCCCGCCCAGGATGTGGAGACGATCCGTCGGATGCTCGAGGCTGCGAGCGACGTCTTCGAGCAGGTCGGGATGTCCTTCTATCTTGCGTCCGTCTGCTCGACGAACATACCGAAAGCCTTCAACATCACCGAAGAGGAGACGGCGAAACACTGGGGGCACGACAGGCTGACGGACCTCCTGTCCAATACGGGCGGAATCGAGTGCTACTTCGTGGAGGCGGTCGTCGACACGGAGAATAACCCAATGCCCATCAACGGCCTGACCAGCCGAAAGGGGATTGTCCTGACCCGTTCCGCACGCCTGCGCACACTGGCGCACGAGATTGGGCATCTGTGTGGCGCAAGGGATATCTACGATGAAGATAGGGATGGCGTACTGACGATGGCCGGCGAATTCGTTCGGTGGAACTACACGCTGCAGGACTGGAACGGCGGATGCTACGGGCGGGGCGAGGCCGGGGCTCGGTACTACCCGTCGGGCACGACGATGGTGGAGATTATCTCGCGCCTGCTGATGAACGGATTCTCCGAGGAGGATGACCGCCGCTTCGACATGACGCTCGGCCCCGTATACGGCATCGGATACACGCCGGAGGGAAAACAGGAGAAGAGGGACGTCGACGTTGGGTTCGAGGAACCCATGGGGGGCGGATTCATGTTCAGGCTTCCACTGTGCGAATAGAAAGGAATGAAGGAATGAAAGTAAGGGTATTACTGGTGGCGGCACTTCTGGCGACGGTGTGCGCCGTTTGTGCGGACGAGACCGAGATGGACGACGAGCGACTTCGGCACTGCCTCAGGACCCTGTTTCGCTGGCGGCATTCGATTGAGAGTCAGCGGGATGGCCTCCTGGCCAAGATCCACTTCGCCAGCAACCGGTTCGTCTCGGCGGCAAAGGACATCTACATGGACGGAACTTCCAATTGGCAGCAGAAGGGGTGGGCGCTGTCGCTTGTGTCGCGCTATGGCACACCGCAGGATGTCGACTTCCTCATGTCCTGCGCGTCGGATTCGGACCTCTGGTACGGTGCGTCCATCGGAGTCCTGTCGATACTCGGGCCGACCAGCAACGGACTTTCGCGGCTCGACACGCTGATGCGGCATTCGGTCGTGACCAACGGCGAGGACAGGCTTGAGATCGACAAGGCCTATGTCATTTGGGCCTTGCTGGATCGTGCGGCGAAGCCGGGCGTGTCGCCCGACGACAGGCGGCGGGTGTGGGACTACGCGTTCGCGTTCGCGTCGAATCATGTCGAGATGGCGGAAATGAGTGACATGGGGCTTGTGTCATTCAACAAGGCGTTCGCCCGGTCGCGGCGGCGGCTGGAGCTCCTCCGCTACCTGCTCCCGCAAATCAAGTATCCGGGGACGCGGGACTACGTCGCGTCCGAAATCGGGAAGCTGGAGGCGTTGCCCGCGTCGGATTTGGCGGAGTAGGGCGCGGCGGAAGCGGTCTCGTCGATCAGTCAGTGGAAGGGAAAGGAGTCGGAAGAATGAAGGCAAGGATACTGGTGGCGGCATTTCTGGCGACGGCGTGCGCCGTGTATGCGGAAGATACCGAGATTGACGATGCGCAGCTCAAGAGAAGCCTTGAGAGTTTGTTCCTGCACATCCATTCCTTTTCAAGGGAGCGGGATGCCATATTGTCTAACATCAACTTCGCCAGCAACCGGATCGTCTCGGCGGCGAAGGCCGTCTATGCGGACGCGAATACGGAATCGCTGCAGAAGAGGCGAGCCATTTCGCTCGTCGGACGCTACGGCACGCCGCAGGACATCGACTTCCTCATGTCCTGCGCGTCGGATCCGGACTCCTGGTACGGTGCGTCCATCGGAGTCCTGTCGATACTCGGGCCGACCAGCAACGGACTTTCGCGGCTCGACACGCTGATGCGGCATTCGGTCGTGACCAACGGCGAGGACAGGCTTGAGATCGACAAGGCCTATGTCATCTGGTCTCTTCTGCGGCGTGCGGCGAAGCCGGGCGTGTCGCCCGACGACAGGCGGCGGGCGTGGAACTACGCGTTCGCGTTCGCGGCGAATCATGTCGAGATGGCGGAAATGAGTGACATGGGGCTTACGTCATTCGACAAGGCGTTCGCCCGGTCGCGGCGGCGGCTGGAGCTCCTCCGCTACCTGCTCCCGCAAATCAAGTATCCGGGGACGCGGGACTACGTCGCGTCCGAAATTGGGAAACTGGAGGCGTTGCCCGCGTCGGATTTGGCGGAGTAGGTCGCGGCGGTCAATGAAAGGGAAAGGAGTGGAAATGATGATGATACAGACAACGGGGGCAAGGTGCGGACGGTGGGTGCTGATGGCCGCGCTCGCCCTGTCCGCCGGGTTTGCGTTGGGGAAGGCGGTCCCGTCCCCTCCCGCGTCGGAGTGGGCGGATGCGGAGGCCTCGACGGACATCCCTCTTGCCGTGTCGGCGGCGGATCTCGCGGAACTGCGGGTTCGCATCGACCTCGACGCCGGGCCGACGAACGCGGTGACGGTCGCCGTCGGGTTCGATTCGAATGGGGACGGGGTGCTCTCGCCGTCCGAGGAGGGTGCGGCGTTCGGCTGCGACTGCGGCGCGTGGTTCGCCCGCCGTGCGGACGGGTCGGTCGTGGAATTCGGCGAAGCCGCGCCCGGGAGGGCCTGTCGGGAGTTCTCCGTGCCCATCGCCGGGAGTGCCACGGACTGGAATCTCGTCCGCGTCGTGCGCAACGGGGCGGGTTCGGCGGGGGAGTCCGTCACGGTCGACGGCGTCCGGCGCTGCCTTCGCATCATCGTCCGTTAGTCCGCCGCGCCGTCATGCGCATCGCGACGCGGTGCGGTGCGCACGACTGGAGGTTGGGATGCGCACGAGCCTGTCTTGTCGTGCGCATCAGCGCAGACGCGGCACTTCAATTTGCGCGCTCCGATGTGTATTCCGACTGTCATGCCTTTCGGCGGACCGTTGCGCTTAAGAAATTTTGGAGATTCTTTCCCACGGGTGAAAGGAAGTGTGGTATACTATGTCCCGAAAGCGGGAAAAGCAAATGGAGTTGACCGTCAGTAGCGTTCGCCGAGTGTGGCGTATAAGTGCGCGGAATCGCGCATGGATAGGACGGTATTTGCAGTTTACCCCCCCCCCCCCCCCCAGTAACGGGCGGTGACAATTGGGCTCACCCCGCATGGGGTGCGTCATCCGCGAGGCGGCGGATGCACCCGCTTTTGTCCTCTTTTTTCACCGGGAATTCTCTTGTTAACAACAAGGGTGTAGGGCTTGTTATGTCCCGTGCTTTCTCCACATTTAAGGAAAGGAATAAGAGATGAAGTGTCGGCAAATGGTTTACCTTGGTGGTGTCTGTGCATGTCTGCTTTCGGCGGGGTGCACCGTGCAGAAGGTGCGCGCAACGGCGACATCCGAAGTTGGGGCCTACCTCAAGTCGCAGGGCCGTCAGTAAAAGAAAGGGGCGAGTCTGCCCTTGCAGGAGGGGAAATTCTCCTCTTGCAAGGGGGACTACTCGGGGCGAACGAGAGGTTGGTGGAGATGAACAGGTTAATGGTGGCGGGCGGAATTGCCGCGATGGGGCTGATGCTCCACGGTGCGACGAACGAGACGGAAGCGGTTGCCGCGACGAATGGCGTTGCCGCCGTGCAGCAGAGTTCTCAGGACGACGCGGACGCGGCAAAATGTGCCGCCGACCGGGCGCGGATTGAAGGGCTCCTCAAGAAAGCGGACCTTGTGTACGAGGACAAGCTTGCGGAGTATAAAAGCTATTGCCTGTCATTTGCATTCGATGACGGTCGTACGCAGCGTCTTCGCGTTTTTGGGGAGACTGGGACTTGGAACGGCTATGAGATGGTGACAATCAGTTCGCTTGCCTACGATGGCGTTCTGACGAAAGCGATGATGCAGGAATTGTTGTCCTCCGACCAGGGCCTCAGATGGTATATTCGGCAACAGGAGAATGGATTCTACACGGTCTATTGTGAGGCCAAGTGTCCGATTGACATTGCCCCTGAGCATTTCAAGGGCGTCTGCTCGGGCGTTGCTGCGGTTGCCGATAACTTGGAAAAGAAATGGACGGATGCCGACGAGTTGTAATCTGAAGGGAGGAATAAGCATGAACAAGCTGATGGTGGCGGGCGGAATCGCCGCGATGGGTCTGGTGCTCTGCGCGGCAACGAACGAGACGGAAGTGGTTGCCGCGACGAACGGCGTTTCCGCTGCGCAACAGAGTTCTCAGGATGACGCGGACGCGGCAAAATGTGCCGCCAATCGGGAGCGGATTGAAGAACTGCTCAAAAAGGCAGGCCTTGTGTACGAGGACAAGCTTGAGGAATATGAAAGCTATTGCCTGTCATTTGCATTCGATGACGGTCGTACGCAGCGTCTTCGCGTCTTTGGGGAGACGGGGGCTTGGAACGGCTATGAGATGGTGACAATCAGTTCGCTTGCCTACAGTGGTGTTCTGACGAAAGCGATGATGCAGGAGCTACTGTCCTCAGACCAGAGTCTCAGATGGTATATTCGGCAGCAGGAGAATGGATTCTACACCGTCTATTGTGAGGCCAAGTGTCCGATTGACATTGCGCCAGAGCATTTCAAGGGAGTCTGCTCGGGTGTTGCCGCGATCGCCGATGACCTGGAAAAGAAATGGACGGATGCCGACGAGTTGTAATCTTGAATGGAGGAATAAGCATGAACAAACTGATGGTGGCGGGCGGAATCGCCGCGATGGGTCTGGTGCTCTGCGCGGCAACGAACGAGACGGAGGTGGTTACGGCGACGAACAGCGTTGCCGCCGTGCGGCAGAGTTCTCAGGATGACGCGGACGCGGCAAAGCGTGCCGCCGATCGGGAACGGATTGAAGGACTCCTCAAACGGTCAGGTCTCGCATATCAGGTGGAGGACGGCGGTGAATCCTATGGACTCGAATTTGATGTCGGCGGGGGGCGCACTCAGGTCCTGAGGGTGTATGGGAAGATTGAGGGGTCGGATGACTATGAAGTGGTGACCCTCTGTTCGGTGGCTTATCGCGGGGTTTTGACGAAGCCGATGATGAGAGATCTGCTGACAGACGACAACGTCATCGGTCACTGGTATGCCCGGCCGCTTAAGGATGGGTACTATGAGGTCCACTTTGATGTCAAGGTTCCCACCGATGTTTCGGGGGATTGCTTCTCGACCCTTTGCGATGCGGTTGTCACCATCGCCGATCGGCTGGAGAAGAAGTGGACCGATAGCGACCGGTTCTGATTTTTATAAGGAAATATTAAAAGGACAGGAGAACTATGAGACTAACAATGAAAAAAGTCGTGGTTATCGGACTGTCGGTATCTTCTTGCTGGTTTGCCAAAGCTAGTGGGTGGGGACAGTATGTGGATCCTAATTTGATTCAGATGGCTACGGCCTTTGCCGTAGGTCAGGCGATGGCTGAAGCTAGCGCTAAAAAGAATTCCAGCACCTCTACCAGTGCCTATACACCTTCTGAAACACCCTGTCAGCAGACAGTCTCCGAGGAGAAGAGTGTTATCACGACAGAAGGGGGTTCGACTCAAAATCGGATTGAGAGCCTGCTTAAACTGGCGAATCTTAAATATGAGATTGACAAGGATGGGAATTATAAGTTGAGATACGATATGGGGCATGGTCGTACCCAAACCATTTGGGCTTTTGCGAACAAGGAGAAACAGGATGAATATGAACTCGTGTATCTCATGTCCTATGCTTATCATGGGACATTGACGAAGCCACAAGCCATTGAGTTGTTGTCCGATGGACGCAAGGTTGGATCATGGGGGATTCAAAAGGATACGGATGATTCGGAAAAGGTTTATGTGAAGTTCCGGGCAATGATTCCCTTGAGCATTAGTCCAACTGATTTTAGGACCTGTTGCGGAGTTATATCAGCCGTTGCTGATGAACTAGAGAAGAAGTGGACCGATAGCGACCGGTTCTGATGGAAACTTTTGTGCGGGGAACTTGTCAGGTGAATGAAAGAGGAGAAGGTGTCAAGATGAGAAATCAAAAGATGGTGTTTGCGTTGGTGGGCGTGGTAGCCGTTCTTGCAATGACGGTGGTTGCGGCGGCGAAAAAGACCTACTACTGCAAGTACTGCGGAATGGGGTATCAGACGGTCAATGCGCTGACGGCGGCGGTTTGTCATCGGCATCCGGAGGATGGACGGCATAAGCACGAACTGTATCAGGGGACGGAAAAGTCAACCTATTTCTGCCAGTACTGCGGGGCCAAGGCGGCGAGCATCAGCACTCTCACGGGGGCAAAATGTCCGCGCCATCCAAAGGGGGCGTTCAAGGGCCGTCATTCGCCGGCTCTGTAGTGGTAGTGTGCTAAAGATGTGCTCAAATCCATATCATATAAGGAATAAGTCTATGATTATCGTGAGAAATTTCCGCATCCTGTTCTTGTGTGCGGTTGCATTTTCGTGCTTGCTGGCATTTGCCGAAAATGGTTTAACGGGAAGTCTGAAGCAGTCCAAGCTTGACGCGGATCGAGAGTCTGCGCTTGACACTGTCGCTTATATCAACCAAATGAACTACGCCTATGCGGTAATGAAGACTTACCATAATGTTTTGGCCGTTGAAGAGGAGTATGAGAAGATATCTCTCGACCGTATTGATGTTACGCGAATACCGTCCTTCTCATACGATGGAAAGGCAATGGTAAACTTGATAAAGTCAATGCTTGACGCATTAGAGCAATTGAAGATAAATGAGAAAGATCGTCAGTATTATCAAGAAGTCCTTGAAGATCAACGGCGTAGGGCAAGGGAAGATAGATGGATGAAATTTGTTGCCGCCGTGCCAACAGCTTTGAACGACGCTAAGGATATTCTCGCCAAACAGGCGGGCAAAGGAGATGCGTACACCGTGAGTGCACAGGCGATTGTTGCTCTGGCAGGAGATCTAATTGGTGGGCCTGTCATGGCACAAATGGATTATGAAAAAACTCTTGATGAACTTAGGGCGAGCAATCGCGAGCATCAATTTAACTACGATAAGAAAAAAGAAGAGGTGGTTGACGCGGCTAACAAGTTATTGCTCGAAGCAGAGTATGATTTTGTTAAGGATAAAAACCTGACGAGAGAGGATGTGATTACGCCCAATGAGTTAGTGTCGCTTGTCAATACACTTAAGGATGGGAAGCCCGAGAGAGTCTTTGTACTACTTAATATGTCTGATATGCGAAGCCACTTTCGGCACTTCGCTCCATATTGGTACTATCTTGCATCGTTTGCAGTGGAATGCAAGAACTATGAAGTCGCGATTGAGGCATCGGATGAGTTTTTCAAAGAGTATAGGGGTCTGGTCAAAGTAGATCCCATGGTCGCACAAGCGGCTATTGCAGGTGTCACGGCTCTCATCGCCACAAAGAGCAATGATGAGGCGAAAATCCGCAATTTGTTGAAACGCATTGCTGATGTAAACTACAATAATGTAAACCCAGATTATTCTTACTTCTGTGCGAATGTTTTGTACAACACCCTCGACGCTCCTTATGAGGCACTCAAGGTTCTTGAGGCAGCTAATGCGTCCATCGAGGGCCGGTTTGAGTCAAAGTTGATGGACTATCGCAATATATACTCCACCAATGAAATGTTCATTGCGGAGAAAGATCTGCCGCGCGATATCGATCTTCTTCGTATTCGTACCTTGTATAATGATATCCTTGCGGATAGAAAAAGCGAGGGATTGGCCGAAAATATGCTGGATATTTGTGCCAATCAGACGGCTTCTTCCCTTGAAAAGCTCTTTTATATTGGACGAGTTCGCATAGTTGATTTGTGGAAAGAGGCGAAAAAAGATGTCCTTGCAATTAAGTTGAAGTATGTGCGCCCGTGGGGCAGGAAGAATAAATTTTTTGTTGAGATACCCGTGTCTTGGTTTTTGCTCGGCGAGGTCGAACCTAAGTTATCGCTTTGCAAAGGCAATAAGGTCTTAGGCGTAAAGTCTGAAGATGTGGCGAAGCGTAAGATACGAAAAAATGATGCTGGCATTGGATCGGATGTCGTGACGTTGACTTTTGTCTGCCCAGGCAAGGAGCTGAGAGGGGTGGATTCTGTCAGATTTTCCTTTGAGCATAAGTCGTGGCCGATAGAGATTGAGTATAGGCCGTCACTTTCATTTGACATTCAGTCCGGGAAGGGACAAGGAGGCGAGACGACTTATACGCCTGTCAAGATCAAGTTTATGGGAGAGGAAAAAGATCTTCTTGCTCCTCCGGACAACGTCAAAGAGGCAATTCTCAAGGATAAACTTGAAAAGCATACTCCTTGTCTTTTGCCATTTCAGTATGGAACGGTGGATTACTGTACGAATTTTCTAACCTCGGTCACCATTGATGAGAATCGGAACTTCAAGGTAGCCTATACCAATCCGACACCTGATAAGACGCATATTGATTTAAAAGTTGGTTACTACAGCAAGTATGGTGCGCGGTTGTGTAATGTTGAGCTTGATAACATTGCAATTAATCCATATTCGGGTGATGTATGGAATCTTGAGTGGCCAAAGGATATGGAAGGAAGTGAATTACCTTCGCAAGTGCTTTTTCAGTATCATATAGAACAAGGCGTGTGGGATTGGTATAAGAATTGGCGGACGCGGCGAAATGCGGCTACGGCTTCTCAGTCCGAGAAATCTAAATAATGGCTTATTGATGTTGGGTAGATTTGTATTAATACTTTGATGCACTTTTCGCCTAAGAGCGTGTGAGGATATCAGGGTATTAAACTGAAAGGATAGTGCGGAAATGATGGAACGAACTCGGAAAATGGCGGGTGTACTTTTTGCTGTGGCGTTGATTCTGATTTGCGGGTGCGATACAGATTCCTTGGCATTTGTTCGAAAAGCTGCCGCGTAGGCGTTTTCGCAGACGCGGCACTTTGCACTGGACTGATAATGGTTTATTTTCTTGACAGTTTTGCAGAATAGGACAAAATAGCATCAGAGCGGACGGCGGTGCGCCTTCAGAGGGCGAGGGGATGGGAAAGGGGGTTGCGCAAGCTAAGGGTGTCGGGTTGCGCAAGCTAAGGGTGTCGGGTTGCGCAAGCTAAGGGTGTCGGGTTGCGCAAGCTAAGGGTGTCGGGTTGCGCAAGCTAAGGGTGTCGGGT
>JBNMKZ010000073.1:0-10758 GCA_050874585.1 Verrucomicrobiota bacterium | reverse complement strand
ATACCCCACGATGCTTTCGGCGCGGCCGGGACCAAGTGGGCGCGGCATCCCGTCCACTCCGAAGTGCCGCGCCCGTGCAGTAAAGTGCAGTGGCGGGCATCGGTTAATCTGCCCAATCAACGGCGTATCTGCACAATCTGGTTGTCGCATTGTGCAGATTATGGTATCCTATATGCAGATTCGAAAGGAGCCTCATGCACAGCTTTGACTACGAGACGGCACCCAGTGCACTGCTTACGCCAGAAATCGTGTCCCTCCTGGGCGCTATACGCGAATACAGGGGAAGGCAGGAACTCTACCTTCGCGCCCGCGCCGATGTGCTGGAGGCCCTGATGGAGGTCGCCAGGATTCAGTCCACGGCTGCGTCGAACCGCATCGAGGGCATTTCGACAACGGACGCCCGGATGCGCGAGCTGATGTCGCAGCGGACCGTCCCGAGGAACCGGGACGAGCAGGAGATCGCCGGCTACAGGGACGCCCTGTCGGTAATCCACGAGAGCCACGACTTCATGCCGGTAACGCCGAATGTCCTGCTGCAGCTCCACAGGGACCTGTACTCCCGGCAGCCGCAGGGGTCGGGCGGGCACTGGAAGATGAACGACAACGTAATCGAGGAGACGGACGCGGACGGCAGGACCTACGTCCGGTTCCGCCCCCTGGGTGCGGTCGAGACGCCGATGGCGATGGAGTCGCTCTGTGGGAGCTATCGCAGGGCGATCGGCGCGGAGCGGTTCGACAGCCTGCTGCTCATCCCCATTTTCGTCCTCGACTTCCTGTGCGTGCACCCGTTCCAGGACGGGAACGGGCGGATGAGCCGACTGCTCACGCCGCACCTGCTTTACCGTGCGGGGTTCTCGGTCGGCCGCTACGTCAGCCTTGAGATGCTCGTGGAGGGGACGAAGGGGGAGTACTACGAGGCCCTGCGGAGGAGCTCCGAGGGGTGGCATGGGAACGAGAACAATCCCCGGCCGTTCGTCGAGTATCTTCTCGGCATCGTCCTGATGGCGTACCGGGAGCTTGAGAGCCGCGTGGCGGGGATCGTCAATTCCCGCATGCGCAAGGCCGACCGGATACGCGCAGTCTTCAGGGACTCGCTCGGCAGGGTGTCGAAGAGGGATATACTCGCAAGGTGCCCCGACATCAGCGTGGCGATGGTGGAGCACACCCTGAAGGAGATGCTGGACGACGGGAGCATCCGCAAGGTCGGGGGCGGGCGGGCCACCGCATACGTACGGAATGAATGAAGACGAGTGCCGCGGCCGGAGCCAAGTGGGCGCGGCATCCCGCCCCGCCCGAAGTGCCGCACCTGTGCAGTAAAGTGCAGTGTAACCGGGCGGATTCTCTCGTTTTCATACTCCACACAGAAAGCCCGCTTTATGGTATAATATCTGCGGTTTCGCCCCTGTGGGCGGGATCACCGTGATGCGGGGGTGTGTCCTCGCGTGAGTGGCGGGGCGTTGTCCCGCCGCTTTCTTTTGAAAGGTGCCTGAACGAGATGGAGTCCGAAAGGGTGTTGAGCGTGTTCGTCGACGAGTCGGGGATGTTCCAGCATCCCGATGCCGCCTCGCGGTTCTACATTGTCGCGCTGGTCTTTCACGACCAGAGGATGGACATCCACCCGCTGGTTCGCCTGCTGGACCAGGACATAGACGGTCTCGGGCTTGACTCGTCGTCCTTTACGTTTCACGCCGGTCCCCTCATCCGGCAGGAGAAGGGATATGCGATGCTCAACCGGAACTTCCGCGGGCGGATCTTCGGGCGCATGATGGCCTTTGCGCGGAAAGCCCGGTTCAGGTACCACTGCCTCCATGTGGACAAGAAGTTCGTGACCTCGACCCTTCAGATCGCATCGCGCCTGCGCGACTCGATGTCGGGGTTCCTCTCGTCGCACCGCTCCGAATTCACCGGGGTGGACAGGGTCAAGGTCTACTACGACTGCGGGCAGGCCCCGGTCACGAACCTGCTCCACCAGGTCTTCTCGTCCGAGCTCCCGTGCCCGGTGGAGTTCGCGCAGGGCGTACGCCCGGAGAACTACCGGCTCTTCCAGGTGGCCGACCTGATCTGCACCCTGCGCCTGATTGAACTGAAGATAGCCCTCGGCGAGCGGATGACCCCGTCGGAGTTCCGCTTCTTCGGAAGTCCCAGAACTTTCGTCCGAAATGTACTCAGGAAGTTGAAGGACAAGGAGATTGCCTGAGCCGGATAGATTCGAGGTGACACAAGGGAATGAGGGCGGCATCCGCCCCAAGGGAAATAAAAGGAGGAAGTGCCGCACCCTCTCGGGCGCGGCACTCCGTTTCCTTGTTAGTCTTTCTGCCGCTTACTTCTGCTTGCGGCGGAGGGCCAGCGCGGCGACGCCGAGGACGATCAGCATTGCGCTCGTCGGCTCAGGAACGGCGGCGGTGTACCAACCCGCACCAGAGAAAGTGGTTCCCTCAAGTGTGCCAGCCTGCGATGTCGCCTTGGCGTTGAAGGAAATCTGCGCTGTCCCCGTTTCTGGCCCAGCCTTGCTACCGATAACGGAGATGTAAATGTTCTCGCCGTCAACAACGGCAAAGAACGCATTTAGTGTATCACCAACAGATCCCCACTCAAAAGAGCCACCCGTGGTTCCCGCAATCGAACCATTGGACACAGTCTTATTATTCAAGGAACTGCTGCTCCATTCCTCGCCGGCGAGGAACGCGGCCAAGACGGAAGCCTGGCTGGTCACGGTGCTGTCGAAGATATACGCAGTCCCCGAGGCCAGCAGGGTGGTAGAGCCCGCTTCATAGATCTTCCCCGTTGCCGAGGTCTTCCAGTCGAACGATGCGGCCGAGGCGGAAATCGCAATCAGCGCAATCGCGAATAGTGTTGTCAGTTTTTTCATAGTTATTTGTCTTTCCTTTGGTTATTGCGCATCACCCAATGCGATGCACGAAATCAGAGTTCGGGAGCGGGAAGGACGACGCTGAAGTCCTTGCTCGGTGCGCTGACCCACACGCCCTCACCGGGTTCAATCATGACCGTGCCAGCCGTGATTTCCTCGTCGCTGCCATCCAACCATCCCGTCAGTTCACCCGGGACATCGTAATAGGAGTAAATGACTCCACCACGACCCAGTGAGTCAAGTTTCTGAACCTGGACATCGGCCTCAGTACCATTCTCTGCTGAATAACCCTTAACAAGAACGTCACGAAGGTCGATGGCGACAGGAGTGGTATTCACAACGAGATAAAATCCTTCGCGAAGAGCGACCTCAATGTCGCTTTTGATTACACTCCCTGCGGTTTGTAGCCCAAACGCCGACGAAGTGGCAGAAACCCAAAAGCCTTCACCTGGGGCAAGCGTGACCGCACCCTCTTCAACGGGCTCATCAGAGCCATCAAGCCATCCTGTCAATTCATTTGGGACATCATAATAGGAGTAAATCATACCGCCGCGACCAAGTGAATCAAGTTTTTGGACCTGAACATCTGCTTCCGTTCCACTCTCTGCGCTGTAGCCAGTAACTTGAATCTTCGTCAGGTCATAGGCACTTGCCCCAATCTGGGCAAACTGAGCACCAATGGCCTTAAATCCCGATTGGAGTTCGTTTTGCGCATACCCCACGATGTTTTGCGACTCGATTGCGCCAGTTGCGCCATACGAAGCGCCGAAGAGCGCCGAAGCCACGGCAGTGGCCAAAACCAACTTGTTCATCCTTACCTCTTTTCTTTATCTTATGCGGAGAACTTCCGCACGCATTATTATTAGGCTTGGACAGAGGCTTGCGATATCGGTATCGCCACCGCCGCGAACTTCCATGATACGCTTGTCGTGGTTGCTCCCAGGCAAACCGGCTTCTCAAGCACACATTTCCATTCGACACCAAGGATGACCCGGTTGACATTCGCCTACCTTCTGGTCATCACCGCGAATCATACCAAAAATCGGCGTTCCGTGTCAACGCGGCGCAAAAATGTCAAATGGCTTGGATAGATATCGATGCCCACTCAAATCTGGACGAACGCGTGAACGCCTTATTTTATTGGGTGAATCGTCAATTTGGAAAAGAAGGAACGCTTCATCGCACTCAACAAGGGATGGATAAAAATATTTTTATCCGTTTTCATTCTTCCTCGTGCGCGGCGGCTTTTCGCCCCTTGCGCGAATTTGCCGCATTCTCGCACTTTCCCTCAAGCGGGAGCAGAAAGTGGCTGACGAGCAGCACTTCTCGCGCCCAGTGGCAACGGTTCTTGATTGCGTGAAAGGACGGTTCCGCGATCGCGAGAGCTAACTACGACTTTGTTGAGTTGCAGTTAGCTCTCGGACGAGTTCCAAGTACGACATTGGAGAGTCCTACCTTGCGTCTTCCACCGCAAAAGCAGGCGTGCGAATGGAAAGGGAGTCCTTCGGGGTGGAGGTTTACTTTCGGACATGAAAACGAGCGGAAACGGCGCGGCGGAATGGTGCGCGGCCGAAGGGCGAAAATTCTGATGGGCATCAGACGGATTTCTAATGCCCATCAGAAAGCACTCCAATGCCCATCAGAAAGTACTGAGATGGGCATTAGCCGAATCGGCTTCCGCCGGACGAGTGCCCACCCGATTTCTCCACTGCACTTTACTGCACGGGCGCGGCACTTCGGAGGGGACTGGTTGGGGGGGGGATACGGACCGCCATTGCCCGCTATGGACGAAACGCCCTTCATCCAACCGCCGGGATTTGCTTCCGCTTGATAATTCGTAGCACATTGTGCTTGAACGCCCGCGTACCGCCGAAGAACTTCTCCTCGGAATTAGACAGGTCAATCCCGGCGGACATCTTCTGATCGATGAGACTGACGGTGCAAACGAGATCCGCAACCTGGCTGAGCTTGTACTTGGAGGACTTGACCGCCTGCGCAAACTCAACATTAAGATGCGGACGGGTACGGAAGAACCCGTGGAGCAGGTTCGTGACCGGCTTCTGCCCGCAGTCGTAGTAGACCTTGACCCTCTCGTACTGGGAGAGATCGAGCCGATGTCTGTCGACCAAATCGGCGAGCTGCTCCTCCAGACATTTCACAACCGCATTCGTTCCACCGAGAAACTTCTTGTCCGCCGTCAGGCAGACATACTGGAACGGGACCTTGTTGGCGAAGGCGAGCATCCGGTAGAATATCTTGCGCCTCAGATCCCAGTTCATGAAAACGAACTGGTCGTGCGCATGGATGATCGGCCCGGCATGGAAATAGAGGTTTGCAATCCCGATGTTGGCGAGCTCCGCGTCGAGACGATCGGCCAGTTCGCCGATGGGGAGGGACTGGTCATGCGCCACAAGCGCAAGGATGTAGAATCGGGAGGTCCGGTCATCCCTGCCAAGAACCCCCGATTCGTCCACAAATACACTCAGCATCGCGTTTCTCATAGTTCTGAATAACAAAAGTGACGGGAAGGCCCGTCACTCAGGGCGAGGGGATTCCCTCGCATCACGAAGATCCACTCCCATAGGAAGAGATCGCCCATATTATACCACAAAGAGGGCTTTCCGTGTGTAAGGATGAAACGGGGTTCTATTCCACTGCACTTTACTGCACGGGTGCGGCACTTCGGATGGGACGGGATGCCGCGCCCACTTGGTCCCGGCCGCGCCGAAAACATCGTGGGGTATGCGAAAAATGGACTGATTAGCGGCTCCAAAATGCTCTCTCCGCAGTTTCTGGGCATGGGCCAGGCGCCTCTTTCCCTCCAGTCCCTTAAGGCAACAGGGGACTCCACTTCGGACAATGTCTCCATTCAAACATTGGACTCCTTTGGAAACGCCGTTGACACCTACATTTGGTGCGACTGGGCCGGCGACGAGGGAGACCAGGAAGCGTGGTCGGACGGTTCGGGAGCCATCATAGAAGGCGTGACCTTTGAACCGGGGCAGGGTCTCTGGGTGCAGGGGTCGTCCGACGGACAGGGACTTGTCTCTTCCGGTCAGGTGGGAACTGACGACCTTCTTATTAAGCTCTGCAACGGTGCAACCGCCGCAGGAAACACATTTCCAACCCCAGTGAATCTGCAGGACATTTTCCCCGCTGGGGACTCCACATCGGATAATGTCTCCATTCAGACGTTGGACTCCTTCGGCAACGCTGTCGACACCTACATTTGGTGCGATTGGGCTGGCGACGAGGGAGACCAGGAAGCATGGTCGGACGGATCGGGTGTCATCATTGAGGGCGTGACCTTTGAACCGGGGCAGGGTCTCTGGGTGCAGGGGTCATCCGACCAGCAGTCAATTACTATCCCTGCGCCAACGCTCTAATAGTTTGATTTCGTGCGGTGCGAAGTGTACCGTGCCAACAAGAAAGGAAAACATGAAGAAACTCATAATCATCTCGGCAGTTCTGCTGATGGCTATCGCCTCACAGGCTGCGTCGTTCAAGTGGACGGCGGCAAACATCTATGCGGCCGACCTCACAACAAAATATACGGGAACTGCCACACTCTACGCCTACCTCACAACGGCTGGCGCAGAGACAGCTACGGAAGTAGCAGTTGCGGATATCGTTGCTGGAGTTGTCAAGGATGGCTCATCCGTTGGCCTCACATTCGCAAACGACAATCTGCAAAGTGGGAAAAACTACACATTCTATTTCGTCATCGAAGACAACGGCAAGACATTCACCTCCGTTTCAAAAGCCTGTGACGGCTTGAGTGTTGGGGCAGGCCTTGTGGCCTTCGGCACCCTGGCGACCGCAACAAAGGACGCATCCAACTGGTCGTCCGTTCCTGAGCCGACGAGCGCGATGCTGCTCGTCCTCGGTGTCGCCGCGCTGGCCCTCCGCCGCAGGCGCGCCTAATCACAAGTCTTAGATCTATAAACATAAGCAGGAACCGCCGCGTCCTTCCAGACGCGGCGGTTCTTGTTGTCTGAAATCGGCAGTCGCGGTTACAGCCTACAGCCCCATCCGCTCGCAGAATGCGGCGGGGGTGAGGACGAACGGCTCCGGCGGGAAGTGCCGTACGTTTCCCGTGACCAGCACCGCGCCGTGGGGGCGGCCGGCGACCGCCACGTCGTAGAACGGGCGGTCGCCCTCGTCCGGCAACTCGACCGAACTCGGTGCGACGGGAACGCGAACCCCCGCGTCCTCGATGTACGATACGACGATGTCACACTTGCGGGGGTCGAGCCTCAGCCTGGGCCGTCCAAGGACCTCGCGATACTCCTCCACGATCTCGGCGCAGTGGAGGGGCACGACCAACCCGTCGAAGACCGCATTCATCACGCGGACGGTCGCGGAGTCCTCGTGCCGCGCCATCAGGGCCGAGACGAGCACATTCGTGTCGATGACGGCGAAGGTCATGCCCCGACCGTCCCGTTCCTCGCCCTCCGCTCGGCCCGCGCCGCCGCAATCTCGGCGTTGACCTCGCCAAGCGACATCCCCGACCCGCAGTTCCGGCGCATCTCGGAGAACAGTCGTGCGGCCTCCGCGCCGCGCTCGCGAAGCCCCGGACTGCCCCATTCGGTCGCGGGCCTCCAGCGCTCGCAGGTCACGGCAAACGGGATGCCGCGCTGCTTGACGACCTGCCGGAGGAAGATGGTCACCGCGCTCGTCATGTTCAGTCCGAGATCTGCGAACACGGCCTCGCAGTCGCGCTTCAGGTTCTCGTCGATTCTCAGTGTCGTTACCATTGGGCAGTCCCTTTCGTGAATACGTGAGAATTATACCATATTTTCGTCTGAAATACACGGAGGCCCGATCCGCCGCCTTTCGACCTGCGGTTAAGCCGTTGAAACCGAGCCTCGGGCACTGCACTTTACTGCACGGGCGCGGCACTTCGGAGGGGACGGGATGCCGCGCCCACCTGGCCGCAGACGCGCCGAAAGCGTCGTGGGGTATGCGCAGAACACATTGCAGAGTGGATGTAAGGCCGTCGGCGCTCAGTTTGCCCAGGTTGGCGCGGACGCCTATGACCTGACGAAGATTCAGGTGACTGGCTACAGCGCAGAGAGCGGAACGGAAGCCGATGTCAAGGTTCAGAAACTTGATGAATATGGCCGCGGTGGCATGACCTATTCCTATTACGACGTCCCAGGAGAGTTGACGGGATGGCTGGACGGCAATGACGATGAGGTCTCGTCCGGGAAGGTCATGATTGAGCCAGGCGAAGGATTCTGGGTGAGTGCTTCATCTGCGGACTTTGGCCTTCAGACTTCTGGTCAGGTTATAACAAGCGACATAGAGGTGGAACTTCAAGATGGATGCCGTCTTGTCGTGAATACGACTCCTGTCGCCGCCGATCTTTGCGACATTCTTGTCAATGGTTATTCGGTTCAGGACGGAACGGAAGCCGATGTCAAGGTTCAGAAACTTGATGAATATGGCCGCGGTGGCATGACCTATTCCTATTACGATGTCCCAGGAGAGTTGACGGGATGGCTGGACGGCAATGACGATGAGGTCTCGTCCGGGAAGGTCATGATTGAGCCGGGCGAAGGCGTGTGGGTCAGTGCCCCGAGCCAAGCCTTCAGCCTCGTCCTTCCCGCTCCCGAGCTCTGATTTCGTGCATCGCATCGTGTGATGTGCAATAACTAAAAGAAAGGCAAACAACTATGAAGAAACTAACAACACTATTCGCGCTTGCGCTGATGGCGACTTGCGTCTCGGCCGCATCGTTCGACTGGAAGACCTCGGCGACGGGGAAGATCTATGAAGCGGGCTCTTCCACCCTGCTGGCTTCGGGGACTGCGTACATATTTGACAGCGCCACAACCAGCCAGGCCTCCGTCTTGGCCGCATTCCTCGCCGGAGAAGAATGGAGTGCCGGCGCACTCGACTCCAAAGCGGTTGCGAGTGGCACCATTAAGGCGACAAACTCGGAAGCATTTGCCTGGGGAACTCCGGGCGACACCCTTAACGCATTTTTTGCGGTCGTGGACGGGGATAAGATCTATATTTCCACCTCGCAAGGACAAAAAGCGCAAGAGACTGGCTATATGCAGTTTGCCTTCAACGCCAAGGCGACATCGCAGGCTGGCACACTCGGGGGAACGACCTTCTCGGGGTCTGGCTGGTACACGGCGGCCGTTCCTGAGCCGACGAGCGCGATGTTGCTCGTCCTCGGTGTCGCCGCGCTGGCCCTCCGCCGCAAGCGCGCCTAATTGAAACCCATAACCAAGGAAACGGAGTGCCGAGCCCTCCCGGGCGCGGCACTCCGTTTCCTTGTCTTCTGAATCCGTTTGGCGTTCCTACTTGATTCCACTTCCGTCCGAGGCATCCTTGAAGATTTCCAAATACCTGGCGAATGTGAATATGCGGTTGCGGCGGCGATCGTTTGACAGGAGGAGGTGTCCGTCCCGCAGGAGAACTTTCACCGCACTGTTAACGGCCTGGTAGTCAAGGCCCGTGGCAACGGCGATTTCGTTCACCGTCGTGCAGGGGCGCGAGTACAGGTGATTGAAGACGGTCTGCAGGCGGGCGCCTTTTGCGCCCCTCCCCATGCAGTATCTCCCAATCTCATCGCGGAGCGAAAAAATGCGCTGGAACGTTTCGTACCCCCTCAGCGAGGTCTGCTCGACGGCCTTGAGGAAGAAGAGAATCCACTCCCCAAGGGCGTTTTCCGACCGTGCGTGCGAGAGGCCCTCGTAGTACTCCTCCCTGTGCGACTCAAGATAGGAGGAGATGTAGAGGGAGGGATACCTCAATCTACCCTTTGAAATGAGGTAAAACGGTATCAGCAGGCGGCCGATTCTCCCGTTTCCGTCAAGAAAGGGATGGATTGTCTCAAACTGGTAGTGGCTGATGGCGCACCTAATCAGGTCGGGGACCATAATCTCGTCATTGTGCCAGAACTTCTCAAGATCGGCGAGCAGCCCAGGGAGGCATTCGGCGGACGGCGGAATGTATCTCGCCGTCCTGATCGAGTAGCCCCCGACCCAGTTCTGGGATCGGCGGATCTCTCCCGGCATCTTGTCCTTCCCCCGCACGCCCCGCAGGAGCGTCTCGTGGGCGCCGCGCAGCAACCTCATGGACAGCGGGAGGGTTTCAAGCTGGCGGATGGAGTCGGTCATCGCCAGCACGTAGTTGTTCACCTCCCTCCAATCGTCCCTCCGTTCCGCCGCAATGGCCTCCTCTGGTAGCACGGCCTCCTGTATTTCGGTATGGGTCCCCTCAATCTTGCTTGAGGCGCTCGCCTCCCGGAACACATGCATCTGAATGAAAAGGTTCATGTCGGGGACGAAGCGGGATGACGCGTCAAGTGCCGCGAGGGCCGCCCCGGCGGAGTCGAGTGCCATGGTGATGCGCTTTGACTCCCACGACCAGTCGAGATTGACAGGGGATGGAATGAAATAGCGGTACTCATAGCCCATTCCGTAGGTTCCGGAGACAAAGTCCTCAATTCGTCTGCTTTCCTGTTTCATGGTGCTAATATTATCAAATCTAATTCGGAAAATCAATAACCGGCATGTCGTTATTCATGCATTCAAAATCCAATCATAACAAGCCCCTTATTATCTGCCTGGAGAATAAGCCGCCATCTATTATTGATTTGGCAGGATTTCAATAATAACATTCCAACGGCATGGATATTCCCGCCCGGTTACACTGCACTTTACTGCACGGGCGCGGCACTTCGGAGGGGACGGGATGCCGCGCCCACTTGGTCCCGGCCGCGCCGAAAACATCGTGGGGTATACGTCGAAGGAGGCGGCGCAGGGGAAGTTCTTGATCGTTGGTGCTCAGTTTGATGCCGTCAAGGGCGGGCGGGCTATCAATGACCTCGTCAGCGGCGTTCAGGGTGTCGACTACGACGACAATGATGT
>JBNMKZ010000072.1:0-10867 GCA_050874585.1 Verrucomicrobiota bacterium | reverse complement strand
TGTCCCGTGGTTGTTTACCACTGAATGCACTGAAACTGCCTTCGGCAGACACTGAAGGACACCGAAACCGCCGCGCCCTTTCCGTGTGCTCCGTGCATTCCGTGGTTCAATTCCCCGCCCGAATCCGCCGCGTCAACGCGTCAAAGGGGGTCTGCGACTGTGTGCCCATTCCGTTCTCCACCTACACGGGGCTTGACGCGTGATGTCTCTCTTATAATATATATATATATTTTTTTTATTATATTATATAATGTAAATTATCCCTTCCTTTCAACATCAAAAACCACATCATAACCGCGTCAAAGACGCATCAAGCCCCTTGACGCGGCGAACGCGCAAGAGGCCTGACCACCGGTCGGAACATCAATTCCGTTGATGCCGTCATCCCACGGCGAGCTTGATGCGCGTTGTGCGTCTTGCATCCTCGGCGACGACGATTTCGCCGGCCTCGACGAGGTCGTCGATGTACTCCTCGCGGTTCCTCCGTCCGATGAACTGCGTCTTGGAATCGGATCAGCTATCAACGAAGATGTTCGGCACAAGCTGTCCACGATGCCATTTATCGAATGTCCAGCTCAAAAATTGAGATGCCGTAGTCCGTGTTACGATCAAGCCCCGTCAGACGCAGGTAGCGCACGGGCGTCGGTCGCCAGGTGAGCGTGTCAGCCCCCGGATTCTTCACCTCGTGACTGTCGACAAGCGTCGTCCACTTCACGCCGTCCGACGAACCTTCGACACGGCACCGCCGCGCATGGGCGTGCTCCCACTGGATGGTTGCACGGGAAACCGTACGCTTCGTCCCGAAGTCAAGCTGAATCCATTCCCCGTCCCGATGGCGCGAGCCCCAGCGCGTCGTTCGGTCACCGTCCACCGCAAATGCCGCCAGCAGTCCGCCGTTCTCCTCTCCGCTGGCCGTCACACGGGCCAGGCGGGCAAGGTTCATGTCCTCCAGGTCACACGCGGCGATTGTCGCTTTCGCCGCCACTCCCTGCAGGCGGATGGTCAGCGTGTAAGACCCGGCCTGCATCGCCGTAAATCCCTCGCGGTCGAAGACGGCGTTCTCCTCATCGGAGAGTTCAATCTTCGCCCCCTTGAGCCGCATACGCCCGCCGAACTGGTCCAAAGCCTCCACCGAAAGTTTCAGCGGTTCACCCACAAGGCACATCGCCGACTGCGGCTCAATCGTGAGTTTTGTGACGCGGAGGGCCTCCTCGACCGGAAAGCGCCGCGTGGCCGTATGGGCACCCGCCCGTGCCGTAACGGTGGCGAATGGTCCACTCTTCGGAATGAAGTTCCCCTTCTTGTCGAAGGTTCCATCCGCACTCGACCACTTCACATCCGCCGCGTTTCCCTGTGCCGTCCGCAGGCTCAGGCGAACGGCCACGCCTTCTTTCAGAACGGGGCGATCGGAAATGATTTGCGCCGCAGCATCCGAATCGCGGGAAGGATTCGTTCCATTCTTCAGAACGGGCAAGTCCCGCCGCGTTCCCGACTTCGCCCCACCGATGGTGAGCCGTCTGGGCTGCGCCTCAAGCGTGCCGACGACCGCACCGCTCGCATCAAAGAAGTGCACCGTCCGCCGCGTCTTCCCGGCATTGTAGGCCATCAGCGTCCGCCGTCCGTCCTTGACGAATGCCCGGGCGCAGGGATAGTCGGCCCTCACATCAAAATCGAGATCGCCGTATGTGAGATGGCTGTGCACGGCCCAGTAGGTGAGGTGCCCCGTGTCGGCGTTTCGCACGACGCCCCTGTTCGCCTTCGCAAGGTCCGCAAAGATTCGTGCCGCCTCCTCGGGGTCGCTGCGTTGAAGGTAGCTGAGCAGAACATTTCCAAGCGACGCGTCGCCCAGTTCTTTCTCCCAGCCCGAGATTTCCTTCGTCTTCCACATGGTCGCATAGTCCCACGCGGCGAATTTCTTGTCCTCGCTCAGGTAGTCAAGGGCGGGCGTATTCGGCAACCACTGAATCGAATGCATCCACACGGGATCGCCGCTGAAATACGTCCACCAGCCAACGCCATGGCAGGTCAGGTTCGAGTTATACGGACGCTTGAACTTCGTGTAGTCGATGTTCTCACGGTCGCGGTCGAACCAGTACTCCGCCGTTCCCCGCGCCTCCATCACCCAACCGAAGATGCCCGCATCGCGCATCTCGCGATCCTCAAGCGCCAGTCCGAGCAGGTAGAGTCCGCCCCAGCCCTGCATGGCCTCGGACGACGACTCCTGTCCATTACCGTTGCCATCACCGAGTCCGCCGGCAAACGAATGCCCCGCCCAAGGGTCGAACGTACGGAAGAACGGGAAGCGTTGATCCGCACGATTCCAGTTGGCATAATCGCCGGCAATCAGCCGCAACATCGGCCCGAACTTCTGGCGGAAGTCCTCATCCACAAGGCAGAGCAACGCACCCGAGTAGGTAAAGTAGCCGTAGTGGAAGTGATGGTCGTTGAAGGTCTCCGAATCATAGCTCGTCGACTCGCCGACGAGGCCACCCCAGCGCGGCACATAGGAAAAGTAGAACCGCTCCTCGCCCGGCGTCCACGTGAGCCAGTCCTCAAACTGCGCTCGCAGCCGATCGTGTGCCTTCTGATAGGTCGCCGCATCCCCCGTCTCGCGTGCGGCCATCATCGCCAGGGCCATCTGAAGGAGGCCCTTGCCGCCCCAGTAGGTGTCGCCGCCAAAATTGCCGCGCTCGGCGTAATCGTCCAAAAGCCGACGGAAAAGGGCCTCATCATAAGGCGAGCGCACCGAATCCCCTTTCTGTGGTGCCGCCCAGTATGGGAGCATTCCGGGGAACGTGTAGACAATGGCGAGGCGATTCCCCTTCGCAACGCGCTGCCGCCCACGCGGCGTTTGCCAGACAAGCCCGTCCATCACGTCGAACTGAGGCCGCGTCCGCTTCAGGTGATGCGGTTGGAAGCCCTGCAGGGCCACGGGCGCGGCAACCTTGCCGTTGAGATCCTCCGTCTCGACGGACCATGTCGTCGTCAGTTCCGCCCGCGTCTCATCATACGCCCAGTCCACCCGCGTCGAACGGATGATGGCGGACGCGAAAGGTGCCAGCGCGGCAAAATCGTCCTTCCGCGGCAAAAGCCCAATGGCAACCCAGCCACCCTTTTGTCCTTTCGTCGGAAAGGTGAGTTCGAAGGCTCCCTCGCCCCTTTCCGCAAGCCGTGTCTTCGCCGGATACCACACGCCATAAAAGTCATCCCCCACCTGAATGAGAAGCGCGGACTCCCGACGCTCGACGAGAATCGCCGCTGCCCTCTCACGCTCCACCTTCAGCGTGGCATTCAGGCCCTCGTACTCGACCCACGTGAAGGGTGAACCGTGGACGAGCGTCGCCCGAAGACTTTTGCCGCGCCCTTCCGGGAGCACGAGTTCCACATCCCAGTCGTGCCAACCGTCCACATTCGCCGCGCTCGGACTGAACCCGGGCGCACCGCAGACGATGCGGCTTCGGGCCTTCATCTCAGTCCCATCGTCAATCCAGTAGCTCGGAAAAGCAACGCTCACCCCCTGATCGGATGCACGGACGAGCGCGGGGTAACTCCACAGGTTGCCCGTCCACCGCTCGACGAACGCGTCCGTCCACCAGTCGTTCGTTGGTATCGGCTCGCCGGGACGACTGGTCATGAAGAGTGGACGGTTCTGCATGAAGCGACTCTGGTCGCCCTTACGGGACTGGTCAACCGTCCGCGCCTTCACCCACGGTGTATACGAGGCATAGGAGCCCGCCCCGCAAGGGACGATTTCCTGCGCGGCAAGCAATCCCACGAACAGCGCACAGGCACTGGCAACGACCCTCTTCATCTTCACATCCTCCGATTAGTCGGCAATGTACTCAATGTCGTCGAGATAGAACGTGAACGGATCGCCGTCATTCGTCAGCGAAAAGCCAAAGCCCGTCTTGATGACCGAGAGGTCAAGCCCGTCGAGGGGGATGCGGTAGCGCGTCCACTCCTTCTTGAGGATGACGCCATCGCGCTTCGCCGTGGCACTGTCGTGGTACTTGCCCTTCTCAAGCCGCCCCATGAAGAAGTCGACCTTCTCGCCGCCCTTCGCTCCCCGCGCCCAGAAGACGAGCGTGGTTGCCTTTGAGAGGTTCGCGCCGCCGGGACGGTCGCCCCAGTCATTCGGTGGATCCTGCCAGAAGATGCCCGCCCATCCGTAATGGTCGAGGTAGTCCACCTTCATGCAGGTCGCCCCCGAATGCGGATTCTCGCGGCACGCCTCGTCCACCTTCAGGGCCCGCGTGTGCCCCATGTAGCCCGACGGATACCACTTGCGCGGCGCACCGTCCCGATAGACGGCATAGGGCATCGCCACGGGCTTCAGTACGCGCTTCGGCTCCGCACCCTGTGCACGAATCGGACGATTTGCGTACGCGGCATTCCCCTTCCCGTCAAAGACATAGCAGTAGAGAAGATAAGTGCCGCCGCCCGGCAGGCGAACGGAAACGCGGGGCGTGCCCTGCCCCTTCACAATCGCCCCTTCCCATCCGTCCGGCACCGGCAGGCCCGTTCCAATCGTGTCGTAGTCCCCCGTGTCGCTGACCAGTTCCCAGCGATAGGTCAGGCGATCGCCATCCGGATCGCTCGCCGAGAGGGAGGCCTCGACCAGCGTTTCGGCGCTGGGAAGATCGTCGGCGGACACGACAACCTCGCCCGTCGTCGGGCAACGGTTCGCGATCTTGGCCGAACCCCAGGCCGTCTGCACCGCCTCAACGCTGGCAAGCCGCGTCAAGTCCGGCAGAAGCATCCCGTGCCACGTCGGCGTGGACTCGACCTTCCAGCCCCACGTGAACGCATAGCCGCCGAGGCAATTCTTGCCGCGCTCGGATGCAATGCTCCCCGCATAGGCCGCCGCGAACTGGCGGCCCTTCTCCGTACTCGTCGGCTCCAGGGCGAGCCCCCAGGCGTTCTTCGGACCTTCCCAACTGCCGCGTGCCCCATACTCCGTCAGCACATAGGGCTTCTTCATCCCGGCCTTGCGCCACCGCTCGCCGAGAGTGGCCGCGCCGCCGTAGCTGTTGATGCCGAAGAAGTCGATGTCGCTGCAGTAGGTCTTGAAGTCGCTTAGCGTCTGATCGGGAATCTCCGCCACGACCGTCGTGACGGGATGATTCGGATCGATTGCCTTGACTTCGCGGGCAAGGGAGTTGATGAACCGCCACATTTCCGGACGATGGGGATTGTTCATCTCCATCTCGTTGCCGAGTGCCCAGCAAAGGAGGTTCGGATGGTCCTTGACTTTCCGCACGGTTGCCAGCACATCCCGGCGCGTCTCCTCTATGGCGGAGGCGTTCGTGTAGTCGAACCCGTGCTCGGCATGCCCGAGCCAAAAGCCGCACATGACCGTCAAGCCATTGGCCTTGGCCGTCTCAAGTTGCTCCTCAATGTCGCCCGCCCCCCAGGTGCGAAAGCTGTTGCCGCCGATTTTCCGCAGGAGCGTCTTGTCGGCTCCGCCGCCCGCGCCCTGGATGAAGTAGGGCTTGCCCTCGCGCAGAAGCGTCCAGTTTCCATCGTGGCCAACAAGGCGAACCTCACCGGCAAACAACGACAATCCAAGCGTGGTCAGCGTTGCCGCTGACAAAAGTACGAGTCTGTTCATGATTTCTTCTCTCTTATTCGTCCACTCAACGGATGATGATTCGGAAGCCCTGCCCGCCGACAACAACGGATCCCGCCCCCGTCACCTGCGCCCCAATCTGCGCGGCCGTATAGGTTCCGTGGCGGTATTCCTTGCCATTCACGTTGAGTGAAAGCGTCGACAGCGTCTTGCCGTTCAGGTCGAGCGCGGCATTTTCGCCCTCCAGGCTGAGCGAACTCACACGGAAGGAGTCCGTCAGCTTCACGCGTCCGTAGTCCCGAATCGACAGGCTGCGGCGACGGAATGCGGCGTTCCCGTCACAGCGCGGACCATTGCCCGGCAGCAGTGTGGCAAGCGTGCGCGGACCGGGTGCCGTGGCATCGCCATTCGTCAACTCACCATTCGCGACGACGATCTCGCCGCTCCCGGCGGCCGTCTCGCTTCCGGTCGCGAGGAAGACCGTCCCCGCCGCCGAGCACGGCGTCTCGTCGTATTCCTCGGACTTGTTGCGCCCACGGTTGCCGTATGCCGTCACGGTGCCCTTGAAAAGCGAGAAGTCAGAATCCGTATCCGTCAGGCGAATGGCGACGCGTCCGCCCGAGCCCGAACCGTTGATGGAATCGAACGTCTGCGCCTGAAGGATGCCCGCGTCAGCCGCAATCACGCCCGAGCCGTCCAATGAACCGAACGACAGGTTGAGGCTACCGCCCGACGACCCGCCGTTCATGCCATTCCAACCGTAGCCACGCGCCGTAATCGACCCGTTGACTTCCGCCCGCCCGAGAACCGAAAGCACAACAAGTCCGCCACCTGCATAGGAAACGCCGTCGCCCGTACCAGACGAACCGTATTCCATTGGACTGAACACGCTGCCGTAGACGATGCCGTCCGCCGAACCCTCGCCACCGTACGAGGCACCCGTCCCCTCCTTGAATCCAGGCCCGGACAGATACCATCCACGCGTCCGCTTCTCACGAATGTTCAGTTCACCGCTACCGGCCGTGATGGTCGCATCCGCCCCAAGATGCAGATTGCCGCGAACCGAGACGGCGACCGCCGCCGTCGGCGCGAACGCCTCGTGGTCAACGCCCGCGCCCACGTGCGTCCAAACGCCCCCGTCAAGAACCGCATCACCCGCAATGGTCAGCGGTGCCGTGGGCAGGAGCGCGAAAGTCACATATCCCGTCGTATCCGACTTGGGCTGAAGCCAGCCGCCGACACTCGTCAAATCCGCCGGCCAGTCAAGGTCATTCTTCGAGAGATCGCGCAAGAAGACCACCGTATCCGTCGCCGTCGGCACACGCCCACGCGACCAGTTCGCCGCGTTGGCCGCATCCGACGAGACCGTTCCAAGGAAAAGATTTGCCGCGTCGCCTGCCACCATCGCCCGTGGCGACACTGAACTGTAGACAATTTCCGTCTCATTCGAAAGCGCGTAGAGGTAGTAGATTGCCTTGTACGGCTCGACCTCCGTCGTCGTCTCGTACTCCGTTTCATCTTCCGCAGGAGAGACAACCTTCACCATTCGCTCCCATCCCTTCAGCGTTCTGCCGCAGTCGGTCGTGCCCCAGGCCAGATAGAGGTCTCCCGCCGGCTTGCCCGCCTTCTGAACGGATACGCTGAACGTCAGGCTGTTGCCCGACTCCTGCTGAACCGTCGCCGCGCCGCCAAAGACCATGTGGTCGTCCGACAGCGCAATGGCCTTCACATGGACGTTGCCCTGCTCACCCGAGACCTCAAAGCGCTCACTGAACGCCGCCTCGTCCGCAAAGGTTTCCGAACCGTAGCGGATCTTCGGATTCTCCCCGGCAAAAAGTGTCGCGTAGACTGACTCGGGCTTCGCCTCCTCGTGGGTGAAAACGAATTCCGTCGTCGCCCCGGTCCTGACACTAACATAGGATGTGCCAGACTGCCAAATGGTATCGGCCAACGCCGCCGAGAGCGTAATCGTCCCCTCACCGACCGTCAGGACCTTCTTGTCGCCCTGCGCCGCGAGCTTGACGGCCGACACCGACCCGGCAATCTCTCGATCGGCATTCCATTGCAGTTCACCGACATTGCTAATCGTTCCCCCGTCCAAATAGACGCCGTCCGTCAGGACGAAGTTCGACTGGTTCTTGAAGGTGAGCAAACCGCCAATGTCAATCGTGCCGCCGTTCTCGGCGATGATCGTCGTCGCCTTGAACACACCGCCCTCATCGATGTTGATGAGACCGCCCGAGCTAAGGTTCAGCTGCCCAGCCGTCCCCATGTCGAACTCCGCCCCTAAACCGACGTCAATCTTTCCCGCGACCTGCATCCAGGCGATACCATCCGTCTGGTAGAAGCGACCACCCTTCAGCGTCAGCGAGCCATTCGCCGCGATGGACAAGTCGCCGCCCGGAATGTACTGGCACGAACCCGAGTTGATGATGACGGCATCTGCCGCCGCCGGCACACCCGCCGGCTCCCAGCAGCTCTCCGTCTGCCACGTTCCGATGCCATTGTCGCCAATCCAGGTCCTGACGCCCGCCGAGAGGTCGAACATCTGCGCGATGGAGGCCACGGCCATCATGGCCGATTTCACTGCCGTATTCATACTCGTCCCTTCTTTTTCCGTTTGAGTTTTTTCACTGTAAATGTACACGGTCGTCGCGGCGAGGGCGGTCATCCCCACGGCCGCAAGCGCCCACCCGGCCGCCTTCAGCCAGCCGTGGCCGAAACCCTTTTCCGCCGCAATCGGTCGCGCCGGGGCCTTGGCCCGTCGGGCGGCATACTGGCTGCGCAGAAGCGCATCCACAAGCGCCAGTTCACCATATTCGCGCATCCGCTCGGGCGAACCCGACGCGCAGTCCATCACCTTCCGCCGCGCCCGCGCATCCGCCGCGCCATCAAGTGCCTCGGACATCAGACCCTCCAGTTCGGTCGAATCGCCAAAGTCGCGCTCGAAGGAACTCTCCGAAATTCGGCAGAGCCGCATGATGCACTCGGCCAGTTTCCGCCGCGCATAGGTGAGGCGGTTGCGGATTTCCCGTGACGTCGTCCCATGAAGCTTCGCCAGTTCACGGGGCTTTCGATCGTCCCCGTACCGTTCCTCCAGCATCTTTCGCGTTTCCTCGTCAAGTTTGCGCTTGCAAATTGCCAGGCGCGTCATTACGGGCAAGTCCGCCGAATCGCAGGTCACATACGTCTCGGCCAGCCGCTCAAGCGCGGCCTCGTCGAAGACGAGACGCTCGGCCCCGCGCTTTGAACGAAAGGCAAGTATCTGACGCTTGGCAAAGGCTATCAACCACGGCAGGAGCGGACGCGCCGGATCGAAGTCGTCCACGCGGCGGATGACCGCGAGATTGGCGTTCTGCACCACATCGTCGATGTCGTCAGGGTAACACGAAAGCGCCGCGCCCACAAAGGCGCGGAGCACCTCCTGGTGGGCGACGAGTTCCGTCATCAGTTTCTGAACGACTGGCGTTTCCATGGTGTTGTCTGTTCCTGCTAACATACTGTCTTATTCCAAGAACGCGTTTTGCTGAATCTTTTTTCAGAAAATTTCCCTCGCGGCCTCCGCAAGGGAAAAAAACGGCGGCGTTCGCAGCCATAATCACGCCGCGCACGCCGCCGTTCCCGTTCCTCCGGATGCCCGGCGGTGCTCAGAACATCACTTCTGAATCGTCCCAGCAGCAGCGCAGGACCTTCTCCATCAGGTGGACGTCCATCTTGCGCGGATTGCAGCCCGTGCAGGCGTCGCCCATCGCATTCTCGGCGATTTGGGCGGCCTTCGCCTCAAATTCGTCGGCCTTGACCATGCCTTCGCCCGGCAGTCCGTTCGCGGCATAGTCGCGGATGCAGTGCGGAATGTTCAGCTCATCGTTGAACTTGCGCACCCAGGCGATGAGCGCGGCGATTTTCGCCTCCTGCGATGTCTCGGCACCCGCCAAGCCAAGCTCGTCGGCGCAACGCGCATACCGTTCGGCCGCAAACGGAACGGCGGCGTTGAAGCGGATGACCTTCGGCAAGTACATGGCGTTCGCCGCACCATGGATGATGTGCCCGCCCGCAAAGGCCGCCCCCGTCTTGTGGGCAAGCGAGTGGACGATGCCGAGGAGCGCATTGGAGAAACTCATGCCCGCAAGGCACTGCGCGTCATGCATGACGGCGCGCGCCTCCGGGTCGCCACCGTAGCTCTTGACGAGACTATCGCGAATCATCTTCATTGAGTGAATCGCCAGAGCATCCGAGTACGGCGAATGGGCCACGGCGACAATCGCCTCAAGGTCATGCGTCAGGGCATCCATACCCGTATGGGCACAGAGCTTCTGAGGCATCGTCAGCGTCAGCTCGGGGTCGACGATCGCAATGTCGGGCGTAATCTCAAAGTCCGCAATCGGATACTTGATGCCCTTCTCATAGTCCGTGATAATTGAAAACGCCGTCACCTCGGTCGCCGTCCCGGAAGTGGACGAGATGGCACAGAAATGCGCCTTCGTGCGGAGTTTCGGGAGTCCGAAGACCTTGCACATATCGGCAAATGTCGCCTCGGGATACTCATACTTGATCCACATCGCCTTGGCCGCGTCAATTGGCGATCCGCCGCCCATGGCGACAATCCAGTCGGGCTGGAACTCCTGCATGACCGCCGCGCCCTTCATCACCGTCTCGACGGACGGGTCGCTCTCAATGCCCTCGATGAGCTTCACCTCGAAGCCAGCCTCCTTGAGATAGTCCTCCGCACGCTGAAGGAACCCACCGCGCCGCATCGAACCGCCGCCCACGCAGATGACGGCACGCTTGCCGACCAGCGTCTTCAGGGTCGCCAATGCGCCCTTGCCGTGATAGATGTCACGCGGAAGTGTGAACCGAGCCATACTGAATCCTCCTTTGTTCTTATTGTATTGTTAAGACGATACAGGTATTTTATCATCTATTTCAGCAAGACGCAACCGCCGCGAAAGTTCGCAAGGAGTTGAATGCAAAGCCTAAAATTGGGAAAAATATCGCCAAAATAACCGTAAAACAACCCAAAATGTGCTGGGGAGAAAATTTGGACACAGCCCACGCTCGCCCCGTGCGCGGCAAAAGGAAACGCGCCGCGCATCTTGAACACCTGAAAAGAAAAGAGGCTTCGGGCATAAGTGTGGGTCTGATTTAGCTGGGTAAAGGTATTTTGAGGCTTCGGGCATAAGTGTGGGTCTGATTTAGCTGGGGAAAGGTATTTTTGAGGTGAAAAGCGTTGTGAACAGAGCCGTCGATCAGGTTGTGAACAGCCGAAGGCTGTTTGCAACCTGTCGGCGGGTATGTTTG
>JBNMKZ010000071.1:0-11011 GCA_050874585.1 Verrucomicrobiota bacterium | reverse complement strand
GCTTCGCCGAACTGCTTGAACTCAACGACGGATAGCAGCTTCGCCTTCCGATACGCAAAATACACTTCCTGAAATCAACTTCACCCTATAAAACACGGGGCGAAATCAACTTCTCGCCTCAAAAAATGGGTAAACTCCAGCCGAACACCTGATGGAGTTTACCCATTGAGTTTACCATGCCTGGCGGCCGGCGGTCACTGAAATTCACTGAGGGGCGCGGCGGACACCGAAGGACGCTGAAAGCTTTCGTGCGCCCTGCGGGGCTGACACGAAACTGCCGCGCATCTCCCTGCGCACGTTAGCCCGGCAGCACGCCCTCGCTTCGGCCTGGATTGGCGCAAAATGTCCAACACAGACGTAAATTCTGCCGATTACAGAAGGTGGAGAGACCCGTCGCGACGGGTTGAGACAGGCATCACGAAGGGAAAGCACCTCCGTCCTTTTCCTTTCGCCCTAAGAGTCCCCGTTTTCGGGCGAGGTCGTAGAGCAGCCGCCCGATTTCCGTCTCGCATTCCGGCACGGTCAGGCGGACGAGGAACGTCTCCCCCTTCGGGACGAATGCCGCGTTGAACTCGTCCATCGTCCGCACACGGCCGCGGCAGAGTGCCGTCAGGTAGACGATTTCCGTCGCCTCGCGCTCGCTCAACTCGATGAGGGGATTTAGATTTCTTGATAGTCGTGCACTTCGATACATAAAATCAATCATCTTCTTGACGGACTCCCGATATGAACCAACGGGCGGCGGCATACCATATCGACGATTGACAACAAAGGCACAATTTGAAATGACTCCATGCGCAGACTTCTCCCAAAGCCTGCGAACTGAATCCGGCCAATCCGCCATCTTCATTTCACACACCTTCCGATTGATGTAGGCATCTTCCGGATTCCATTCGTGTCGACGCGCTTTCTCAAGGAACAGAAAAAGGCACTGCCCACTCGGCTTAATTACGCCCGGCGCGTACTGAACCCGTCCGTCAACCATCAGTCGCCGAGATCGGATTTCATCTTCACTTGGATTCCGAATGTTCAAATAAATCAACTTATTACGATTAAGAAAGTCCATTTTATTTTCTGACAGGGAAAAACCTCGTATGCATCGCCCCACACGAAGACCAAGATCCTCCATGAATGTCGAATCTTCTTCCGAACAATGAAACATCTCATAGGTGTCATTGAAATAATCCTCTGGGAAAATCTGTACCAACCCACAAGAAACATCCTTTCGGACGGCACAATCCATAATTTGATGGCAAACCATCCGTTTAACCGACAACGGCAACGATGAGAAGTCTGACGGCGGCTTCATACGATTGCCACAAGCTATTCCTCCAAGAGAAGAAGTAATAATAACCATAAAAAGGCAAATCATTCTCACGGATAAAAATACTTTATTATCTTTCATTGAAAGCCCTCCTTGCTATTCCTCATTCTTGTTATAATATTTGTTCGCAATATCTTCCTTTGAGCATTTCAGACCTTCTTTATCTGCACTCTCATAAGTGCAATGATATCGATACGCTTCACCATATCCAACGAGTTCCTTTGCCTTCCGCTCTGAAAAGTACCGATTCTCTCCCCAATAAGTCTCACTTATCTTTTTTTCATCTATGAGTGCATCCTGTACTTCCTTAACTTTAATTCGCGCTTCTTTTTCTGACTTCGAATCAAAATATGTGTCTATTTTCAAGATCTCAACACATAAGAGGGCATCCTCCACCGAATACATATCCTCGAACCCATACCCCTTCTCACGCATGAACTGCCTCATGTGTACCTGCTCCTCCTTCTTGATCTTCTCCGCGTACTGGGAGGTTGCATTCATCACGGCACCAACGGCCGGCATCCCATAGTCCGTCACCTTGAACCATGTCCGGATGAACGACACTTCGTTCGTCGTCAAATTCTCCTGACGAAGGACGGTAAATGTCGCGGTGCGGACAAGCCTCGGCAGCGCGTCCATGCGCGAGTCGAGATCCGTGTTCGGCAGGTAGACGCTGACGACATTCGTGTGCAGCCCGCATCCGTCCGGATTCAGCGAAATCGAGTACTTCGCGACATTCGTGTAGCAGCACGCGGGCGGCTTGTTGGTGGGCGACCCGCCGTACCAGTAGGGGCAGGGGATCCTCCACCTCAGCGGATCGCCGAAGCTGACGAGGGTCATCCAGGTGTTGTTGACCTCGTTCTGCGGCGACACGCCCTCGGGTGGCAGTGGACTCGACGACGGAAGAAGCGAGAGAACCTTCGTGTTCGTGCACCCGGCCGCCTCCACGTCAAGCCATCCGGGGTTGCTGTCGACGAGTTCGTTCTCGCCGCGCCCGTCGACCCCCGGTACCTCCGTCCAGAACGCGTAGCGGATGGCGTCGAGTGTCATCGAGGCCGACGCACTCGTCTCGGACTTTCTCCCGTCTTTGCACACGAGCTTCCACGTCGCCGTGGCCGTCACGGTATAGTGCGTCCCGAATGCCCCGACGCGGACGATGTACTGCGAACGATCCTTCCCCTTGGTCGTTCCGTCAATCCCGCTCCACTCATACGTCGGCTGGTTCTCGTCGATGCGCCACTCCTCCGCGAGCTTGGGCTCGGAGACGACACGGGCGGAAAAGGTCCCGTCCGGAAGGTGCTCGCAGGTCCGGGCGTAGTCTTCCGTCCCGGCAGGCGTCTTGAAAGATGTCGACAGGTCGATGAGACCCTCCTTGAGCACGATTTCCTCCTCGGCCTCCGGCTCGCCCGCCAATGCGGAAAGCCCGAGTAGCGGCAATGCGCCGATGATGACAATCCCTATGGTATCCATTCTTTTATTTCCTTTCCTTCGTCTTCCTTTTCACACTCTGAAACGGGTGGACGAAAGTGGTAGCGCGTCAATGCCGCCCGTTCCCAGAAATTTGACGAAGGGGGCACAACATATTCGCGCCGCTCAGGCGGAACGGCTTCAATCCAATCGTCAAGGGAACGAAGCAAATGCTTTCCTTTCAAAGCCGCATTCAAATCCTCAAGTGAATCGACCGTATTCTTGCTGTACTTCGCATTTTTCCGAAGTATATACCACCAGCACTTGATTTGAACACCCGCCCAGATTAACTTTGTATAGTAGGTAAACTTCTCCTTGTCCGCCTTGCTCCATCTCCTCATCCGCCAGCGCAAATGCTCATTCGTATCGGAATCCATCCGTTTCACACTCGCGGCATAAATACGTGCGAGCCCAAAGCGCGCCCGGTCAAATGCCTTACCAGTAACAGCCTTCTCATGATGCCGAACGGCATTCGTACAGGCAATGGCCAATTTCGACGCGGGATTGCCATTGAACGTCGGAAGCGGCTCCTGGTAAACAACACCTCCCATGTACGAGGCCGTATTCATAAACGGTTCCTCGAAGGACTCCCGGGCTTCATGCGCCCCCTGAATGAAAACGCCCGAAAGAATTGTCGCGAAACTCCCCTGCCGTCGAATTCGAAAGAAATAGGTGCCCTCTTCGTTGATGCGAAAGACCTTGTAGACTCCATTCCAGAAGTCCTTCACACGCGCACGAGCCAAGACGGGCGTTTTATCAGGTGCAATGCGACTCATCTCGATGAGATAGTCCCTCCGCCGATTCTGGCCGTCATGGCCATCCTTATTGAAGAAATAAAGAGCAATATCGTGAACGCCTTTGGGCATCTGAATCTGAACCGTCAAGTCTGGGCCATTGAAGTAGCGCCCGTATGTCTCGCCATAGTCATCCCATTCCGCCTGACGACGGATGCCTTGCACTGGCAACCAGAGAGAATTCGGATTGTCCGTCACAATCCAGTGCAACCAGTTTCGTCTACACTCAAACTTTCGCGCATTGGGTCCAATCCATCCCTTCACGAGATAGTCAGCTTCTTCCGCATTCACGCACTCGAAATCGCCCCATTGCGCATACATAGCACAGAGGATTGCATCGCGCAGACCATAGCGACCCCACCAATCGCCCTTCGTCTCCCAGTCATCCCGCAAATAAAATGCAGGGGGATGACCTGAAGATTGGACATTAAGAGGCCTCTTTCTTCTTCCATCCGTCGCCTCAATAGGCGTTCGCGGAAATATCCGTTGCCCCTGCGCCAGGCGACTTGCAGCGACCGCAATCGGTGTTCCCTTCCAAGTGGACTGAACGATCCCTCCGCCATACGTCCCCAGCAAGACCCGTCCATCCCGCAAACGAATTGAAGAAGTGATCCACTCTTCCCCCTCCCGTTTCTCGTCCTGAAGAACCGTTCGGCGGCGAATATCATAGACACTCGTGCCGCCTTCTCGTCCACAAATCAGGACGGTCGTCTCTCCAAGCGGCGTGAGACTGGACACATAGTCATCCGGCAACAGTCGCCTACCCTTTCGCTCAAGGGCGGGCGTTTCGTTCTGTCCAAGATACTTGTAATAGTCCTTTGCCCGAATGAAAGACCAGTTGTCCCCCCGATCCGTACTGATTGCCAAGCCCGAAAGCGTCCCCGCGAACACCGTGCCATCCGCATGAACCATGAGGCAATTCAGAAGATTGGATGGCAGGCCGACACCCTTCTCAGCTGGAGGCACCTCATACTTACCACCCTTGAACTTCCACGGTGCAGAGACAGTCCGCCACTGTGAATAGTCATCGGCGGAATCACCAATCGACACGCCTGCCGTCGCATGCCCCAAATAGACGCGACCCTTATTGTCACAGGCAACCGCCATAATCTCGTTTTCGGGCAAGCCGTCGTCCCGTGTCCAGAATCGCCACGAATCGGTCGCACTCGAATAGCGAGCGAGTCCACCATCAGATGCAACCCAGACTGAACCATCCGACGACCCAGCGATTGAAAAGACCCGACTCCCTAAAAAACCAGACTCAAGCGGATAGGACCGCCACTCTCGTCCGTTGTAGACACATGGCCCTTCCGACAGAGATCCTGACCAGAGGCACCCATTCGAATCCTCGTACAGACAAAACGAGCAATCTCCACCAACACCTCCATAGCGCGCATCCCGCACCCATGCCTTTGTCACGACATTGCTATACCAGAGGCCGTCACCGTCCGTCCCGGCCCACACCGTACCGTCCGCCGTCTCGCACAGCGCCATTGGAAAGCGGACGACATCCGCTTTCAGTGGTTGTGCAAGAACGGCGATTCCAGCAAGGGAAACGATCCCCGCGATACAAGTAGGCCCATGAGCCATGCCAACCTCCTATTCGCTTTAGTTGGCATTTTACCAAAAATTCTTCTAAACGGTCAAGTTTGCGCGAAATAGACGGAAAATTGTAAAATCTAATGGGTCAGCAAAAGCGGAAAGGAAGATGACTGGAAAGAAGGACAGGAAGAAGCCACCAGACCACCCCGGGGAGGGCCGCCGACTCCGTCCGGGAGGGGAAGTCGAACATGGGCGCGCCCATGCGCCTCACCGTCGGCATGGCCATCCTCTTCAGGCACGCGGTGCCGAAGCTCGGGCGCTCCCCGTACGACGCGAGGATGATGATCAGGGAGGCGATGCCGGACGGGGAGGTCCCCTGCCTGAAGACTTTCTACAACCACATCGAGGCGGGGGACATCGGCGTTTTCCGCGGGCAAACGCCATGCCATCCGGGGCGGCGACGAAGGCCGCGGCAGCCCGCGCACGAGGCGAGGACCGTGCCGGGCAGAAGGCAGCTCAAGGACAGGCCGAAGGAGGCGAAGGAGCTGGGGCACTTCGAGATGGACACGGTGATCTCCAGGTGAGGATCGCGCGGAGGACTGCTGGTGATGCTCGACCGCTGCTCGAGACGCTACGTCATCGAGCACGTCAACCACGTCAGCCAGGACGAGGTCATCAAGGCCATAGGAAAGATGAAGGCGCGCAAGGCCCTGCCGGTCATAAGGAGCGTCACGACGGACAACGGATGCGAGTTCCTCGACCAAAAAAGCTCGACAGGGCGTTCAGGGCCGAGACCCACTACACGAGGGCATTCGCCCACTACGAGAAAGACGCAATAGAGAACTGCAACCGCCTCGTCAGGAGATGGCATCCGAAGGGAACCGACTTCAGCCGGCTCACAAGACGGCAGATCCGGCAGCTCGAAGACTGCATAAACTCAATCCACAGGGAATCACTCAACGGAGAAACCGCATATGCTTACGATTCACGTCTGGCCCAGACGGCTTAAGGAGTTTTTGCTGACCCACCCCCTTTACAAGTCCCATGTCGACGGAAGGGGGTCTTGATGGCAACGGAGGGGGGGGGGGCTTGGATGCCAGCGAAGCGAGGCCTTGTCGCAGACTGAGGAGGGGCCGCGGCGACCGGAAACTCCCACTGCTTCCGCAAGCAGGAGCAGGGACGGAGCCCAGAGGAGACGCGGCAGGGCCGTCGAGAGGTGCCAGCCGAAGTCCGGCGCACGGCTCAGCGAGAGGACGCAGACGAACGCCGCGGACGCGGCGAATGCGGCGACCGCCGCCGTGCGGAGTCCGCGCAAATCCGCGCGTTCTGCCGCGAAAAGCCGCCGAAACGGTGCGAAAGCCAGCAGAAGTGCCGCGAGCGGCCACGCGAAGGCGCAGTCCCACGGACGCAGGAACGCCACTCGAAAGGCGAAGACAGCCGCCGTCCAGAGACGCGCGAAGTCCGGCTGCCACGGCGCGGCGAAGTCGTAGAGCGTCCCGCCCGCGAGGCGACACCCGACCTGCCACGCGCACGGCAGGACGAGCGCGGCGGGGAGTCCGCGCAGGGGCGCGGCGCGCCGCCCGTCCGCCAGGCGCAGGGCCGCCCAGCAGGCGAGGCAGAGGACGATCCCCTCGTTCTTGAAGAGACCCGCCGCGCCAATCAGAAACCAGCCGGACAAAACGCCGCGTCCCCCGCGGATGCGCATCCAGCCCGCGAGGACGAGGAGCGCGACGAACGGCTCGGCGTAGTAGAGCGAGGCCATGCGCAGGGAGAGCGGGGTCAGGAGCGCCGCGAGAACCCAGAGACGCGCCTCCCAGGATTCCGTCCGGGAGCAGATGAGCGCACACAGCGCGGACGCGGCAAAAACGACGACCAGCTGGGTGAGCCACTCCCCGCACCCGCCCGAGACGGCGTAGGCGAGGATCGTGAGGAGGGGGAGGCCCGGCGGATAGGCGGGCTGGAGGGTCGCGCGGGCGGAATCGGTGAAGAACCCGTCGGGCAGTCCGCCGCAGAGGAAGAGGAGCTTCGCCTTCCCGCCCCAAACCCCGAGACCCGTCGGGGCGACGAACGTGTGCGTGAGGGCGAGTCCGCCCGCAACGAGCAGGACGACCGCCGCGCCGGACCACGCGCCCCAATCCGCCGAACCGCCCCCACCCCGGATCGCGAACCACCCGAACGCGAGGACGAGCAGTCCGACGGCGGCAACCCCCGCCGCCTCCCGCACGGGCGAAACGGCGGGGGGCGGACGCAGGGACGCCGCCCCGACCCCCTTCCGCTCCCAAAGCCGCATGCCGCCGCCCTCGTCCACCAGCCTGAACGCGGGGTCGCCGTCCGCTCCGCTCTCAAACTGAGGGTTTTCGCGATAGGCATCCGAGAAGATGAGCGTCGCATCCCCAATCTCCGTATCGAGGCCGAAGCGCACGGGAAGCGGACTCGCCGCCCACGAGAGGGCGATCTGCCGCGAACGGGCGATGGAGTCCAGTCCGTCGCAGACGAGGTAAACGCGGGAATCCTCCCGCAGGTGCGCCTCCAGCATCTTACGCGGCAGGTCGATGTAGTCACCCGTGCTACAGTAGGTGCGCCCGCCCCACGAGCGAATATGCCGCGCGGCGCTCCGGGCGAGGATGCGCAGTTCGCCCCACGTCCCCGCAACGGTCGCGAGCGCAAGAAGGACAACGAGTATGTTCCTCCAGCGGCTCATCCGCCCCCGATCCGCACCTCGCGGAGCGTCAGCACCTCCGGGCGCGGCGGTTCGGGGAGGAGGCGCAGGAAGCGGACGTCCTTCGCGTCGAACGCGGCGGACCCCGTCTTGCGCCGGACCTTCCCCGCGCGCGTCCAGCCCCTGCCGTCCGACGAGACCTCGACGAAGCCGGAGGTGAGCCTTCCGCGCCCCTCGCGCGTCCCCGTCAGGACGGACACGCGCCCCGTGACGGGCGAGGCGAACTCGGCCATCCACCAGTCGCCACGCGACACGGGGTCTCTCGAGACGTAGCAGGTCGCGTCCAGCCCGTCCGCCGCGCGGTCGGGGCCGTGCGCGTCGTCCGCGCCGGGGACGCTCGCCGTGCAGACGGCCTTCGGCGGAGGCGCGGAGGGCTGCGCTCCGCCGTCTGCCCGCTTCGAGAACATCCAGTCCCACGCCGCGTCCTCGCGCCACGCCTTGCTCCATGCGTCGTGCCCCCTGTCGGGGTAGACGCCCATGCGGAAGTCACCCCCGGTGCGGCGGACGAGCGCGGCGAACTCGTCCAGCCGCGCGGCGGCGATTCCCGCGCGGCGGTAGTCGCCCTCGTTGTAGAAGTGCCAGCAGGCGGTCGGGCGGCCCGGCGGAGGCGGCTCGCCGTCAGGAGGCAGGGCGGCGACGGGGAGGATCGCCGCGAAGCGCCCCGGCAAACGGGACGCAAGGGCGTAGACGCCGTTCCCACCGAAGGACAGCCCCGTCGCGTAGAGGCGGTTGGTGTCCACGGGCGGACGCTTCAGCGATGCGATGACCGCGTCCACGGCGGACATCAGAAGCCGTTGGTCGGCGGTTGGACGGCCCGGCTCGCCTCCGAGAAGCGTGGTCACGCCGTCCGGCGGGGAGAGCGCGAGGAAGTGGCACGGGTGCCGCGCCTGGAACTCGAGCGAGCACACGCGCCCGAAAATCGTCTGCTGGGCGAACTGCCGCGAGAGGTCGGCGCCGACCTCGCCCGAACCCGGCAGGTAGAGGAGGAGCGGTGCCGGGCGCGGCACCTTCGCGCGGCGGAGGAGGAAGGATACGCGCCGCCCGTCCGGCGCGGAGCAGACGCCCGCCTCCAGCCCGTACCGCCGCAGGTCGGCGCGGATGCCGCGCCTATCCGGATACGGGCCGATCCGTCCTGTTGCAGGCGCGGCAATCACGGGACACAGGAGAATGAACGACAGAATAAGCAAGCCTATTCGCATTGAACAATCCTACTTCCCCGTCCGCTTCCACTTCCACAGGTCGGCAGAACCCTTGAAGTCCGGCGACTGGCGCGGCAGTTCGTACGCCTTCTTGTTCGCCGCCCACCAGTCGAGAAGCGTCCGGCGGTCAAACGCCTTTGGGTCCGTATCCAACTCCTTTCTCCAGCGGGAACGCCACCTGACCGACTCAAGCAGTTCAATGACATCTTCATGACCAGCCTGAAGTTCGTTGAACAGCGTCGGGAACGAGAACAGCCCAAGCGAGGCAACCGCACCCTTCGCCCTAAGGGCATCGTTCGTCCGCCCCTCTCCACACGCCACCCGCCACTCGCTGAGCAGGTACTCGGCGCGAGCATTCCAAATTCCCGCGCCCCCCTCCCAAACCTTGGAAATGGTCTCGTCAACCCATGGAAAGTCCTGATCTTGAAATCGTCCCTGACATGCAATGGCGTTCCACAGATAGTAGAGAAGGCTCAAACTCTCATACTCTTTCAGATTTCCTCTGATCCGAGTAAACGCCTCCGAACTTGAATTTCCTTCCTCGACGCCACGAACCTTCTTATAAATGAGTTCAAGGGCTTCCGTTCCCGACAATTCAAGTTCCCGATAAGCATCACCGTTTAATCCCTGAAGGGCCTTCGACGAGATAAGAACTTTTGGCGACAATGCAAAGCGAATGCTTTCTTCAAAAAGCCTGTCAAATCGCTCTGACTGTACCCCCGTTGGACACAGGAAGGCATTTGCACTCAACACCATAAGCCATATAGGCAAACACAGCAATAATTTTTGCGATTCCACGGCATTTCCTCCTTATTCTTTTTTGATTTTGTACTTTCTTATAGGTTTTCCATACGCTGAATTAAGCTGATCATAGACATGCTCAATTTTATGCAAACTACCACATTTGCTTTCAAACAACTCCCATCGGCCTTCCCCACATGAACATTTCTTTCGTTTAGCAGCATGGTATCCGTTGTAATATAGGATATCCGCCTCTTCCAAATTCTCTACAGGAGTAGCGTTCGCCTCTACTAAAAAGAAATTGTCCAACTCCCAGATCTCCAAGACCCCGTTGCAATTGCCATATTTCCCGTCTATGCTAACATAATGAATATTTCGACTCTCGTCTATTTTCTCCTTTTGAGGCTTATCATACTCATCTTTCATATAATCATTCACCCAGACATTCGTCAGACCAACACTCCACGCAAGACAATTGTATTGTGTGCTTTGAGGCCCCGTAATGCTCCATTCACAGTCTTGAAGTCCAGGGAAACTGGTCTGTAGTATCTTCTTAGGAGAGATTGAAAAGCCCTGCTCTTTATCACTTAGAGACACTGCGCTTCGGGGCTGATTTCCGCAATCCGCCGCGACCGTTCTGTAAACCACCCTGTCAAACATTTCGCACCCGCCGAAGTCGACTCTGGCCTCGACGGAACCCCGCCCCTTTTCCACGCCCTCCGCATACAGGGAACCTTCGATAATCTCCAACCTTTCCAGCCCCTCTTTCGTCGCGAGATCCAGTTTCAGCGTCTCACCTGTTCCGAGAATACGCGCCCCTCGCCCCTTTCTTCGGAATCTCCACAGGGATATTCCGGACGATGTCAGTGTCATCAGCCCGGCGGCGGACTTCGGAAGAACCTCCAAACGGAGGGGCTGCAGTTCGTTCTCCGCCGCCACCGTTTCATTCGTCTGAAGGAAGTCGCCGCCGGGGTGCTTGGGATACCCAAGGGAATTGTCGCTGTCGTCGTCGTTGTCAATGTTCCAGTGGATGAACGCCCCTGCGGTTTCCTCCTTGTCGTCAGGCACAACCCCGTCAAGTCCCGTCGCCGTCAGGTTGACTTTCGCCACCGTGAACTTGGTTTTGTCAACGGCCCCGCTCGTCCCATGGTTCGCCGAGACCTCATGGTCCCGCAGTTCCCCGGAAGCCTCGTGTCCGTGCAGGTAGAACCTCTTGCCGGCGATC
>JBNMKZ010000070.1:0-11913 GCA_050874585.1 Verrucomicrobiota bacterium | reverse complement strand
ATTCCTCGAACGTCTCCCATGCGCACAGCAAGTGGTTACCAGTCACCTGCTGTCCCGTATCATACTCCAGTACGTGTCAGACTTTCAACCCCGAATATTGATCCTGTTTCCGGGAACGCGCAATATATTACCAACACGGAAAGGTTTCGTGTCCGGCTTCAGGCGGCTTTCGTGCGTTTTCGTGTTCAGCCCCGCAGGGGGCACAAGGCTCCGGCACCCTTCAGTGTCCGCCGTCAATGCGCCGAAGAACCGCTCGCGGTTCGAAGGGCAGGTTGCGAAGCAACGGCTATCCGCCCGCAAGAGCCCGCGCGGCTTCAGTGCATTCTGTGGCAAAACGGCCGGCCGCTTCCTTCCGTGAGTTCCGGTGTTCCGTGGCTCTCCCAAATCGCCGCGTTATTCCATGCGGGACACGACTGTGGTAAAATAGCCACATCCCATGTGCGTTCACGAGCCGCCAATCGGATTATTCTGCGTTCTGCTTCTCGTTCGCCTCAAGGACGACCGAATCGATGATGCGGAACTCGCCTGGTGAGAGCGTAATGAAATCCTTGTCGCCGAATTGCTGGAGAACGCAACGCCTCTCATTTTTGTAGTCAAGGTTGAGCAGGTAAACCTTCCCCTCGTCGGGGAAGTAGGAGTAGAGAATCCAGTCGCAGTCCGCATCCGGCTTTTCAAAGTCCGTCCCCGTGATGAAGACATGCCCCCGCCCACGTCGAGCCGCATAGCGATAGAGATAACCGACCATCCCAACATCCGCAATCTCTGCCCCGCAGCCAACATCCATGTTCGCCGCGGCCGGGTAGGCCCACCAGTTCATGAGGAGGACTTCACCCTTGCCATTTCGGTAGCGCAGGATGAACGGATCTCCATCCTCATCGTCAACGGCAAGCGGCTCAAAATTCTCCTTCGCCGCCACATACTCAAGGTCGCCGAGCGGCAGGCACATATAACCGAAGCGGCGGCGGGCGACGAAACCCAGGGCATTCGGCTCGGTCGACGGGCCAGTCGCCCAGTAGCGGCGCGGCGTCTGCCCCTTCACGCGCACCCCGCACAACTCCGACAAATCACCTCCATTGACCAACGATTCCACCGTCGGGTTCGTGTAATCGCGGTTGTCGGAAGTCGAGAGGTGGCAAAGGCCGATGACGAGAACGCCTCCGCCGCGCACATAGTCACAGAGAATCCGATACTGCTTGGGCGAACAGGTGTTCCAGCCGGCGAACATCAGCACCTTGTAGTTCCGCAGGAGAAATTCGGCCGTGATGTTGTCGCAGGCGAACGAAACGATGTCGCATTGCCCATAGGGCGTCGCCGAAAAGAGGATGTTCTTGTTGGGTGCGAGCATTGGTGGCATGGGCAGAAGTGCCTTTCGAACCGTCTCCCAGCTCATCTCGGGTAGTCCGCTCATCCAGCTGGGATTCGTCCGTGCAAGGTCGTAGGCCCCGCAAATGGCCTCGCCCGGCACATACCGATAGCCACCCAAATCAAGATTCCCCTTGGCGATGGCCCACGCGGCCTCCGGCTGTCCCTTCGGTGCCGGATTCTTCTGGCAAAACGCATAAAAGTCGCTGATAATCTTTCTGTACTTGACCGCCACGGGCGAACGGTAGTCAATGTAGGGATAGCGCTTGCGCCCCTCCTCCCGAACCGGTTGCTCATATTTCTCACGCGTCTCGCGTGTCCAGGGCGTATTCAGCTTTGGACAGGTGATGGGCATTTGGGACATAGGCGAATCCTCGCACAGGGAACTCTGGAGTTGCCAGTTGCCCGACTCATTGACAATCAGCTTCGCTCCCGTCATGTACTTCAGATAAAAGGCCGTCTCAAGCGTCTTCATCTTGTAGGGATTCTTATGGGGAATCCAACTGTACCACTCGTGTGCGAGGTGCGAACCCCACATCGGGAGGTCGTACTGTCGGTAGAGTCCGCGGCTAAGCGACGAGGCAAGCGTCAGGTCGCCAAAGGCAAAGTCCTCCGTGCAGGGAATCTCAACTCCCGCGGCGACTTCGTAATCCAGCGTAAAGTTCGCCGATGTCGCCATCACATTGCCCCACCCCTGCTCATGCAGCTCACCGACATGCCTGTACACGCGATCCATGTACTCGTTGGCCAAATCCCTCAGAGTCGCACCACGATCCTTCCAGTCGCGATAGAGCGTAAAGGCAAAGCGTTCGCCAAAATCGTGCCCGAGCCAGCTGTCTCGCAGTCCGTCCGCAACCGTGCGGGCGAGGCCATTCGTCGCCTGCGAGTAAATGCAGGTCGAGTAAAGCCCCTTTTCCGTCGCCCGGCGCGCCAGCCGGGCCAGCGTCTCGTTGCTCTGCCAGAACTGGAGGGTGTTGCCGACCTTCTCCTTGGCGCACAAGTCCACCGTTTCCTCAAGGCTGAGCTTGGACGGATGCCAGTAGGTAAAGCAGAATCCGCCGCTGTACATGCCGTCATCGTTGGCATAAACGCCCGAACCGATGTAGATGCGCTCCAGCTCAGGAACGGGTGTCTTCGTCGTGGCACGGCGGGGGCGAGCGACAATCTGATCACCTGTCAGCGTCGCACGCGGCGGATTGGACTGTCCGCGCCGCGTGTCCACGGCCAAGGTGGCATCCTCGGCCACGCCGGCAAGTGCAAGCCCACCGACAACGACGACAAGCGCATTCCGAAGAAGAGCAATTGACATACTCACTTGACCTTCCATGTGGGACGGATGTCTTTCGAATCCAAGACGCTCACCCCCTTGGGCAGGCGATTCTTGGACAGTTTGAAGACGACACACTTCTTCGAGGGACCCTTGCCAACGGTAATGACCTTTTCCACGCCCTTCTCTACTGTGCAACCCTGCATCACGACAAGTCCTTCCTGCTTGTCGGTTCCCTGCTCACGCAAATCGCTGATGAAAAAGAGCGATGCGGACTCCGCCTGTGCGCCCGGTGCAACGCGGCAGTTCGTGAACTCAATGCGGCCAATCGTGTACTGTCCAAGGTCAAGGGCCGGCTTCTTGCCCAGTTCAAACCGACAGCTGTCGAAGGTGATGGTCGCAGGTTGCGACCAGTAGCCGCCCGTGAGCGTCGTGTTGATGAATGTGCAACGCTCGAACCGAATGTTCGCGGCGGATAGCGCGGGAAGCGAACAATTGCGGAAGGTGCAGTCGGTGAACACCTGACGCCCCTTGCTGAAGTTGTGGAGTTCAACGCCGTCAAACGTGCACTTCTCGTACGTGTTCGTCTTGTAGAAGTTGTGATAACTGCCGCCCCTAACCGTGCACCCGTACCAACGCCCATCCGGGATAAACGAGGCCGTGCACGACTCGAAGACGCACGCCATGGCATTGGCAACGCGGGCCGTCCGATTCGAAAAGGAACACGAAAGCAGCCGTCCGCCCAAATCAACATCAACCGAATAGTCCTCCTTGCCGCCCGTCACCTTGAGGCCCGAAAGAACAAAGTCCCACCCGGCGGTCATATTTCCGGGACTGGTGGCGATTTTGACGCTCTTCGTGTAGCGGTTGTTCTCAATTCGCCCATATCCGGAACGCCAGCGGCTATCGCAGTAGTAAGTCGCCTTCTCGGACTCGTTGTTGCGTACGCACGGCGAATGCGTCCGCCCCCACAGGAAAATGTCGCCGCGATTGTGCTCGATGACGAAGTTCTGCCCGGCACAGGTCAGAATCGAGTTGTTGACGGGGTTGTCATGAAACCAGTTCTTCGTCAGTGTGACGTCCTGCATCTGATCCCAGCCGTCCTCCGCGTCAAAGGCGCACTTTGCCGCCGTCTCACCGCAAAAGCGGAACTCATTCCCCTCGAAGAGCTGATTGCGCATGGCATTGGGCGCAAGACCCACGCACCGGCAGCGGTCAAAGACGCAGTCCTTCATCACGCAGTTGACGGGATACTGGAAAAGGCAAATCGAAAGCCCCGCCTTCTCGGCGAGTTCAGCCGACTGGGCCTCCACGCTCACACGCAGGAACTCCGCCTTTTCGGGAATCGGCACTTCCCGGTACTGGAAGAGGGTCTCGCTGGAGATGAACTTCTTCTTGGCGTCATACCAACAGGCAGTCATCCGCCAGGAGCGCGTCGCCATGCCCTGATACCCCAGAAAGCGCGAAACCTGCAGCCGTCCCTGCTTCTTCGCCTTCTCAAGCGACTTGAAGTCCGAGGTGAAACGGAACGTGTCCCGCCCGTCAAGCGTTCCATCCTTCGCAGTGAGACCACTCGGAAAGAACTTCCCCATCTCCTGGTAGAAGTAGTACTGTCCGCCCTTCATCGTGTCCCCGAGTCCACAGCTGCCGCCGTATCCGGTGATGTCCTTCACCAAGACCTTTTCAACCGAGCAGTACCGTGCTGCCCCCATAATCGAAAAGCCGAGAACCCACTCCGAGTCGTTCTTCGAGTTCGCATAGTCGTGTTCGTAGTAGTCGCCCTCAAGCGTCCCATTCACAAGGTGCGAGTCCTCCACGCCGTCAATCTTGACCATGAGTGCCGCCGCCCCGGCGAACTCGTGTAGCTTGAGCGTCGCGCCATTGAGGTCGAGCGTCATCTGATTCGGCACGTTGAGCGTGCGCGTGGCACTCAGCCGATAGCACCCCGGCAAAAGTTGAATCTTGCGGAAGCCGGCCTTCGCCTTCTCGTCAAGGAAGCGCTGAAGTCCGTCGGATGTCGCAACCGCCTCCTGCTCAACGGCCGCGCGGTCATAGCCCTTATCTATGATGACGCGCGCGCGCTCGTAGGAACGGAAATGGACCTTGCCATCAAAGACCGGCACATAGACCGTATAGCCGGGCCGTTCCGCCGGCTGATGGGGATGCTCCCGCAGGTAGTCGTCTATCTCCCGATGCGCGTGTTCGCGCTGTTCATTCTGGGGAACGTTCGCCAGCGGCAGGACGGGAACCTCAATCCGCCGCCCATAGTCCCCGTCATTTCGAATCCCGTACGACTTGAGGTCGGATGCCGTCATCCGATAGACCTTGCTGGACGGTATTTCGAGGTCCTTCGCCTTGCGGACACGAAACTCCTGCCAGACACGATGCGAGGCCCGTCCCTTTGCATCCACCGCCCAAAGCCCAATGCGATAGTCGCCGACTGGCAGTCGACCCAGGTCGAAACGCCCATCCCCCGACTTGACGGCCTTCTGCTCCAGCACCTTCTCGCCCTTTGGCCCATTCAGCGACAGAAAGACATTGAAGCGGAACGAATCGTCGAGGAAGCGGACTTTCGACGAATCGAAATCCGTCACGAAAAAGCGGATGGCCGCCTTTTCGTCCGTCGTGACGGTCGGCTTCACATAGTAGGTTGAAATGTAGGGGTAACGCTGCGGTTCGGGAGAACGATAGCCCGCCATGTCCGACTGGACGCGGCGGCGGATGTTCCCCGGGTCAGTGAACTCCCCGGGAATGACCGCCTGCGCCAACACGCCCAAGCTCCAACCAAATGCCGCCCAAAGACACATCCGTTTCATGATTGATTCCTCACTTCCCCTTTTCTTCACCCATTTTCCCAAAACCCTGCCGCTCAAGCCAGCGGGCACGCCGCCGCTGGACTTCAAAAGTGATGTCCGCCCATCTCGGCAGGGCTTCGCGCGCAAGACGCTCGACGACATCGTCCGTCATTTCCGGTTGGACAAGGTCGCACAGGGCAGTCAACTCGTCTTCGAGGGGCTTCAGTTCCGCCGCGTAAAACGCAGGGTCGCCGACCGCCTCATCGCGCCAATGCGAGAAGCACCCCTCATGCGCACCCGACACCCGCTCCGAGAGGAAGTCCGTCCGCGCCTGACCGAGAAGCGACTTCAGAATCTGACTGCGCTGGGACCGCGTCAGCCGGAACTCAAGTTCGCCCCATGTGGAACGCCCGTGAATGGACTCAAGCCCATTCCAGCAGCTGTTGCCCGTCCGGCTCCAGTGCAGGTTCTCAAAGTCCCACACCGCACCGTCCTGCGGAATCTTCGTTGCCCACGTGCGCCAGGAAAGGAAGAGATGGGAAATCATCCGCCCGCCCTCACGCCGCGTCTCAAAGCGATAGCCCCGCCCGTTCTCGTTCACCTCCAGCCGACGGCGACCGAATGTCGGATAGGTGGTATTGAAGAAGGTGTGCTCACCCGACTGAGGATCGAGACAGAGACAGACATACGGCTCGTTCGCCCCGGGTGCAATGTAGCACTCGTAGCTACCGCCACTGAGCAGCCCCAGTTCAACCGAACGCGCCTTCGGGTCATTCTCCACGAAGAAGATGTGAAGGCCATTCGCATCGGCGACAATCTTCATCCGCGTGTCGGGCAAAGTCTCCTTCGCCGACGAGCCGGCAGCACGTGTGCCCGTCGTGACATCCGTCTCAAGGAACTCAAGGCTTCCGCCGTACCGCCGGTCGCAGACAGCCTCCTCGGCGGACAGGCGATCGTAGTCGCCGATTCCGTCAATGGTTCGATCCGAGAATGTCACGGTGTAGCGACGCTTCGGAAAGATTCTGCAGACCGATTGCCGCACTTCCTCCAAAGCCCGGACGAGGCGTTCGTCGCCACGGTTGCGCAGGGAACCACCAATCGCACAGAGGGCATCCGCTCGATCCTTGCGCGGCACATCCGCGCCAACCTGAGCATCGAACGCAAGGATGGTCTCACGGACCGTCGGTGCATCGTCCTCCGTCAATCCACCCAAAAGTGCCGCGAGGCGAAGATAGTAGCAATCGGACGGCGTCGCCTTGGAATCCGCAAGACCCGCCAGCGCCGCCTGAACGGCCTCCGTGGGTCGTCCCGACTGGAGATAGGCGGCGAAGGCGTTCTTCGCAAGTGCGACGGAAATGGGAACGCCCAGCCGATTCGCCCACGCGGCCGTCTTTTCATAGGCCCGCGTAAACGACTCGAACCGCTCCTGCCACAGGCAGTTCCGACGAACGCCGAGTTCCCAGAAGGCACTGTTCAAGGCCCGCTTCAGTTCATTCGTGTTGGTCTTGTTGAAGTCCGCAAAGATGACCTCGTCAAACGACTCGGCGAGTTCGGGATGATTGGGTAGTAGCAGCCAGAACGCCTCGCGCCGCGTCCGCACATCCCCCACCTTCGAACGGAAGGCCGCAAGTCGTGCGACATCCTCATTCCTGTCCGACAGATAGGCATAGTACTTCGCACCCTCAAGGCCGAGTCCGACATGCGTCAAATAATCCCCGGCCTCGGCAAAACGGAAGTACTTCGCATAGGTCGCGGCGATTTTGCGATGGACGGCATTCGTCTGGTCCTGCCGAACGGCCGATGCAAGGTCCGCCTTCACCTCGGCGAGTTCCTTCGCAAGCCCCTTCTCAAGGCGAATCTTTGCCGCGTCACGCGCCGCCCCCGAGACGAGTTCCCAATCGGACTTCGGCGGATTCGCCGTCACGCAGGAGCGGAGAGCCTCAATGAAGCGAATCATCTCCTGTCGGCATGTCTCCTGGTCGAAGGACGAACGGTCGAGTTGCGCCAGCATCTGCATCGCCTTTCCGCCGAGGTAGCGTACGCTGACATCCGACGAGGACTGGGCCTTCCGCGCCAAGTCCGTCATCAGCGTCGCATAGCGGATGTCGTCAACGCCCTCACGGAAGCCCTCCCACTGCAGCGTGTCGATGACACCGCCAAAGCACCCGTAGGCGTAGACCATCGGACGGTAGGTTGTCGAGTCGTCGTTGTAGGGACCGAGATGGTGCGCGTAGTTGCAGAGGGCTGTATAGCCCGACAGGTAGGCCGCAAGGCCGTTCTGCCGGCGGTTGAGGGCCGGATTCTCCGCACCGACGTGCTGGTTCGCATACCACGCCACGCGGTTGCCGTTCTGGAGGGCGTTCCAGCGCGAGACGACCCGCGAATCGGTCGGATCGCTCGCCGTGTTGTGCCAGTCGTAGAGGTAGCCCGCCTTGTAGAAGACGGCGTTGTGCCCCGCGATGAAGAACCGAAGCCCCGCGCTCTGGTAGTCCTCATAGACGGGCCGCGCCTTCACGAGCCAGGCTGGACTCGGCTCGTCGCCATAGCCGAGAAAGACATTGTGGTGCCCATAACGACGGTCGAACTCATCCGCAATTCGCCGCGCCCGCGCACGGCTCTCCTCGCCCGCCACGCCAGTCGGCCCTGCCGCGCCCTGGATGACATCCATCCGCATCCCCGCCTCGCGCATGACCTCAAGGCAGTCGAACGCCATCGCATCCGCATTGCCGCCGACCATGTGCATCGTCTGGTTGTGGGCGACCTGATTCTTCAGAACGGCCACGAACTGCCGACGGGCCAGGGCCGAATCGAATCCGTTCAAGGCCTCAATGTTCCCCCGATTGATGTAGTTGTAGGACGAGACAAGAAAGTCCTTCGTGGGGTCGCCGTAGCACTTCGGCGGCGGCAAGGTAAAGTCAAGAACGCGAATCGACACGGGAATCTCGCCGTAGGTCCCGACACGAACCGCTCCACGGTAGATGCCGGCCTTCGTGTCGCGGCGCACGTGCACCGTAAGGAAGAACTGCTTGAAGCGCCCCTTCTCAATCCGCACCGGCCGCAGGCTGTCCGCGTCGTCAAAGTCGGGGCGCATGCAGTGGAAACGATCGACCGTGACCCATGGGTCGCGCAGCATCCGACTGTCGAACTGGCGCGGCGGATTCAGCCAGAACTCACTCGTGCGCCCATCCTCCGCCGTCAGCCGCGCATAATTCGCCTGCTTTTCCTCATCCACACGAATGAGATCCTCGTCGTTGAGCAGAAGTTCGGGCACGAGCTTGAATCCCGTGTCGCCGAAGTAGCTGAACCAGGCGTTCCTGTTCTGGTACCAGACCTTGATGACCTTGAGGTCGAGATCGCCCGCCGGGAAGACCTCCCCCGAATCCGTCCGAAAGGCCGTCAGCGAGAAGTCAACCTTGCCGAGGTCGCGATTGCCCCAGACAAGAAACGAACCAGGCTCATACTCCTCGCGGGCGGCAGTTATGCGGACCTCGCCACCCGCCACGCCATCGCCCGGATAGGCTTCGGGCAGACGCTGGAGTTCGCTCATCGCCGGCACGGCGTAATGGAGAAACGCCGCGTTCGCGGCGGCGGACGGAAAATCCGCCGCGACGCGCGCGGCCAGCGGCCCTTCTCCCGCCTGCAGTCCCGCACACAGTCCGCTCGCCAGCAGAAGAAAGGCCACTCGCATCGTCCTGTTCTCCTCTCGTTCGTGTTATCGGATGATGATCTGCAAGCCCGACTTAGCGAACTCGTAGCACCCGATGTCCGGTGCCGAACTGTGCACACGGGGATGGCCGTTCAGGTCGAGCGCCCCCTCCATCCACGGCGCATAGACACCGCCGTTGACGCAGTCCGAGACTCCCAGCCCGAAGTTATCATCAAACTGCGGGTTAACATTGATGTTCTTCGAGCCGCCGGCAATCGCCGGCTGCGTGCAGTTGCCCGACGGCCACGACTGGAAGGTCCCGCCCACATTGGCTTCGCCCGAACCGTTCATGTTGCCGCGCACGATGTTGTTGCGGAAGACGACGGGACGATAGAGAGTGCTCCAGGCACCCGAACCCAGCGATGCGCCGAGGTAGACGCCAAAGCCCGTGCAGGCGCTCTCCGTCGATCCGTTCTCGACGATGGTGCAGTTCTCGACCGTCCCGGCCGCCGCAAAGACACCCGACCCCTGCTGGTTCTGCAAATTGCCGCGAATGAGGCAATTGCGCAGAATGCCGCCCGACATCCAGACTCCACCGCCGCCAATCAGATGCCCCGAGAGATTCGGAGCGGCCACATTCCTGTTGTCCGCGATGAGGCAGTTCTCGACCAAACCGCCCGTCATGCTGACGCCGTTGGCAAAGTCCGTGGAGGCGGCCTCGTTGACGATTCGGCTTGAACAGCAGTCCACCACCTCGCAATTCGACAGGCGGCCGGCGGACATCTTGACGCCCGCACCCCCGAACTCGGCCTTCTCATAAGTCAGCCGAACATTCTTGACCTGCGCCAACGCGCTCTCAAGGACAATCACGTTCTTGGCATAGTACAAGGTGGTACGCCTTGTCCCAACGAAAACGACGTCACTCGGCTTCTCGCCGGCCCCAACAACCGTCACGCCATTGCCGACGACAATGGCATCGCTGCTCGCATACCGCCCCCGCGCGACAATCACCTTCCCATAGGCATACTTGTCGATTGCCGCCTGAACACTGGCGAGCGCATCGTCAAGACTTGTTCCGCCATTGGAGTCCGCCCCCGTCGGCGACACGTAGACCGTCGGCTGCTTCCAAAGCCAGACGAGCTTCCGTCCCGCCGTGCCGTGCACGTAGGCGCAGGTCGTTCCCGTGAAGGGACTGCCCTCAACCTCGGTTTCCGTTCCATCCGCCGCGACCGTATAGAGGCGGTAACCCTCGATCTCCAGTCCCGAATCGTCTGGTGGAGTCGGCGCGGCAATGGTCATTGTCGAACCGGGCTCCAAATCGCGGCGGATGCCATAGTCCCCCGTTCCGACTTCATACGGCTCGGCCGTCACCACGAGCGTCTTCGCCGGATTGACCCGCGTATATGTGATTGCCCCCGGGGCCTCGGATGAAAGCGTCCACGACTCCGAACGCGTCGATCGTCCCACCGAGAAGTCAATCCGCTCGGGAAACGCAATGCTCGTCGCCGTGCACGACACCAATGTCCAGGTGCCGTAGGCCGTTCCTGCAAGAAGCGGACTTTCGGAACTGATGTTGAAGCGGTTGTGCGAGCACTTCTCGGGCTTTGCTGCCGTATTGAACATCGGCTCCGTCCCGGTGTAGACGAACGGTGGCATCGCATAGCCGCCCTTTGGCACGACAAAGTCAAAGTCCGCACCGATGCGCACGGTAGCGGTCCCATCCCAGGCACCAACCCAACCGGAGACCTCAAGGCGCGGCGATTCGCCAAGAAAGCGAATGCGACCGCCACCATTGGACGTTGTATTCCCACCGTTGGCATTCAGATTAGCAATCTTCGCCGTGGCGTTGGAGAGGATGAGCGTCCCCTCGCCACCGAGAGTGAGGGTCTGTCCCGACGGAATCGTCAGAACCGATCCGTCCAAAACCTCCAACCGCGTCTCGGCAATAGGGTGATAACTCTTTGTGCTGATGTTGTAGCCGTATTGGGCCGTCAGGTGGGTGCCACCGACCAAACGCATATTCACGCCCTGGTTTGGCTCAATGACAGGCCAACGGCTCGTCATCGTCACACCATCAAGAGTAATCAGGCTCTCCGCCAAATCCGCCACGACACCCGACCCCGCATTGACATTGCACGTGACGGACACATTCTCGGCGGAGGTAAAGGTCACGTGAATATTGGGGGCTGAAACAATCAGAGTATTAAAGGATACCGTCTGGTCAAAGCAAACGGTCGCCGTCGTCCCCTCGGCAAAGGTGGCAGTATCTTCCGTAAGGCTGCTCGGATACCCCCCCCCCCCAGAAGAAGTGGTCCAATTGTCGGGCGACGACCACTTCCCGTCACCGGCGGCACCCGTCCATGTGTAATCCGTCGCCAGAGCCGATGCTCCGGCAAGAATGGCCAAAAGGGCCAGCGGCATTTTCCGCGCCATCAATCGACTGAACATCTAATCAGACCTCCGTTAGTTAGGTTGTTTTAGTTTCACTCAAAATCGCCTTCGCTGCCAATCCCAAACCTTTCACCAGTTTGTGCGTCTATTGTATCATACAATTCCATCAGCCGTCAAGCGGTTTGCTCGGGGCTGTCGGCCTTGCGCGAGAGGAGGCCGACCGCAGGCTGGAGCGCGGCAGATCGTCTTGCCGGCCTGCCGTCTGGCGGGCCATGGTCGCCCTTCTACACTCCGCCGCGCCCACCCCGCCGTTCGTGTCCCGAAGGGCTTTCGTGGCCTTTCGTGTTCGCCTGTAAGACCACTTCCGTGAATTTCAGTGTCAGCCGCCGCGCGGTTTCAGTGACTTCAGGGCAAAAGCAACTCCCCCTCTCCCAATCCTGAGACTTCCGCTT
>JBNMKZ010000069.1:0-11936 GCA_050874585.1 Verrucomicrobiota bacterium | reverse complement strand
CCACTCTCACCGTCGAATATTGCTACCCGCCGGATCCCGTTCGACTTGCATGCCTAATCCACGCTGCCAGCGTTCGTTCTGAGCCAGAATCAAACTCTCAGAAAAAGAAAGTTTTGAGTTATCTCGCTCCACACAAACATTCTATCTTTGTTCCGTGTCCCTTCCGAATGTTCAACTTATTGTCGAACTCAAGAGACACGTCTCAAGCACTCCTCTTTCAAAGAACGATGTCCGCCGCACCCTGGTTTGGCTTGCGCCGCGCCGTATCGGGCGAACGAGTGCATAGTATACCACATCGTCCGCTCACCGCGCAAGGGGGAATCGTACGAAAAATGAAAATAGTTTCTTATCTTGCAGAAACGAAATGAATCAATCCATTTTTGAATAGCAGATTTCGTTCAAAAGCCGCGTTTCAACCGCGCTCCCCCTCTCCACATCACCCTTCTATAACCTCAACACCCCAAATAACAGAGGATGTGCTACGCTCTACCCCTCCTGGCAAGCCAGGTTTGGGCTTCCGCCTCAAGAATGAAGCCGTTCACCCGCCCTTCGCCCCCACCAAGAAGCACTTCCTTCGCGCGTATGCCCTGAAACGGGTAAATCAACTTTTTCGACTCTCAACGGCAAAGATGTGCCGCGCTAATCCCTGTGGAATATAGCCGTTACCAGCGTTCAGATTTCGCGCAACATCTTACCGATGCGCGCAACGGCGACCTTGATCTTGTCGAGACCCGTTGCGTAACTCATACGGATGAACCCCGCGCCGCACGCCCCGAACGCACCGCCCGGCACGCAGGCGACCCCGTATTTCTTCAGCAGGGTTAGGGCGAACTCCTCGTCACTCATCCCCGTTCCAGCGACACTTGGGAAGATATAGAAAGCCCCTTTCGGCATAATCGTGCGAAGTCCAAGGTCATTCAGGGCCGGAACGAGGTAATCGCGGCGCTTGCGATACTCGCGGCGCATACGATCCACGTCCTTGTCGCCGAAATCCATTGCCTCAACGCCCGCCGCCTGGCTAAGCGTCGGGGCACTCATGATGCCATACTGGTGAATCTTCATCATCGCGTCAATGACATCCACAGGACCACACGCATACCCAAGGCGATAGCCCGTCATCGCCCAGCTCTTCGAGAATCCGTTGAGGAGGATGACCCGATCCCGATACTCTGGGAACGATGTGAAGGAGACAAGCGGCTTTTCGAGATCTGCCGCGTAGTTCAGCTCGGAGTATACCTCATCCGCCAGAATAAGGAGATCGTGCCGCGCTGCAAACTCAAGGATTCCCCGCATGTCGTCGGTACTCAGTGTCGCCCCTGTCGGATTGCAAGGGAAGTTGAGAAGAATCGCCTTCGTCCGCGGCGTCACTTTCCGTTCCAGCGCGGCAACCGTCAGACGGAACTCATCCTCGGCCCGCGTCTCCACGGATACAGGAACTGCATGCGCAAGCCGGATGGTCGGGGCATAACTGACAAAGCACGGCTCATGGTAAAGAACCTCATCCCCAGGCGCACAAATCGCACGGATGGCAAGGTCAATCGCCTCCGAAACGCCAACGGTAACCAGAATCTCGTGCTCCCAGTCAAATGTCGCCTCAAACCGCCGCGCCAGGTAGCGGGCGATGGCCTGCCGCAACTGGGGCGTACCCAAGTTCGACGTATAATGCGTCCCCCCATTCTCAAGACAGGTCACGGCCGCCCGCGAAATATGCCACGGCGTATCGAAGTCAGGCTCACCGACACCAAGTGAAACGATGTCCTTCGACTGGGCGACGATGTCGAAGAACTTCCTGATACCGCTCTTCGGCAACTCGGCGACATGCTTTGCGACTCTTTCCCTCAAGGCCTTACACTCCTTCCTCTCACGATTCCGCGTTCACTTGGACAACTCATCCGCAAGCGACTCAAGGCGAGCCGTCGACTCCGCATTCAGGGCACTGCGAATCGTCACAATGTTCGTGCAGAACGTCAGGTTCTTCGCGCTCGCCAGCATTCCCTTCATACCCTTCGCAGCTGTTGGCGCCCACGATCCGTTCTCGATGAATGCTACGGTTCGATTCTGGTAGTTCCGCTCCGTCAAGTTGTCAATGAACGAGCGCATGGCGGGGAAGACACCCGCATTGTAGGTGGTCGTCGCCAAAACAAGCTTGCCATACCGAAAGGCATCCTCAACGGCCTCCGGGACATCATCCCTCGACAGGTCGAATACGGACACTTTCGGACAGCCCCGCGCCAGCAGCATCGCCTTCAGCTTCTCAACCGCCAAGCGCGTGTTTCCGTAAACGGATGTGTAGGCGATGCAAACGCCCGGGGACTCCACGGCATAACTCGACCATGTCCCGTACTGCCCCAGCGCATGAGCAATCTCCTCAGAAGTGGAAAGAACAGGCCCGTGCAAGGGGCAAATGGTGCGGATATCCAAACCTGACGCCTTCTTCAGAAGGGACTGGACCTGCACACCGTACTTGCCCACAATACCGATGTAGTAGCGCCGCGCCTCACAGTCCCATCCCTCAGGATCCTCGACATCATTCGCGCCAAACTTGCCAAACGCGTCTGCCGAAAACAGGACCCCATCGGCCGAATCGTACGTCACCATCACTTCCGGCCAATGAACCATCGGAGCCGCGACGAACGAAAGCGAATGGCGGCCCGTCGACAAGACATCCCCCTCCTTCACAATCCGCCGACGCTCGGCATAGTCCGTACCGAAAAAATTCTTCATAAGGACAAAGGCCTGGGCACTCGCAACCACAGTCGCCTGCGGATAGCGCGTCAAAAACGCGCCCACGCTCCCCGAATGGTCCGGTTCCATGTGCTGAACGACGAGGTAATCAACCGGTCTGTCACCGATCTCCGCCCGAATATTCGCCAGCCATTCCGTCCCAAAATTGGCATCGACCGCATCGAGAACGACCGTCTTCTCGTCTTTCAGCAAATAGGAATTGTAGGCCATGCCGCGCGGTACGACGTACTGGCCCTCAAACAAGTCAACCTGATGATCGTTGACTCCGACATTGACAATGTCATTCGTGACTCTCATGGCAGGGTATTATACCAAAAAAACCGCCGAGCGGCGGTTCTTAATCAGTTCATCCAAACGGATGAATGGTGCTCGGGGCGGGACTCGAACCCGCAAGGATCTCTCCACATGCACCTCAAGCATGCGTGTCTGCCAATTTCACCACCCGAGCAGGTGGAAAACGGAGCATAGTATACCATTTCCTTTTTCCCGATGCAAGTGGGACGCGGCATTATCTTCCATATCTAAGACTTTAGAAAGAAATCAGCTTTCAAACAGCAACTTTCAATGCATCTAAGTACGCCACCTTGTACCATTCAAGCAAATGCCCAACACAAGACAACTACTTCCGCCGGCCAAAGAGGCGCAAGAGATAAAGGAAGAGATTGACGAAATCAAGGTAAAGCGTCAATGCACCGATGATGCCCACCCGATGGACGGCGGCGGTATTCATCAAAGCCTCCTGTGCCGCCGCCTGCTTGATTTTCTGCGCATCGAACATCGTCAGCCCCGTAAAGACCGCAACACCGACAAGCGACAAAATCCAATCCAGCCGGCTCGACCCAAGGAAGAGATTTACCAGACTCGCGATAATCAATCCCCACAGGGCCATGCCGCAAATGGAGCCAACACTGGAGAGATCGTCCTTCGTCACTGACCCCCAAACCGCCAAGCAGCCGAACATCCCCGCCGTAATGAAGAAAACGCGCTGCACGGAGGCAATCTCATAAAGAAGAAAGATAACGGAGAGCGTCAGCCCATTTAACGCGGCATAGGCGGCAAACATCGCATAGGCGACGAGGAGTGGCAGTCGGTTGATTGCCGCGCTCAGGACAAACACAAGAATCAACTCACCGAACAGGCATCCATAAAACACGGGCCCAGAAAGAATGCGCTGGTAGAGTCCGCTTGTCGCCGTATACCACGCAACAAGACCTGAAAGAGCAAGCCCGGCACACATCCACCCATAGACCAAACGGAAAGTCGCCGCGATTTTCACCTGCCGACGGCCAAGTTCGTACCCGGGCCGTGCAAATTCCTTCTCAAAATCAATCATCTCTCTTCGCCTTTCAATTATTACAGTCAGCCGTTCACGAGAAATTATAACACAATCCGCACCTTCCGTGCGTACCACAACACAAACCGCCGGGGGCTCGGCTTCCGCGGCTACGCTCCCCCACTCGCCCGAGGGGGGGGGGGCGACAACAGGCATCACGCGGCAGATGGTTTTGCCACGCCTGCCGTCCGGCAGTCCATGCAAACTACCTCGCTTGCGCCTACTGAACGCCTGCGCGGTGTGGCTTCTCCCCGCCCTTCTGCGCTCTGCCGATCCCAATCGGGGACTGCCCCTCCCGGCTTTCGTGTCTCGAAGGGTTTTCACGACCTTTCGTGTTCGCCAGCGAGGGCATCAGCCTTCTCAAAACCGCCGCCGTTCGTTAGGCAAGCGGACATTCCGAGGACCAAAGTCCATGGATGTTGCAATAGGCCGTCGCGATGAGCTTGCCAGGCTTCTCGACGCAGACTTGCACCGTCATCGTTGGACTCGTCTTCACCACGCCCGAGGCCAGTCCACTCCCAGCACCATGGGCCGAAAACGCACAGCGGGCCAGTTCAACCGAAGTTGAACTCCCCTCCGGCACGTAATGCAGTGCAATCCAGGCGATGTGGTGCCCCGGCTCGTTCGGATGCGGAATGTCCCGCCCGACGGTAACCACGACGGGGAACGGCTCATTGGGACGCATCCGTTGCGCACAGTCAATAACCGGCACGTGCTTTTCCGTTTTCCAGTCCGCTGTCTTGACGAATTCTCCGATCATCTTTCCTTCTCCTTTCCCTGCATCCAGTTGACCTCGTCCCAGGGATGCCGGCGACTCCGCCGATAACCACGCCCCAAGGACATGGGTATTATACCAAAAAACGTTTGCTCGGGGGCTTGCGCGGCGAATCGCCCGAGAGGAGGGCCAGGCCGACCACAGGCACCACGCGGCAGATGGTCTTGCCGGCCTGCCGCTGCCCGTCGGCATCGTGGCGTTCGCGGGTTTTGCCGGCCTGCCGTCCGGCCCCGCGCCGAGGCGTCGCACACCACACGGCAACCTGAAGCGACCACGAACGAACGCGGCAAATCAGAATCTGGCCGACTTCACGACGCGGCGGACTTCAACACCAAGCCCACCTTAAACGCCGCGCCAGCCTCCGCTCCCAGCTTGCGGTAGACATGGTTGACGGGGTCGAAGACAATTGGATCAAGCTTCTCAACATCCACTTTCCCATCTGCCGTCAGGCAACGTTCGTCAATGCCGACATTGACAATCTTGCCCACCATTCGGCAGTCGGACGGATCGTAGCTCACCAGTTCGCACTCCAGCACCATCGGCAAGTCATCGATGATCGGCGCGTCCACAAAGGCACTCTTGGAAAGCGTGAACCCCGTCTTCGCCAACTTATCAGGGTTGGACTTCCCCGAGACCAACCCAACATAATCGCACGCCACCAGATGCGCGGCATCAGCAACATGAACGGTAAAGGCCTTGCGCTTCAGCACATTGGCCGTCGTCTTGTGCGCATCGTCCACACAAATCGACAGGCGATCCTCCAGACTGATGCCGCCCCAGGCGGCATTCATCGCATCCGCAACGCCGTTCTCGTCATATGTCCCGATAATCAGGACAGGCATTGGATACAACCACGCCTTTGGCCCAAAATTCTTCTTCATGCCCTCTTCCTTTCCGCTCATTGAGACGGCGAAATGCCGCGCACTCAGTAGACTTCGCTAAAATTGGTCCGGCGATGCCCGTGCGATGGCTTGTGCCCACCCGGACGAGGGCCGCCTTTCCCCTTCGGATGGAAGTCTCCATGCGGCCCCTTGCGTCCGCCGCCACGGCGATTCTCGCCCCTGCGATCGCCGCCATGTCCACCGCCCTGATGGCGGTCGTTCTCCTTGCGGCCACGATTGCCACCGCCCCGCATCCAGGGTGCCTGTGGCAGGCCCTCGCCCGCCTTGCCATTGCGCCGGTCGGCGACCTCGGAATGGTACGGTTGGTCGCGGTCGACCGGGATGGACTTCTTGATGAAGCGCTCAACGGCCTTCAGCAGTCCGCGCTCCTCGGCGGAGACAAAACTAATCGCCGCGCCCGACTCACCCGCACGAGCCGTCCGCCCGATGCGATGCACATAGCTCTCCGTCTCCAACGGGAGTTCCATGTTGATGACGCACGAGACATCCGGCACGTCGATGCCGCGGCTGGCGATATCCGTCGCAACAAGGACGCGGTTGCGGCCCTTCTTGAAGCCGTCGAGTGCCCGCATCCGCTGGTTCTGCGTCTTGTCGGAATGAATCGCCGCGCAGGGAATTTCGGCACGCAGGAGTTTCTTGACGACGCGGTCCGCCCCATGGCGCATCTTCGAGAAGACGATGACCTTCGTCCACTCGGGGTGCGTCTGAAGAAGATGGACGAGCAAGGCATCCTTCTGCGGCTTGTCGACAAACATCACCTTCTGGTTGATGCGGTCGACAGTCGGGGCTTCGGGCGAAATCGTGACCTGCGCCGGATCCTGCACGAGTTCGCCGGCCAGTTTCTTGATCTGCGGCGAAAGCGTCGCCGAGAAGAACAGCGACTGCCGCGCCTTCGGCAACTTCGAGATGATGCGCTTGATGTCGGGCAGAAAGCCCATATCGAGCATCCGGTCGGCCTCGTCCAGGACGAAGCACTCCACATTGTCCAAGTAGACGATGCCCTGGGTCATCAGGTCGATGAGCCGCCCCGGGCAGGCGACGACGATTTCCGCGCCGCGCTTGATGTCCTTCGCCTGACCGAACTGAGAGACCCCGCCGAAGACGCAGGCGAACGGCAGGTCGACATATTTCGTGTAGGTCCGCACATTCTCGGCCGTCTGGGCCGCAAGTTCACGCGTCGGGGAGAGAATCAAGGCGCGGGGATGACCAACGTGACGCGGCTTGCGCTCCTTGATGAGGTGGTTCAGAATCGGCAACATGAACGCCGCCGTTTTCCCCGTGCCCGTCTGGGCGCAGCCAATCAGATCGCGCCCCTCAAGCAGATAGGGAATCGCCTGCTCCTGAATCGGCGTCGGCTTCTCGTAGCCCGCATCCTTGATTGCCCGCTGCAGTTCCTGGTCCAGTCGACCGAATACCATATTCTCAAACATAATCTTGCTGTCGCTCACTCATCATACTACCGGCTTAATGTACTTCGACTTCAGTGCGCGCCAGAGTACGACGCAGAAGGCGGAGAGCGGAATCGCAAGGAGCATGCCGAGCACGGGTCCAAGTAATGTCGCCCAAAAGAAAAAGGAGAAGATGACGCCCGCATAGCCAAGGCCCGTCTTGTTGCCCTGGATGCGCGGCGTGATGAAATAACCGTCAAGGACCTGCCCCAGACCCCACACGCACAGGACAAGCGCCAGCCGCAAGCCCGAGCCACCATGCGCAAAGTAGGCGAGCGGGAGCGCAATGGGAAGGCAGATGACCGAACCGAAAAGCGGAATCAGGTTCAGAACGCCGAGCAGAAAGCCAATCATAAATCCATACGGCAACCCGACGAGCGCAAAGCCCGACCCGTACAGCACACCTTCAATCAGGCAGATGACCGCCTGCCGCTGGAAGAAGCTGACGAGAATGTCGACGAATGTGTCAATCTGCACCGCGACAAACTTACGCGTATCGGGCTTGAGGAACGGCATCTGGGCGACGATCTCGCTACCGCGGCGTTCCCGTGTCGTCAGGAAGAAGACAAAGAATATCAGCGCGACCAGCACCGAAAGCACGCCACCGAGACACCTCAGGGCACTTGACCCGGCCCGCAGAGCCGTCGGCGCGTAATTCGCATAGAGGTTGCCGAAGTCCGAGTAGTCAATGCCCAGCTGTTCCAAAAGCGTCCGCATCTTCGGGAATGTCGTACGAAACCAGTCCGTCACCTGGGCAATCAGCGTCGGACCTTGCCGCACGAGGTTCGATATCTGGTCCACCATCACGGCCCCCGCGTACCAGAGCACAAACGCCAGCGGAATGAAAATCGTCAGAAGCATCACGATGAGGGCAAGCCCCTGCGAGGGAATCAGCCTCTTCCACCATTCATAATAGGGCTTGAAGAACAGGGAGAGAAAGAAACCGAGTAGCACGGGCACAATCGCCGAACTCGCGAATGAGAGGAACTTCAACCCGACCCAGGCGACAAACGCAACAAACGCCATCACCACCGTGAACGACAAGACCGTCAATCCACAGGTAATCGTCTTCCTCTGTCCTTCTGAAAACTCAATCATAAGGCGAATTATACCATATTTCGGCGGTCGGAGGCACCGGGAATCCCCAACTTGTCGCGATACTTGGCGACCGTCCGCCGCGCAATGGGAAAGCCGGCGGCCTTCAGGGCCTGGGCGATTTTCTCATCCGACAGAGGCGCGGACTCGTCCTCATCCGACACAATTTCCCGCAACTTGGCCAAGACCGCCGTCTGGGAGACCGCTTCGCCGTCCGCCCTCTGGATGCCGGACGTGAAGAAACGCCGCAGTTCAATCGTTCCCTGGGGGGTCGAGGCGTACTTGTCGCGCACGGTGCGCGAGACCGTCGTTCCATGCACCCCCACCTTCTCGGCAATCTCCAGCTCCGTCAGCGGCTTGAGTGCACCAAAGCCCTTCTCGAAGAAATCCTGCTGACGGTCGAAAATCGCCTGGGCGATGTCCTGCACGGTCCGCTGACGCTTCGCCACGGCCTCGCGGAACGCCTGCGCGGCAGCGATGCGCTCCCGGATGTAGGCCCGCGTCTCCGGCGTTTGCCGCGGATCTTCCAAAAGTGCCGCGAACGACCGCGAGAGACGGATTTCGGGCAACGACCGCTCGTCCGTCTCGGCAATCCAGCGTCCGTCGCGCTTCACCGCATGAACCTCTGGATTCACATATTCGACGCGTTCGCGCTCACTCGGATACTGCCGCCCCGGCCGACCGTCGAGCGACCGCAGGACCTTCAGTGCCTCCAAGAACTGCACGTGCGTCAGCCCGAGGTCCTTTTCCACCAGTTCCAGCCGCCCGGCGGCGATGTCCTCAAGATGCCGGTCAACCATCTTGCGGACGTCCTCCTCATAGGGCGAGTCATCCAGCGTGTCAATTTGGGCGAGAAGGCACTCGCGGGCATCCCGCGCCCCGCATCCCGGCGGGTCGAGTTCCCTGAGTTTCGCAAGGACGGCCAGCACCTGGGCTTCCGTTCGTCCGAACGCCATCTCCGCATCCGGCAGCGAACCCTTGTAGTAGCCCTTCTCATCCAGGTCGCCAATCAGGACTTCCGCAAGCGGCCAGTCCTCCCGGGGAATGTCCGACACGGGCAACTGCGACAGGAGATGCTCCTGAAGCGTCTCGGTCTTCACCTGGTTGTCGAAGAAACTCTGCCGCCGCTCGGCGGCCTCTTCATCATAGTTCTGCCCGGGCGTAAAGTCGTCCTCCGGGTAGTCGGGTGCTTCCACACCCTGCTGACGCTCGACTTCTGAGAGCGATGTCTCAAGCGGACGCTCCACGTCCTCAATGGCTGGATTGCGCGCCATCTCGGCAACGATTTCCTCGCGAAGTTCCGGGAGGGACTTCGCAAGGAGCTTCAGCCCCTGCATTTGCCGCGGGGCCAATGCAAGGACCTGCTTCTGTCGTTGCGCCAGCTCAAGCATGGGACGGCATCATCAGAAGATTTCGCAGTGCGGCAAATCGCCGACCAGGGGACGCGCATAGTCGATGAACGCCGGGGTCACATCATGCCCGTTGCGGGCGATGTAGGCCTTCGGGACACTGCGCGTGAACTTGGCCGCCGTGGCAATGGGCTGAGGCGCAAAGGCCGCCTGGTACTTCTTGCCCTTCGCCCGCAGAATGGCAATCGTCCCCTTCGAGAGTTCACCCTTAAGGGCGGCCTTGACGGCGGCGGCACCCGCCGCCCGCGCCTCCGCCTGGTCAACCTTCGACGCGATGCCGGGGAAGCTGCGCTGCAGGTAGCCGAACGTGTCGGCACGAACGCGACTAACCTTCCCGGTCGACTTGAGATACTTGGCCAAGTGGTCGCCCAAGGCCCCCGTTCCGCTCATCTGGACATTGCCGTGCGAATCCTTCTCGCCACCGGCAAAGCGTGCGCCGATGGACTCACCCTTCGCATCGCGAATGCCCTCCGACACAGCGACGACGCACCGCCCATACCGCTTCATCGTGGCCAACACGTCCTTTTCGAACTTCTCAAGCGAGAACGGGACTTCGGGCAGATAGATGAGATGCGGCCCATCCCCCTCGTTTTCACGGGCAAGCGCCGAAGCCGCCGTCAGAAAGCCCGCGTCGCGCCCCATGATGACGTCAATCTTCACGCCGCCAAGCGCACGGTTGTCCAGGTCATCGCCCTTGATGGCACTCGCGACAAACCGTGCCGCCGACCCGAAGCCCGGCGTGTGATCGCAGCTGCGGAGGTCGTTGTCAATCGTCTTGGGAATGTGGTAGACAACGAGCGGATAGTTCTCCTTCTCGGCCTCTTCGGCGACAATGCGCGCGGCATCCGCCGAATCGTTCCCTCCGATATAGAAGAAGTAGCCGACGTTCAGCTTGCGGAACGCCTCGAAGATCTGGCGGCAGTCGCCGGCATCCGGCTTCTTGCGGCAACTCCCGAGCGCGGAGGACGGCGTTTCGGCAATCGCCTCAAGCTTGCGAACGGACACCTTGCGCAAATCAACGTAGTCATTCCCCAGAATGCCGAGAATGCCATGCCGCGCACCAAGGATGCGCCCGATTCGCGCGGACTTGCGCGCCTCCAACACCGCCCCGACGAGGGACTGGTTGATGACCATTGACGGACCGCCCGACTGGGCAATAACCATGTTCATTTTCGCTTTCATGCCCATATTATACCAAAAACAAGAAGAAGCGAGGGCGACTCCAACTGGAATCGTCCCCCGCCCGTCGGACATCACGTGCCCTCAATCTCAGTAATTCTCGGCGAGAAGCTGGAAGTACGCCTTCGGATGCGCACACACCGGGCACTTCTCCGGGGCCTTGTCGCTCTCGACAATTGCCCCGCAGTTGCGGCACTGCCAGCGGTTGACGCCCACGCGAACCCACGTTTCGCCGCTCTCGACATTCGCGAGGAGCTTGCGGTAGCGGGCCTCGTGATGGGCCTCGACCTTGGCCACGCCCTCAAAGAGCTTGGCAATTTCGTCGAATCCCTCGGCGCGGGCCTCTTCCGCAAACTTGCGGTACATCTCGGTCCACTCCTCATGCTCGCCGGCGGCCGCGGCGGCCAGGTTCGCGACCGTATCGCCGATGCCATTCAGCGCCTTGAACCACATCTTGGCGTGTTCCTTCTCATTCAGGGCCGTTTCCTGAAAGATTGCCGCGATTTGCTCGTAGCCGTCCTTTTTCGCCCGCGAGGCAAAGTAGTCGTACTTGTTCCGCGCCTGCGACTCACCGGCGAAAGCCGTGGCCAGATTCGCAGCCGTCTTCGATCCCTTGAGTTCCATTATCTTATCCTTTCCTTTAGGTGGTTTCCTCAAATTCTTCCTTGCCGACACCACAGGTCGGGCACACCCAGTCCGCCGGCAAAGACTCGAACGGGATGCCCTTGTTGGCTGCCGGGTCATAGACATATCCGCACACCTTGCACACGTATTTCTTCATGGCCGTCATTCCTTTCCTGTTCTCGTTTTGCCGCCGCGAAGGCATTCGGGTCATCCGAATGCCCGGACAACACGGACATTATACCACAAACCGCTCGCTCGTGGGCTTGCGCGAAGCTGTCGCTCGGTCTCGGCTTCCACGGTTGCGCTCACCTCTCACGCGTCAACAACAAAGGTTTACTTAGCCTGTCCAGCCTCGGTGATTATCACTGGTTGCAGACAAAGCGACTCCTACGGTGGCGCCCCGTGGAAGACCTCACTCGCGACACT
>JBNMKZ010000068.1:0-12012 GCA_050874585.1 Verrucomicrobiota bacterium | reverse complement strand
GGAACTCGAGCTTGGGCTTTGAGAACCGGGGAGAGAATATCCCCAGGAATCTTCGCAGCTGCTCTCGCGTCCTGAACGCGGTTATGCTATCATTTCCCATGTGGTTTCCTTTTGACGGTATAGTGGCCGTGTAGTATAGCACGGTGTCAGAAGCGAAACCACTTTTTCACTTTCCGAGGCCGAAAATGACGGCCGCACCCCTGTTTCCATTGGGTGCGGTCGATTTTAGGGGTCAAAAACTGGGGATAATCCAGGCCGCCCTCTCCACCCTTATCCGCCGGGCGGGCGGGGAAATTTAGTCGTCGCGGCACTTTGGCTCAGACAAGGTTGTACGCGTCAACGTCGAGCGCAAGCCGAAGTTCTGCTGGGGCCGGACGCTCCTTCATTATCCACTTCCAGGCGGCGACAATTTGCGCCACGGACTTTGCCCGCACGACAATCTGCCACCGATACCACCCCTCCGCCTTCTCAAGGGCACTTGGCACGGCCTCAGAAACGCGCATTTCCACCGCCTTCGGTACCGAACGAGCGTAAGCCGCCAAGGAGTGTGCGTACATATCGGCCCACGCGGCAACAATCTGCGAATCTTTTGACCTCAGATTGACCGATGCCAAATGGCAATACGGCGGGAAGTACCCCGCCTTGCGATCCTGCATCTCAAGTGCGGCGAACTTCTGAAAATCCCCGTCCGCCGCCAGACGGATCGCGGCAACGGATGGATCATAGCTCTGCACAAAGACCTCGCCCGGCAACTCCGCCCGCCCCGCTCGCCCGGCAACCTGGGCTATCAGCTGGAAGGTTCGCTCCGCCGCGCGAAAATCCGGCATATTGAGCGAACTGTCGGCATTGAGAACACCCACGAGCGTCACGTTCGGGAAGTCAAGCCCCTTCGCAATCATCTGCGTCCCCAGCAGGATGTCGGCCTCTCCGCGGCGGAATGCGGAAAGAATGTCATCGTGTGAATGCCGTCGGCTGGTCGAGTCGGCGTCCATCCGAAGAATGCCCGCCCGAGGAAAGCACGTCGCCAATGCCGCCTCGGCGCGCTGTGTTCCAATCCCCTTGTAGGAAAAGTCCGGCGAATGGCACTGGGGACATTTCGACGGCGGCAGAATCCAACCCCCGCAGATATGACAGCGAAGACACCTGTCGGCCTGATGGTACGTATACGGCATCCCGCAATCCGGGCACGTCATGACATAACCACACGCATTGCACGTCATGGAGCGCGAATAGCCACGGCGATTCAAAAAGAGAATCGTCTGCTCGCCACGGTCAATCCGCAGTCGAATCGCCTCCAAAAGTTCCCGCGAGAAAATCCGTCCACCGTCGCCCTGATCACGCATATCAACCAAGTGCACCAGGGGCATCGACCCAGCACCAGCCCGCTTGCGCATCTGGACATAGGCATACTTGCCGCGATGAACGTTCATCCAACTTTCAAGGGATGGCGTCGCCGAGCCGAGGACAACCGTCACGCCTTCAATCCAGCCACGGAGAACGGCGACATCCCGCGCATGGTAGCGCGGATTATCCTCCTGCTTGTAGCTCGTCTCATGCTCTTCGTCAACGACGATGAGTCCAAGGTCCTTGACGGGGGCGAAGATGGCGGAGCGAGGTCCCACGACAACGCGAGCCTCGCCACTGCGAATCCGATGCCACTCGTCATATCGCTCACCATCCGAAAGTGCCGAGTGGAGGACGGCAATCCGATCCCCGAAGCGGCTGGCGAACCGCTGGACGGTCTGGGGGGTCAGCGCAATCTCGGGGACCAGCACAATCGCGCCCCGTCCTTCCGACAGAACCGCCGCGATTGCCTGTAGGTAGACCTCCGTCTTGCCGCTCCCCGTCACGCCATGAAGAAGAATCGTCCGACCGCGCTGGGTGCGAATCGCTTCAAGCGCGGCGGTTTGCTCCTCATTGAGCGGAAGAGGTTTCGAGGGCAGGATGCGCCGTCCGGACAATGGATTGCGCCGCTGGGCCTTGGCCTCAATCGTAACAAATCCCTGCGTTCCAAGACCGCGCAATGAGGCGGGCGTTGTCTTCAGTTCCCGGCAGAGCGACTGCAACCAACCGCCCCCCAACCGGACAATCTGGTCGTAGAGCCACTTCTGCCGCGCCGTCAACTTGACATCGGATGGGACGGCATCCACAGGCGCAACATACAGAAGTTCACGTGCATGGGCATTGCGCTTGAGAACGGCGGCGGGCACGGCAGCGCGGAGAACTCGCTCAATCGGCGCGGCCGTGTAGTCGGAAATCTTCCGCACAAGCGTCAGCAGCGCGGGCGTAAAGAATGGAACTTCGTCAACAATCGACTGGACAGGCTTCAGCGAATAGCCGAGCTGTTCGTTGCCTTCGCTGACGGCAAGGGCGAACCCTCGGGCCTCGCGATGCCCGAATGGAACAGAAAGAAGCTGGCCAACGGCCAGCTTCTTCTCAAGCGCATCCGGCACCTCGTAGGTGAAGAGCCGGTCCAGCGCAAGGTCGATGGCGACCTTGACGAGCATCCGTTAGGGCTCGAGGTACTTCATCGTCACGCCGTTCGGAATCGTGAAGCTCTGCTTGTTGTAGATGAGGTAGAGCTTCGCATATTTCGACTTCACGACGCTCGCCGCGCCACCCTTGTGAATGACGATGCAGGCCTTGTTACCGAACGGAGCCGCATAGGTCTTGCCGAGCGTGATGGACTCCTTCTTCGTGGACATATCGTGCGAACCGGCGGAAGTCGGGAAGGTCGAGACATCCGCATTGCGCGTCACGAGCACGGGCACGACATCCTCCATTTCATCCGTGATGCCGCTCGCGATCGTCCACGCGACGTTGTTCTTCTGAAGCGTCCCCGTGAAGGCCGGAACACCCGAGCCGGAGAGAACGCCAATGTCGACGCCGCTCACATACGGCGACCAGCCGTCCTGGCCGTAGTTGTCGAGGTCAAAGAGGTACTTGAAGTATTCGGTCGACGTACCGCAGCTCTTGCCGGCGATGTCGTCCGTGTCGTCGCTCTTGCCGTCAGCCTCGGTCTGGTGAGGCCACACGCTCGTCAGCCCCTGAGCCTCACGCTCCGTATTGGCCTGAGTAATGCCAACAAAGAGGTTGCGCCCACGCATCGACATGGCCGACGTGTTCGCCGCAAGCATTGCGGACGAGATGGCCGGGAACAACGCACCCATCAGAACGCCGAGAATGCCAATCACGACCAGCAGCTCGACAAGCGTAAAACCCTTCGACTTCATTTTCATCATTTCCAATCTCCTTATGTTAGTTGGGGACTTTCGTTTTCGGTGTATATTATCTCACAAATCGGCCTTACGTTCAAGTGCCCTTCTCAAGTAGGGCCGATAGGCGGCCGTGTAGGTGAAAAGGCTGACCAGCGTCAGACCAATCAAACCAAGCTCCACGACATAGCAACTGACGAGCCAAGGCGTTTGCCAGGAAGCGGGGGCCATCCGGTGAAAGGCAAGATACAGGTAGACCCATCCGGCACCGGGGAACGAGAGCGCCGTGCGAACCTTGCCGAGCCACATCGCCGCGCCATCAGCCCCGTACATCGAACCAATGGCACGCATGAACGTCACCCACGTATCCCTCAGCATATAGAGGATTGTGAAGAACAGCATCACCAGCGCATGCGTACCCGACTCGCCCTGATGAACGACCTGCCACACAAACGCCGGGAAGACGACAATGTAGAACACCTTGTCCATCAGGGGGTCGGCCATCTTGCCCAGGGCCGAGACGACTTTCCAGCGGCGGGCGAGCATTCCGTCCCACGCATCGGTCAGGCCCGAAAGCAACATAGCCGCACACGCCCAGACACCCAGCCAGAACCCGCCAAGGAGTTCCTGCGCCACGGCAAAGCCAAGCCAAATGAGAATCAGCGGTGCACGCGAAAACGTGAGCGCGTTGACGAGAACCGAATGCGCACTCACTTTCAGTTCAGCCCTTCCGCAATGACTTCCTGCATGACGCCAAGCGTTTCCTGAAGCTGCCTCAGCCGCGCACGAAGGGACTGAATCTCAAGCTCGGCCTTCTGAAAATTCCGCCGCGTCACAAAGAGCTGCTTGAGTATCTCACCCGGATCAAGGTCAAGGTCCGTCAGCTCCATGCCGTCGGGAATCGGCACCAGGACGGGCTCTCCACAGGCACAGCACTTGATCTGCAACCCCGCGCCCCGATAGTCGATGACAAGGTTCTTTCCGCAATGCGGACAATCGAAGACGATATCCGTATCGCGAATCTCGGCACCCTCGGCATCCTGGGTTTCCAATGCTTCGTTTTCCACTTGATCAGCCATGACGACCTCCTTGACAGCCTGTATTATATAAAATCCCCCGCCTCGCAGTCAACCCCGACGGCTGTGCAAATTTTTCTGTCGATTGCAGAAGTAAGTGGGCAGGGGCGACGGAGAAACCCGGCAACCTACTTTTGCAATCGACACAGAAAGTGTAAATCTAGTGAGCCAGCAAAAGGACTCATGGCCGCCACGTCAATCCCTCCTCAACGCGGCAGACTGAAGCCAAGCCACAAAACTAATGAGATTGGCATCTCTTAACGCGGTGGTATCCAAGGGAAACCGACTGCAGCCGCGTGACACGGCGCGAGATCTATGACCTCGAGGACCGGATCAACTCAATGCACAGGGAATCACTCAACGGAGAAACGGCGTATGATTACGATTCACATCTTGCCAAGGGGAATTAGGGAGTTCTTGCTGACCCACTACCCTTGCAAGTTACCTGATGCAGTATCATCAATGTCACTCAACTATTGAAAGAAATCACATGTAAGCCAATCATAATATGTAAAAGACTTATCTTTATATTCCCATTGATCAATAAATCGGGTAGCGAAAACATCTATCTGCAATCCTCCCACTGGCACAGCACACGCATCTTTCCACACACGACTCATTCTGCACAAATGCCGCAATGTGCCATTTAACTTATTATCCAACTCTCTTGCAGCCACAATTTCTGGGCGAGGATCTGTAATTTTCCAACTGCCACCATTATTAGAATCTGGATAGCAAAATGAACCATTATTCAATTCAATCGTAGGTATAATTTCAAACACCATACTGTCAGAAAAAGAAACATCCATCACCTGTCCATCACCACTAATACCTGTGGATGGATAGGTCTTGAATAATGATGCCCGAAGGTCTTGGAGTAACTGAGATTGTCCATTGTGTATGTAACTGTTGTACCTTGAATACGATCCTTGCGGCATTATAAAGAGAATGTCTATGTCACTTATATGAATGATCATCCCTCGACCATACGAACCAACATACAGTGTATTACGGGCATCGCTATTTAACCCATAAAAATCAGCATTCAATCTCTGTGTAATCTGGTGATATCGCGACTGGACGAGCGACACTACGAAGACGGCATTCGCAAGTTAGAGTATAGGCGGCTGAACTTGTCGTGTAGCAGCAGTTCAAGCATATTCTTCAATCCAAGACTGAAGCGTCTTCATAATCTCGTCGGAGACCTGCACATCACGAACCGCAATAGCACCGAGATCCCACTTGGGATAATTGCAGAGAGTCCGGACAATCTTGATCGCGGAAGTTCTGTACAACTCCTGTTTCTTAGCAAAAAATCCATTTGCCGCGCGGATATTCTTTACGGTCTCAAACGGGACTTTGTTGCCGATGTGTTCAATCTTCTCCTTAACAATGTCGTCTCCGACACTGGGGAAGAATCCGACATCCCATTTTTGCGGTAGGATATGTTCGATATCCCATGACTTGGGCAATAGTTCCGACTGTGCATTGTAGGCTATAATCTTCAATAACATTCGGATAATTTTCGGATGCGGTTTAATAATGCTTTCGCGTAGCGTTTCAGGCACTAATTTAAATGCCGCGAATGTTGGCTTATCCGAATCTATAATCGCCGCATCGAGTTTTAGCACATCGCCCTTAATCGCGCTGATTGTCGGCATCTCAAGATAACGCAGAAGCAGGAACGCAATGAATCGCTTCAAAAAGACGTAAAACGCTTCTGCAAAATTATTGGACTTATGATGCTTCAGGAAATAAATGATTACCGGACACTTCCAGAACTCGTTTGAATAGGAGCGGAGAATGTCAATGCACGGGAGAATCTTAGAATCGGACATCCACGGTTCGTCGTCGGCAATTGTGCCATTGTTTACAAGTTCAAAAAGCGTCATTATCTCTTCGAGTCGAGCCATAAGGCCCGCATCGAAGAGACGATTAGCATTATCTTTTAAGAAGTAGTTACGCACACCCGGAGTGGCAGTTTTCTGATCCTTTGCTTTTGCCCGCTCAAAAAACATATCATAGTAGAACAGTGATTGCATGGATTCCCCGGCTTCATCAGATCGTTCTTCCAGTGATTTCCAATCCGAGATAAACAATTTCTTCTTGGCATCATCTCCGGAAAGCTGAAGATGGCTGTAGATTTTCGCCTTGAAAATATCTGCGTCTGACAATGGAAGACCGCGATTATTGAGTGTTGAGAATATTGTCAGAGCTGTATCTTGAGAGTCTGCGGTAATGGGCAGAACGATTGCCTGATTAAGCAATGCAAAAACAAAACTGCGTACATTCAAAGGATCAGTCTTTGACGCTTCATCAAGCAATAACTGAAATTTACGATAATTTCTGGAGTAATTATCTTTTGCGCCTTCGACAACCTTTCCCGTCTGCAGGATGACTTGAATTATTTCATTACCACCATCGCTAACGACATCAGAGCGGAATAACGGACGCGTCTTATCGACAGCCCCATCGCGGGGATTAACCTTCCACAGTGCGGGTTCAATCTGCTCGACAAGGCGCTTATCCTCCTTGTTGTCATTTGCGTGTGGCTCGAATTTCGTATAGATTGCGCGGAGTAAAAGGCAAAGCGATGTCAACCGCTGTTGACCGTCAATAATTTCAACGACATTCTTTTCGTTATTATCGAAAGATACGATACTACCAAGAAAGTAAGTCGCGTCTTCATGGTCATATCCGCCAATGGTCATAGCAAACTCCCAAATGTCCTCGAACAACGTAATGACCTGATCGTCACCCCAAGCATACGGACGCTGATATTCTGGGATAAGATACTGATGCCGTTTACCTTCGGCGAGAAATGCACTTACAGTCTTTTTATCAATCTTGATTTCTGCTGCCATTATATGTTTCCTTTCTCCACCAACTTGCCGTTGTCGGCGAAGGAGTAATGGGAGCGGGTGGTGAGGATGAGGTGGTCGAGGAGCGGGATGCCCATCATTTTACCCGCACCGTAGAGTCCCCACGTGAGTTCGATGTCGCGCTTCGAGGGCGCGAAGGAACCGCTCGGATGGTTGTGTGCGACAAGGATGGCGTGTGCATTCCAACGGACGGCTATCGAGAAGACGTCCCGCGGATGGATGCTGACGCCGTTGAGCGTACCAATGGAAATGAGCTGCGGTTCTGAAAGCGGACGCCGCTTCGCATCAAGCGGCAATGCCCAGAATTTCTCCTGTCGCTCACCGTCCGTGAGAACGGTGCGAAAGGCTGCGGCGGCTTCTTCGGACGACATAATCGCCGCGTGGCGTTCCTGCTTTGCCGCGTAGCCGCGCCGGGCAAGTTCAAACGCCGCAGCGAGTTCGAGCAGCTTGACCGGCCCGATGCCAAGAATCTTGCGAGCAGGACAACGGCGATTGTAATCGGCTATTCCGCTTTTGAGCGTGTTGAGATCGGTTTTTACGAGAGCTTCGACGCTTCCAAAGGCATCAATAAGCCGTCGCGAAAGTTCCATCACGTCACAGCCCACCGCGCCCGTCTTAAGGATGACGGCGAGGAGTTCAACCGGGGACGCGCCCGCGGCCGTTCCGGCCTCGGCAATGCGTTCGCGCGGCTTCAACTCGGCGGCCCTGGACTTGAAGTTATTCGCCATTGTCCGCCCCCGAATCCGCCGCGTGCAGGTACGCGCCGTCGTCCTCCTCGGCCGGCGCGTAGCCGCCGAATGCCGGGCGCGCAGGCGCGCGCCCTTCCCCGATGTCGGCTACGCACTTGGCGAAGACGCGCTCGTTGACGAAGTTCCTGAACTCGGCATTGCCGAAATACTGCTGCATGAACTCCAGCTTCTCCTCGCCCATCGCCGCCACAATCTTCTCGATGGCTTCGTTGAACTGGATCTGCGCCACCTGACTGTCGCCGTTCCGAACCGCATTGACAAAGGTGTCGTCCTGTGCCATTCGACGTGGAAGATCCTGAATCTGACGACGAACCTCGTCCTCGTCCCGCCAGTCGATGCCACCATAGGCCGTATTGAAATCCTCGACGATGTGCGAGAGGACGTCCAGCTCGACTTCGGGAATGCCTCCGCCGGAGCCGACCGGAATCGGCGCAACGGTCGCGTTGACGTTCTCAAGCGTAATGTCGCGCTCCTCCTGTTTCTGGATGCGGTACTTGTCGAAATCAATCGTCTCAAGAAGTCCGGCGGTGAAATCCTCGCGCTTCAACTTCGGCAGCTTCTTCACGAGGAGCGTGTAGAAGAGATACTGCTTCTCCCAGTCCGGGCTTTCATACGGCATGATGGCCGCGAAGAACGGATAGATGCGGCAGAAGTTCTTCATCGCGCTCTTGGCGTGAATCTGCTCCTCCTCGTTGAGCTCTTCCTTGAAGCGGACGACGTTCGCGTCGAGAATCGCGTCGATCTTCGGACGATCCTCGTCCTCGCCGGAAAGCCGCAGCTCAACGGCTTGGCTCTTGTCCTCGTCCGTGTAGAACGGCTTGCGCTCGACCGTGTCAATGAGGTCATTCAGCTTGTTGACGTCGCTTTCGCCTTCCAGGATCGTGGTCTTGTAGTAACGCTGGAACGCGGCACGGATATCCTCTGGATCGTTGGCGAAGTCCAGGACAAAGGTGTCGAACTTCTTCGGATGCGCCCGGTTGAGTCGCGAAAGCGTCTGGACGGCCTTGAGGTCGGACAAAACCTTGTCGACGTACATCGTGTGCAGGAGCGGCTGATCGTAGCCGGTCTGGAACTTGTCCGCGACGATGAGGAGACGGTACGGCTCCTCATCGATCTTGTCTTCAATGGCCGCCGAGGGGAATCCGTTCAGGGACGATTCGGTCACGACATGACCGTCGATCTCCTTGTCCGTAAAGGCGACGATGGCCTTGAACTTGCCGCCCTGCTCCTCCAGAAGCCTGGAAATGTGCTTGTAGAAATCGATTGCGCGCTCAATGGACGACGTCACGACCATGGCCCGCGCCTTGCCGCCGATCTTCTTGAACACCTTGGTGCAGAAGTGCTCGACGATGATCCGGCTCTTGGCCTCGACGGTTTCGGGCTGGCGCTCGACAAATGCCCGGATTCGCTTCGGGGCCTTATCCTTGTCGAACTGAGGATCGTCCTCGACCTTCTTCACGACCTCATAGAACGACTGATACGGCGTGTAGTTGCGGATGACGTCGAGAATGAACTTCTCCTCGATGGCCTGCTTCATCGTGTACTCGTGAAACGGCGCATAGGTCAGGTCCTGCGCCGTCGTGTACTCTTCGCCAAACATCTCCAGCGTCTTGTTCTTCGGCGTCGCGGTAAAGGCGTAGTAGTTCGCGTTCTTCGCGAGCTTGCGCCCCTTGATGATGCGATGAATCTTATCTTCCGTATCCTCCGGCTCGCCATCCTCATTCAGCTGCTGTGCGTTGCCGGAGACGCTGGCCGCCAGGCTGGACGCCATCTCGCCATTCTGACTTGAATGGGCTTCATCGATGACAATGGCGAAATTCTTGTTCTTCAAGGATGTCCCGATCTCATCGAGGATGAACGAGAACTTGTGAATCGTTGAGACAATGATCTTCTTGCCGCCCGTCAGAAGTTCGCGCAGGGTGGACGAGTGATCGGCCCAGCCGACGAGATTCTTGAGCTTCGCAAAGGCGTTGATATTGTCCCGAATCTGCTTGTCGAGGTTGACGCGATCCGTAACGACGATGATGGAGTCGAACTTGGCCGTCGTGTCGGACTTCTGCAGGAGGACGAGCTGATACGCCAGCCACGTGATCGTGTTCGACTTGCCCGATCCGGCGGAATGCTGAATCAGGAACTTTCGCCCGACCGGCGATGTGCTTGTCGCATCGAGGAGGCGCCGGACGGCATCCAGTTGGTGATAACGCGGCCAGATGACCCGTTCCTTGAGCTTGTGCGTCTTCCTGTCCTCGGTGACGATCACCTGCGCGAAGTTCTCGATGATGTTCGAGAGCGACGGCTTGGTGAGGACCTCCTCCCAAAGGTAGCTCGTCATCGTCTTTCCGGGAATAACCGGATTGCCCGCGCCACCGTTCACGCCGCGATTGAACGGCAGGAACCACGAGTTCGCGCCCTTCAGCTCCGTGCACATGTAGACGTCGTTGTCGTCCACGGCAAAATGCACGGCGCAACGCTTCGGCTTCAAAAGCGTCTCCTTCGGATCGCGGTCCGTCTGGTACTGCCTGATCGCGTTCTCGACCGTCTGCCCCGTGTAGTGGTTCTTGAGCTCGAATGTCGCGAGAGGAAGCCCGTTGACGAACACCACGAAGTCGATCGCATCGTTCGCATCGACCTTGGAATGATGAAGTTGCCGGATCACGCCGAAGCAATTCTTCGCGTAAGCCTCCTTGGCGCTCGGATTCTGCTCGGACGGCAACGGGAAGTAGAGGTCAAATGTCGTCCCGTTGAAGGCAAACCCCTTGCGCAAGACATCCGTCACGCCGCGCTTCGCCAGCGCCTCCGTGAGCCGCGCATAGAACTTCGCCTTCTCGGATGCGCTCGCAAAACACATCGCGCGCGCCACCTTATCCGGCTGTGTCGCCACCAGAAAGGCCTCGAGCCAGCTCTTGACGAGGGCCTCGTCCTTCGAGTAGAGGTCGCTTGTTCCCTCGACATAGCCGTTCACGTCGCGAAGATGCGCGACGATGAGATCTTCGAGGCCCTTCTCGTTCGTGTTTGTTTTCATCGGCCGCCTTTCGGCACGGCTAAAGCCGTGCATTTCGATAAACCAACGAGCATCTGCGCGAGCATACCGTTGGGCGAGAGGTCGCCCACCCAGATCTCGTCGGCGTTCTTCAAGAGAAACTCATTGCACCAGGTTGCGATTTTCTTGTTGTGGCGCGAGTTGGCCGGTTGGGGCGAAACCGCGAGCGCCCAACCCGCACGAATCGCCGCGGAAAGGCCGCCCGCCATTTCGCCCTCATTGGGGATTCCCGCGGGAAAGACCGCGACAAGCGGCCGCTTCTTCGCGAGCGCCCGCCGAAGCGCCTCGCGTTCCTGGGCCGAGGTAAACGTCGAAATCAAGACACGGTCGGCGCGGCTGAAGCCGCGCACTTCGATATTGTCGGGGGAGGCCGCGCCGCGCGCCTCGCAACTTTTATCACAAAGGGCGGCTTTCGAGGCGCTCACGCCGTTGTCTTTATCGGAGCCGACGGCTTTAGCCGTCCCTTTCGCCCATATCCTACGCGGCTTCAGCTCGCTCGCGTAAAACCCCTGACTCGCGACAAACGCCACACGCGGACGATTCAAGAGCTCTGTATCGCCGCGCGAATACGCCGTACACGCGCCATAGCGATCGCTCGACCATTTCGCGGGGTTCTCGCGTATGTACTTCTGCCAGGCCTTGAACTCGGCCTCGCCTGTCACGAGATCATCCCAGTAGTCTCGCTGCCAGAGCTGATCGCCGATGTCCTCGACCTCGCCTGCGCGTCGCATCTTGCCGTAGATAAACGAGGTGCCGCCCTTGAAGCGACTCATCAGAAAGCCAAGATGATGCGCGTGGTTGGCCGCGCGGAAATGAATGCGCACAAGCGCGTGAAAGTGATTGGGCATCACCACGAAGTCAAACAGCTCAAGCTCGGGATATTTCGCCGGCAGGCCACGCCAGTATTCCTGAGGCTTCGGGCATAAGTGTGGGTCTGATTTAGCTGGGGAAAGGTATTTTTGAGGTGAAAAGCGTTGTGAACAGAGCCGTCGATCAGGTTGTGAACAGCCGAAGGCTGTTTGCAACCTGTCGGCGGGTATGTTTGCAACG
>JBNMKZ010000067.1:0-12796 GCA_050874585.1 Verrucomicrobiota bacterium | reverse complement strand
TGCAAACATACCCGCCGACAGGTTGCAAACAGCCTTCGGCTGTTCACAACCTGATCGACGGCTCTGTTCACAACGCTTTTCACCTCAAAAATACCTTTCCCCAGCTAAATCAGACCCACACTTATGCCCGAAGCCTCAAAAAACACGGCGTGGGGCGGGGATTTACCACAGAAGTCACAGAGCGGCCTGTCGGCCGACACAGAAATTCACAGAATATTCAGTGTTCCGTGGTTCAAAAACGACTCTATGTAAGGCAGAAGGTGATTTATGAAACTTCAGTTTAAGCATCAGAAATTTCAGGCGGACGCGGCGAAGGCCGTGGCGGACGTGTTCTCGGGTCAGCCGTTCCTCTCGTCGTCCTACGGGATTGACCGGGGGCGGGAGCGTCCCGGCGAGCAACGCACATTTGAGTCGATGGAGGACACCGCCTTCACCGGCTGGCGGAACGAGCCGATTGTGCCCGAACTGACGGATGAACGCATCCTCGACAATCTCCGCAAGGTTCAGCGGGCGAATCTGCTCAAGCCGTCTGATCGGCTGGAAGGGCACTTCAACCTGACGATCGAGATGGAGACGGGTGTCGGCAAGACCTACACCTACATCAAGACGATGTTCGAGCTGAACAAGCGCTACGGGTGGTCGAAGTTCATCGTCGTCGTGCCGTCCATCGCCATTCGCGAGGGCGTGTACAAGTCCTTTCAGGTCACGCAGGACCACTTCGCCGAAGAATACGGCAAGAAGATTCGCTTCTTCATCTACAATTCCGCCCGACTGACGGAAATCGACCGTTTTGCGTCCGACAACGCCATTAACGCGATGATTATCAATGCCCAGGCGTTCAATGCGCGTGGAAAGGATGCGCGGCGCATTTACATGGAACTGGATGAATTCCGCTCGCGGCGGCCCATTGACATCCTGGCGAAGACGAACCCCGTGCTCATCATCGACGAGCCGCAGTCCGTCGAGGGCAAGCAGACGAAGGAGCGGCTGAAGGAGTTCTGCCCGCTCCTGACCCTGCGCTATTCGGCGACGCATCGGGCGGACAGCGTCTACAACATGGTCTATCGCTTGGACGCGATGGAGGCGTACAACCGGCATCTCGTCAAGAAGATTGCCGTCAAGGGCATCACCGAGACGGGCCGCACGGCAACGGAGGGCTTCGTCTACCTTGAGAGCGTCAACCTCTCGAAGGACGCGCCGACGGCGACGCTCCAGTTTGACTTCAAGGGTGCGACGGGCATCCGAGCCAAAAGCGCGAAGGTTGGCATCGGCTACAACCTCTACGATAACTCAAATGGGCTGGACGAGTACCGCAACGGCTATGTCGTGAAATCCATTGATGGACGCGACAATTCCGTCGAGTTCCTGAACGGCATCCGTCTTGAGGCGGGCGATGTCGTCGGCAAGGCGGACGAGAACCAGCTGCGGCGCATTCAGATTCGCGAGACGATTCTCTCGCATCTCGACCGCGAGCGGCAGCTTTTCGCACGGGGCATCAAGGTTCTTTCGCTCTTCTTCATCGACGAAGTCGCCAAGTACAAGACGTACGACGCGGAGGGGCATCCGCAGAATGGACCGTATGCAACGATGTTCGAGGAGGAATATGCCGCGATTGTCGGCTCGCTTCAGCGGGAACTGGGGGACGAGGCTTACATGGCCTATCTGGACAAGATTTCCGCCGCGTCCACGCATGCGGGCTACTTTTCGGTGGACAAGAAGGGCCACATGACGAACAGCAAGGTCGGTGACCGCCGCGAGGGCACGAGCGACGACATCGATGCCTACGACCTCATCATGAAGGACAAGGAGCGGTTGCTCGACCGCGACCCCGTGCGCTCGCCCGTGCGGTTCATCTTCTCCCATTCCGCCCTGCGGGAGGGCTGGGATAATCCGAATGTCTTCCAGATTTGCACGCTCAAGCAGAGCGGTAGCGACGTGCGCAAGCGGCAGGAGGTCGGGCGTGGTCTGCGGCTCTGCGTCAACCAGGCGGGCGAGCGCATGGACGAGGGTGTCCTCGGCGCGGACGTGCAGAATGTCAATGTCCTGACGGTCATTGCAAGCGAAAGCTACGAGAGGTTCGCGAAGGGACTTCAGACGGAACTCGCGGAGTCCGTGGCGAGCCGTCCGCGCAGTGTGACGGCCAGCCTCTTCGAAGGGCGCACGCTTATTGGTGCGGAGGGACGGGAGGTCATCGCGGGCGACGAGCTCGCCAACGCCATCTACTTCGGCCTCGTCAAGGATGACTACATCACGGCGAAGGGGACGCTTACGGACGGCTTCTACGCGGCGAAGGCGAACGGGACGCTTGCGTTTGCACCGGAAGTGAGGGAATTCGAGGATTCCATCGTTCGGATTCTCGATTCCATCTACGACGACCGTGCGTTTGTGCCGGAGAACGCCCGCACGGACAATGTGGAGGCGAAAGTCGACGCGGCGAAGCTGGAGATGAAGGAGTTCAAGGAACTGTGGGGGCGCATCAACGCGAAGTCTGTTTACACGGTGGACTTCGACACGGCGGAACTCGTCCGCAAGTCCATCGCCTCGATCGACCGCAACCTGCGCGTCACCCAGATTCTCTTCAAGGTCGAGGAGGGGCAACTCGACACGATCGCCTCAAAGGATGCGCTTCTCGCCGGGACGGCCTTCGGCAAGGGGCACCGTGCGTCCTACGACGCGGCGCGGACGATTCGGGCGGGCGACCGAGTCAAGTACGACCTCATCGGCAAACTGGTCGCCGAGACGGGGTTGACGCGGCGGACGATCGTCGACATCCTGCGGGGCATCTCGCCGGTCGTCTTCAACCAGTTCAAGGACAATCCGGAGGAGTTCATCCTCAAGGCGGCGGGCCTGATCAATGACGAGAAGGCGACGGCCATCGTGCAGCACATCACCTACAACGTGCTGGACGAACGGTATGACACGCAGGTCTTCACCGAACCGACGCTCAAGGGGCGGCTCGGTGTCAATGCGATGAAAGCGGCGCACCACCTTTACGACCATGTCCTCTACGATTCGGCGAACGAACGCCGGTTTGCGATGGAACTGGACGCGGATACGAATGTCGCGGTGTACATGAAACTGCCGCACGGTTTCTACATCTCGACACCGGTCGGCCGCTACAATCCCGACTGGGCCATTGCCTTCCGTCAGGGACCCGTCAAGCACATCTACTTTGTCGCGGAGACGAAGGGATCGATGAACTCCCTGGAATTGCGGGAAATCGAGAAGTCGAAGATTCATTGTGCCCGCGAGCACTTCAAGGCCATCAGCGGCGAGAATGTCGTCTACGATATCGTCGACAGCTATCAGGCCCTGATGGACAAGGTGATGCGGTAGGCGCAATGTCAGTCTTGGGCGGAATATGGTATAATATGCGGTGAAGAAGGAGCATTATGGCTGAAATTAGCGATGAAATGAGGCGGCACAGTGCCGCGCACCTGATGGCTCGCGCCATTCAGAACATCTTTGAGGACGTGCAGGTTGATATTGGGCCTGCCACGGACGATGGCTTTTACTACGATTTTGACTTGCCGCACCGCATCACGCCCGACGATTTTCCGAAGATTGAGGCGGAAATTGCCCGTCTGATTGCCCTCGACGAGCCTTTCGTCAGGAAGGTCGTGTCCCGTGAGGAATGCGCGAAGATGCTGGCCGGCCAGAAGTACAAGCTGGAGCGTTTAGCCGACATTCCCGAGGGTGAGCCGATTTCGACCTACACGGTCGGCGATTACGTCGAGATGTGCCGCGGTCCGCACGTTGAGCACGCGAAGCAGATTGGTGTCGTGAAGCTGACCCGTCTCGCCGGCAGCTACTACCGTGGGGACGAGAAGAACAAGATGCTTCAGCGCGTCTACGGCATCGTCGCGAAGGATCAGGCCGAACTGGATGCCATTCTCGCCCGTGAGGAAGAGGCGAAGAAGCGCGATCACCGCGTCCTCGGCAAGCAGCTTGAGCTCTTCACCATCACGGAGCAGGTCGGTCCGGGCCTGGCGCACTGGTTGCCGAAGGGGGCGCGCATTCGCGTCGCCATTGAGGAGTACTGGCGCAAGAAACACTACGAGGCCGGTTACGAAATCGTCTACACGCCGCATGTCGGCCGTTCGGTACTGTGGCAGACCTCGGGGCACCTCGGCTTCTACAAGGAGGGGATGTTCCCCTGCATGAAGGTTCAGGAGGGTTCCGGCAATGACGCGTACATAGAGGAGTACTACGTCAAGCCGATGAACTGCCCGTTCCATATCCAGATTTACCAGTTCAAGAAGCGTAGCTACCGCGATCTCCCGATGCGCCTGGCCGAGCTCGGCACGGTCTACCGCTACGAGAAGGACGGCGTTCGCCACGGGCTTTTCCGCGTGCGCGGCTTTACCCAGGATGATGCGCACATCTTCTGCACGCCCGAACAGATTGTCCAGGAAATCAAGGATACCGTTGAGTTCGCCCGCAAGATGCTGGGCAAGTTCGGTTTCCATGACATCCAGGCCTATCTCTCGACGAAGCCGGCGAAGGCGGTTGGCGATCCGGCCCGCTGGGAGCAGGCGACGCAGTCCTTGCGCGATGCCCTTGAGCAGGAGGGAATGCAGTACGAGGTCGACGAGGGCGGCGGCGCCTTCTACGGTCCGAAGATTGACATGAAGATTAAGGACGCGCTTGGCCGCCCGTGGCAGCTCGGGACGGTCCAGTTCGACTTCAACCTCCCGGAACGCTTCAACCTGACGTACATCGGCGACGATGGCAAGGAGCACCAGCCCTACATGGTGCACCGTGCGTTGCTCGGCTCGATTGAGCGCTTCTTCGGCATCCTGATTGAGCACTACGCGGGAGCGTTCCCCCTGTGGCTTGCGCCTGAGCAGGTGCGCATTCTGCCGATCTCCGACAAGGCGATGGCGTATGCGAAGAAGATTCAGGCGGCCCTGCGTGCGGCGGACTTCCGCGTGGATGTCGACGTCTCGGCCGAGAAGCTGGGCGCGAAGATTCGCGAAGCCTCGATGCAGAAGGTGCCCTATCAGATTGTCGTTGGGCCGCGTGACGAGGCGGCGGGGACGATTTCCGTCCGGTCGCGTTCCGAGGGTGACCTTGGTGCGATGACGACGGATGCGTTTATTGCGCGACTGAAGTCCGAAATCGAGGGCTGAGGTGGTCGACAATCGGGCGGACGGGTAGACCGTCCGCCCGGTTTTGCTTCTATTTGGAGAAAAGAGAGAGATGAGAAAACTCCCGTTTGACAAGGCGAAGTTGGAAGAAATCGCGGCGAAATGGCCGACGCCTTTCCATATTTATGATGCCCGGGCGATTCGCGAGAATGCGCGGCGGTTGAAGAAGGCGTTTGCCTGGAACAAGGGCTTCCGCGAGTATTTCGCCGTCAAGGCGACGCCGAACCCGCACCTGATGACACTCCTGAAGGAGTTCGATTTTGGCAGCGACTGCTCGTCCATGGCCGAACTCGTCCTGGCCGAGCGCGTCGGGAATGTCGGCGAATCCATCATGTTCACGTCGAACGATACGCCGGCCGAGGAGTTTCGAAAGGCCTGGGAACTCGGGGCCATCATCAATCTCGACGACATTACGCACTGGGACTACCTGTGCGAAGCCGTGCCTGAACTCGCGGCGCGTCCGCTCTCCGACGCGGCGGCGCAGCACGTGTTCTGCTGTCGTTACAACCCGGGTCCGCTCAAGGGCGGCAACGCCATTATCGGCAAGCCCGAGGAGGCCAAGTACGGTTTTACGCGTGAGCAACTCTTCGACTGCTATGCCAAGATGAAGGCGGCGGGTGTGACGCGCTTTGGCCTCCACACGATGGTCGCCTCGAACGAACTGGATCCCGACTACATCATCGATACGGCAAAGTTGCTCTTCGATTTGGTGGCCGAACTGACGGAAAAGGTCGGGATTACCTTTGAATTCGTCAATATTGGCGGTGGCATCGGCATTCCCTACCGTCCGGAGCAGACGGCGATGGACCTTGAGTACGTCGGCAAGGGCATCGAGAAGGCCTACGACGAGATGGTCGTTGGGCGTGGACTGAAGCCGCTCAAGCTGTTCATGGAGTGCGGTCGGTGCATTACGGGTCCGTACGGCTATCTCGTGGCGCGTGTCCGCCACATCAAGAACACCTATCGCCTTTACGCGGGGCTTGACGCCTGCATGGCGAACCTGATGCGACCGGCGCTCTACGGGGCCTATCACGAGATTGTCGTGCCTGGCAAGGAGCAGAGCGGCGAGACGAGCGTCTACGACGTGACGGGCTCGCTCTGCGAGAACAACGACAAGTTCGCGATTCAGCGTGTCCTTCCTGTGCTGGAGCGCGGCGATCTTGTCGTCATTTGTGACGCAGGGGCGCACGGGCACTCGATGGGTTTTCAGTACAACGGCAAGCTTCGCAGTGCGGAACTTCTCCTGGAGTCCGACGGGTCGGTGCGCCAAATCCGCCGCGCCGAGACGCTGGACGACTACTTCGCGACGCTTGTTGACTGACGATGAAGTTCCTGATTCATACCTACGGCTGTCAGATGAACGTGCGCGACTCCGAGGCCGTCGAGGCGCTCCTCTTGGCCGCCGGGCACGAGAAGGCGGCGGACGAGAAGTCCGCCGAACTCGTCATCGTCAACAGCTGCACCGTGCGTCAGAAGGCTGAGGAAAAGGCCGTCGGCAAGACGGGGAACCTGATTGCCGCTGGCAAGGTGACCGGCCTGATGGGCTGCGCGGTCAAGCGTCTTGGGGACGAGGTCTTCAAGAAGTTGCCGCGGCTTGACTTTGCCGTCGGCCCGCGTGCAGTGGGGATGATTCCGCGCATTGTTGAGAAGGTTGTGCGCAATCGGCTTGAAAAGCGCCACGAGCGCATTCTCGACGTGGGCGAGGATGCCGTGCCGGCGGGCCTTGATGCGCACACGTTTGCCGCGCCCGCGTCGGGAGCGGCGGCCTTTCAGGCGTTCGTCACGATTCTGGTCGGATGTGACAACCGCTGCAGCTACTGCATTGTCCCGGATGTTCGCGGACACGAGTACTCGCGTCCGGCGCGGGAAGTCGTGGCCGAAGTGAAGGCACTGGCCGCGCACGGCGTGAAGGAGGTTTGCCTCCTCGGGCAGAGTGTCCTTCGCTACGGCGTACGGAATCCGGCGTGGGACGCGGCGGATTTGCCAAGTCCCGGCGGCTATACGGAGGCCTTTCCGCGCCTGTTGGAGGCACTCTCCGCCATCCCGGGCATCGAGCGCATTCGCTTTACGTCCGCCCATCCGAAGGGGTGCACGGACGAACTGATTCGCGCCTACCGGGAGTTCCCGAAGGTTTGCCGCCACCTGCACCTGCCCGTTCAGTCCGGGAGCGACCGCGTCCTTCTTGAGATGGGGCGGCATTATACGCGGGCGGAGTATCTGGCGGCTGTCGCCAAGCTTCGTGCACTGGACGCGGAGTTTTCGGTGACGACGGATGTCATCGTCGGGTATCCGGGTGAGACGGAAGCCGACTTCGAGGCGACGCGTTCGCTGATGGAAGAGGCAGGGTTCGACAATTCGTTCATCTTCAAGTATTCGCCGCGCCCGGGGACGCGAAGTGCCGCGCTGCCGGATGATGTCCCAACGGCGGAAAAGGAACGCCGCGACCAGGTGCTGCTGGCCGATCAGGAGTGCCGCGGCCAGCGGCGGAACGAGCGGCTTGTCGGGACGGTGCGTGAGGTGATGGTGGAAGGGCCGAGCAAACGGAACCGCGAACGGATGAGCGGCCGGGACGGCGGCAACCGCATCGTCGTCTGGGACTCGCCGGCGGATGCCGCGAAGCCGCCGGTCGGCTCGCTCGTCCGCGTGAAGATTCGTGAGGCTCATCCGCAGATTCTCATCGGATGCCTCGTTGCGTGTGATGCGGAAAGGGCGTGACGGATGGAGGACTGGTTGGACTTGAATCCCGACCCCGTTCATGTGAAGCGTGAGCGCGCACGGGCGCGGGAATTGCGGGCAACGGACTGGTGGAAGGCGCAGATTGCCGCTGGTGTCTGCCATTATTGCCATCGGAAGGTCGGCGCGGAGAACCTGACGCTGGATCACGTGATTCCCGTCGCGCGCGGCGGACGGTCGACACGCGGCAACTGCGTCCCGTGCTGCAAGGACTGTAACTCCCGCAAGAAAGCCTACACGCCCGCCGAGCAAATTCTCGACAAGCTCTTCCCGACGGCGGATGCACCTGAGGACTAACCGTGGCAACCTGGACGATTTGGATTCTGGCGAGTGCCTTCTTCCTCGCCCTCTATGACCTTGCGAAAAAGGCGAGCGTCCGCTCGAATGCGGTTCTTCCCGTCCTGCTGTGCTCGACGTCCTTCGGATGCGCGGCATTCGTCTCGACCGTGGCCCTTCGAGGCGATCTCGCGGCGATGCTCTCACCGGGCGGACGCGTCCTTGTCCTGGCGGCCCTGAAGTCCCTGATTGTCTCCATCTCGTGGATATTCACGTTCAAGGGACTTCGGACGCTGCCCATTTCAATTGCGACGCCCATTCGGGCGAGTTCCCCGGCACTCGTCTTCGTCGTGGCCTTCTTCCTCTATGGGGAAATGCCCGGCATCATTCAGGCGATTGGCATGCTGCTCGTCTTTTTCGGCTACTTTGTCTTCTCATGGGCGGGGAAGCACGAGGGCATTGACTTCCTCCGCAACCGGGCCATCTGGTGTGCCTTTGCGGGTGCGTTTTTCTCGGCGGTTTCGGCCGTGTTTGACAAGTATGTCTTCCAGGTCGTCGGTGCACCGGTCGAGGCGACGCAATTCTGGTTCCAGGTCTTTCTCGTTGTCTGCTACGGAATCTTCCTCCTTTCGGGTCGAATCATGGGCCTCGCGCACGATCGCTTCGAATGGCGATGGACGATTCCGTTTGTGGGAATCTTGCTGATGGTTGCCGACTGGCTTTATTTCAATGGGCTTGCGCTCCCGGACGTGCCGATTTCGGCCTGCGCGCTCCTGCGGCGATTCTCGGTTGTAATCACGTTTGTTTTGGGGGCGCGTCTCTTTCACGAGACGAATCTCCTGCGGAAGGGGATGGCACTTCTTGTCATCATCGCGGGTGTCATCTTCCTGTGCATAGGGGGCTGATTGGCTTCCGTTGATTTTCCCTGCCAAAACCTGACGGCTCGGGATGGGCTATCCCCTGGATATGTCACAGCCTGTTCGCGGCTTCAAACGGATGGGGAATGCCAACGGGTAAGTCGAGAGATGCCCACCTGGGGCGCGAGTCTTGCCGAAGGGAACGGGTTGGGATGCGCAACCCAAGGGGTCTAGGTTGCGCAACCTAACGGGTCTGGGATGCGCAACCCGAAGGGTCGAGGTTGCGCAACCTAAAGGGAAAGGACTAAGGTGCTTTCCCGTCGTCACGCCTGTCTCCACCCGTGGCGACGGGTCTCTCCACTCTCTATAATCGTCAAAAAACCCGTTTGTGATGGGCATTTCCGCGCCGATTCAGGCCGATGCGAGCGCGTGCTTCCGCGCGAACGGGCGCGGAGAGATGCGCAGGCCCGCCTGATGTGTCCGTTCCTTGTCGCTCCAGCGGCGCGGAACATCCCCATTGGGGTCGTTCAGCACCCACTTCCTGTACTACCTCTCAGGCGTGGTGCTTTCTGCTTTTGCTGGCCACGCGAGTTTGTAATTTTCAGTCCGTCTTTGTTGACAGTGTCCGTTATTATGGCAAACTGCGGTCAAAAATCCGGGATAAGGGTGCCTTTACAGGGGAATGAGGAATATGATACAATTCGCTCATCTATGGGGTTCGGTGATACAGTTTTCCGTGCGGTCGGCGTGGCCGCGAGATGGGGGTCTCCCGCCCGCGCGCTCGTGCGCATAGTCGCGGCGGCCCTCGGCTCGCTCGTCCTGTGGGGTGCGTTCGCCGGGACGACGACGCCCAACGCGGATGGCGACAGCCCCGGTTCCTTCGGGGGCGACACGACGGGCGATCCGGTCGGCTATGTGGATGGAACGGTCTACGAGACGGAGGTCGACCTGCGCATTGCCTGCCCTGGCCTTGATCTCGTCTTCCGTCGCCACTACGACAGCCAGACGGCGGATGCCTCGACTCTCGGCGCGGGCTGGGTGCACGGCTATGAGTCGTATGTCGCCGACCGCAACGGCGGTGTCTGGGTCTATCTTGCGGGTGAGGCGGGTGCATCTGACTCGATTCGCCGCTTTCCGTCGCTTCAGCCTGGTGGGCGTGCGTTCGACGAGTCGGGCGACGAGCTCCGCCGTTCCGAGGACGGGGGCTACGAGCTTGTGACGCCCGATCGGTTGCGCTACGCCTTCAACTCCGCTGGCCGGCTCTCGTCAATCACGTCCTGGGGCGGCATGAAGGTCACGCTTGAGCGCGAAACGCCCCGCGGGCCCGTTGTTCGCGTCGGCCATTCCAGCGGCAGGTTCCTGTCGTTCTCCTATGCGGATGGGCTTCTCGTCCGTGTGGATTCACCGGATTCCTCCGTTTTTGTTGAGCTTGCCTACGCCCGTCATGGGGACTGGGATATCCTCTCCCGCGTCGTCCGGCACGACGGTCCCCGTGCCTCGACAAATGCCTATTCCTATGTCTCAATCCCCGCCCCTGGTACACGGAGGAGCTCGGATACGACGTTCCTGTCCCCGATGCTTTCCGTTGCGTCGTCCGAGGCTGGGATCGCGGCCCTGCGTCCCGTTCTCTCTCGGCGAACCGGTGCGGACGGGTTGTCCGCTTACTTCACTTATGTTCGTCCCGATGACTCGCAGACGGTCCGCTGTACGCGAACGGAGATGGATGGCGGTCTCCTTGCGAGTTCCCTTGTGTTCGGGGACGGCTTCACGGTCGAGCGCAGGCCCGTGGCGGGAGGCGTTGCGGCGACACGCCTTGAATACGACAAGATGATGCGTGAGACGCTCCGCAGGACAGGCGCAGAGACCGTGGGACGGACATACGGCCCACGGGGCGAACTCGTCCGGATCGTCCGGTCCGACTCGTCGACGGGTGGGCGCCACGTTCGGACGCTGGCGTACGACGAGAGCCTGCGGGTGATTCGCCGATCCGATGCGCTCGGTGGCGGGAGTCCGCAGGTGACGCACTTCTCCTGGAACGACGGGCTCAGCATCCCGAGCCGCACCGTCTCGCCGGAGGGGCGGATCTCCTCATGGACGGCGGAGGGATCGGACTTTACGGTCTTCGGTGCCGGGGAGGCCGACCCCAGGCTCGTCACCCGGGTGTCCTGCACGGCGGACGGTCGCCCGCTCTCCGTCATCGGCCCGGACGGTGGCGTGGCGTACTTTGACTACGGGGCGGACGGCCTCGTGTCGGTGATTTCGCAGGACGGCCTTCCGTCCGTCGCATTAGCGCGCGATTTGCTCGGAAACGTCATTTCGGAGTCGAGCCCCGGGCCAGGGGGGAATCCGAGGGTGACGTCCTTTGTCCGCAACTGGCGCGGTCGCCCGATTGCCGTCACCCGTCCGGACGGCACATGCGAGTCGTTCGTGTACGACGGGGGCGGCACGAGGATCGTCCGCCATGTCGATGCGCTTGGTCGTGAGGATCTCTTCAAGTGGGTGCTCGGGCTTCCCGTCCACGTGGGCCGCGTCGTCGATGGCGTGACGAATGGCTTGTTCTCCGTTTCGCACGATCCCCAGCTCAATGTCGTCGCCATTCGCGACGCGCTCGGGCGGCTTGCCGAGTCGTACGCCCTCGACGGGAACGGGCGGATCGCCGCCGTCACGAACCTGGAGGGGCGGGTGGCGACGCGCAGCTACCTCCTCGGCGGGCTCGTCGCGTCCGAGGCGCGCTTCGACGGGACGGGGGTCTCGTACGGCTACGACGCGGCGGGCCGCCTCGCCTCGGCGGACTATCCCGGCGAGACGCTCCGCTTCGCGTGGGACGCGGACGGGCTGCTGATCGCGGCCTCGGGCGGCGCGGGCGCGGTCTCGAACGCGTGGGACGCGGCGGGGCGGCGTACGCGGACCGACTCGCCCGCCGGGACGGTCGCGTACGCCTACTGCCCGTGGAACGGGCTGGTCTCGTCCGTGGCGCTCCCGGGCGGCGTCACGGCCTCGTACGCCTACGACGTGATGGACCGCGTGACGAACGTCGCGTGGCGGACGGCGGCGGGGGAGCGCCTCGGCGGCCTCGACTACGCCTACGACGCGATCGGGCGCGTCGTCTCGCGGCGGCACGACCTCGGGGGAAGCCGCCTCGACCGCGCCTACGGCTACGACGCGGCGGACCGCCTCGCGTCCGACGGCGGCGTTTCCTACCGCTACGATGCGGCGGGGAATCGTCTCGCGAAGGTTGGCGATGCGGGCGGCAATGTCGCCTATACGCTCGGAACCGGCGACCGGCTCGCCGCGTGGACGGACGGCGCATACGGGTACGACGCGGCGGGATGCGTGACGCGCATCCGGCGCGGAAGCGATGTGCTCGACCTCGCGTGGGACGGACTCTACCGCCTCGTCTCGGTCTCGACGAACGGGGTGGTGGCGGAATCCTACCGCTACGACGCGCTCGGGCGGCGCACGGCGACCGTGAACGCGGAGGGGACGGAGCGGCATGTCTGGGACGGCGACCACTGTCTCGCTGATGTCGACGAAGAGGGGAATGTGCTTCGCGCCTACCTCTGGGGGCCAGGTGTCGATAATCTTCTCGCCGTCCGTGTGGGCGGACGCAACTACGCCGCGCTCACCGACATCCAGGGGACGGTCTGGGGCTACGCCGACGAGCGCGGCGAAATCGTCGCCCGCTGGACCTACGACGCCTGGGGCAATGTCATAACGGAGGAGGTAAATGTACCCGCCCTTGCGGCAGTTCGCTATCGCTTCCAGGGCCGCGAGTTCTCC
>JBNMKZ010000066.1:0-13427 GCA_050874585.1 Verrucomicrobiota bacterium | reverse complement strand
TTCGCCCGGACGCGGGCGCTCGGCTGACGGCCGACGGCGTGGGGGCGCTGGGCACCTCTGGTCGAGTTCGTCGCGTCGCGCCTTCGCGCTTGTGGGGTGCGTCGAGCCTCGCTCCCGGGATGCCGCGCCCCTTCGGGACTGCGAACCCCTCAGCTCGCCGTCGCCGCACCCCACCCGCTCCTCACCTCCGCCCGTTGTGTGCCTTGCCCGCCATTTTGCAGGCGTTGTGTAGGCGCAAGCGCGGCAGTTTGAATGGGCGAGGCCTGCCGGACGGCAGGCCGGCAAAACCATCTGCCGCGGGATGCCTGTGGTCGGCCTTGTCCCTCCTCTCGGGCGAGGGGGTGCGCGCGAAGTGTCGCGAGTGAGGCCTTCCACGGGGCGCCACCGTAGGAGTTGCCTTGTCTGCAACCAGTGATAGCCGCCGAGGCACGGCAGGCTAAGAAGACTTTGTTGTCGAAGTGCGAGAGGTGAGCGCAACCGTGGAAGCCGAGACCGAGCGACAGCTTTGCGCAAGCCCCCGAGCAAGCGGTTCCTGCGGGGCCGAACACGAAAGGCCGCGCAAGCCCTTCGGGACACGAAAGGCGGGATAGTTATTCAACACCGAAAGCACGGAAAGGCGGGGAGAAACCACGTCGCGTAGGCGTTCTGAAGGCGCGGGCGCGGCGGTCCTGTTCCTTCTCGACTTCCGCCGACATTGAAAGAGTGCGCGTTTCAATAGATTATTATGCGTGAAAATAACCTGACCAGCCTTGACCGAGGTGGCCTTTTTTTGCTACCCTATTCGCATCATCATACGGGCATCTGATGCCCTTGTGAACTATTGAGTCTTACTGATACGAAAGAGGAATAGTGAAGATGAAGAAACTTGTGATCGTTTGTTCGCTCGTGCTGTCGGCCCTGTTCGTTGAGGCAGGTCCGAAGGTGTCCATTCTCGGTGATAGTTATTCAACCTTCACGGGCTATGTGAAACCAGAGACCAATGCCATTTGGTATCATGCCGACAAGAAGGTGGCTGGTATTGAGTCCGTCGATCAGACCTGGTGGATGCAGGTCGTCAAGGGCATGGACGGCACTCTTGAGGTGAACAACTCCTACTCGGGTTCAACGATCTGCACGACGGGCTACGGCGGACAGGATGCCACAGATTCGTGCTTCGTCACCCGTGCGGAAGCACTTGGGAAACCGGATGTGATTCTTGTCTGTGGTGGTACGAATGATGCCTGGGCCCAGTCGCCGGTTGGCCAATTCAAGTACGGTGGTTGGAAGCCCGATGATCTCAAGTCCTTCCGTCCGGCCTGCGCGAAGATGTTTGTAGTCCTCAAGAAGAAATATCCGAGAGCGAAAATTCTCTTCGTGCTCAATAACGGACTGGGAAGCGCAATCGAGACCTCGGCGGTTGAGATTTGCAATCACTACAAAATCCCCGTGGTGAATATTCCCGATTCGTGTGACAAACAGAATGGACATCCGACCGTTGCCGGCATGAAGACGATTTCTGATGCCGTTCTGGAGTATATGAAAAAGAACGCTCGGAGATACGGAATAAAAGCCGTAAAGGGGCAGAAGTCGGGTGTGCCACGCGGCTGAAGTGCGCGGCGAGCCTCGCTCCCGGGGTGTCGCCGTCTCTTGATCCGTTCCTCCGTCGGCGGCATCCCGCTCCTCACCCCCGCCCGTTCGTGGGCCTGATGTCAGGCTTCGTACGGAGTAGGCGTGGCACTTTGAATGGCCTGCCGGGCGGCAGGCCGGCAAGACCATCTGCCGCGTTCCTGCCTATACCCCGCTACTCGACCCATCTCTTGGGTTGGCATCTTCCGCTTTGCTGACCCATTAGATCTTACAATTTTTCCTCAATTTACCCCCTTGCGCCGGGCAAGTCCATTATGATACAATTTGCGCATTCTAAAGCCGAAGCAGGCGACGGAGCGGCGGTATCGGGAGCAGGAGCCCCGAGACCATCCGTCGGCCAAGGGTTCTCTTAGTGGTATGGGATGACGATGAAGTCTCTCAATCAGTTGGATACGCCTGTCGCCAAGGCTCTGGAAGAGCAGCGGGTCAACCGTTTGGCGCATTTCGACGTGCCTGGCCATAAGGGCGGGCGCATGAATCCGGCACTGAATGAATATTTCGGTGCCAAGTTGATGTCCTTGGACGTCAATTCAATGAAACCCCTCGACAACTTGGCTCATCCCGTCTCGGTCATCAAGGATGCGCAGTCGCTGACGGCGAAGGCATTTGGGGCCGACAACGCCTTCTTCATTGTGAACGGTACGACGGCGGCCGTGCAGACGATGATCTTCGCCTCCATTCAGGCCGGGCAGAAGATTATCCTGCCGCGCAATGTGCATCGCTCGGCCATCAACGCCCTCGTCGTCAATGGGGCGATTCCCGTTTACGTCAATCCGCAGGTCAACCCGGATCTCGGCATTCCGCTGGGTATGCGTCTGGCTGATGTCGAGGCGGCCATTTCGGCCAATCCCGATGCGAAGGCCGTCTTCGTCAACAATCCGACCTACTACGGCATCTGCTCGGACTTGCGCTCAATCGTTGCGCTCGCCCATGCGCACAATATGCTCGTTCTTGTGGACGAAGCGCATGGGACGCACTTCTACTTTTCCGATAAGCTTCCTGTTTCGGCGATGGCGGCCGGGGCCGATATGGCGGCGTGCTCCATCCACAAGACGGGTGGTTCGCTGACCCAGTCGTCCGTCCTGCTGACGCGTCGTCCGGTTGACCCCGACTACATTCGGCAGGTCATCAATCTCACGCAGACGACTTCAGCCTCCTATCTGCTGATTGCCTCGCTCGACTTGGCCCGGCGCAACCTCTATCAGAACGGGCGGGCGATGTTCGAGAAGACGATTCAGATGGCGGACTATGCGCGCGAGGAGATTAACGACCTCGGCGGCTACCACGCCTTTGGTCCTGAACTCGTGAACGGTGATTCTGTCTGTGCATTCGATACGACGAAGCTCTCGATTCACACGCGTGAGATTGGCTTGGCTGGCATTGAGGTCTACGACCTCCTGCGCGACGACTACGGCATCCAGATTGAATTTGGTGACGTTGGCAACATTCTCTGCATTCTCTCCTCGGGTGACCGTCCGCTCGACATTGAGCGGCTCATCTCGGCCCTATCGGAAATCAAGCGACTTCATGCGAAGTCGCCGGCGGGGCTCTTCGACCACGAGTACGTCGAGCCGAAGGTCGAAATGTCGCCGCAGGCGGCGTTCTATGCCCAGAAGCGGTCCATTCCGATTGCGAAGTCCGAGGGATATGTCGCGGCGGAATTCGTGATGTGTTATCCGCCGGGAATTCCAATTCTTGCACCGGGTGAACGGATTACGCGTGAGGTTCTGGACTATGTTCTTTACGCCAAGTCGAAGGGATGCTTCATGACGGGTCCCGCCGACATGAAAATCAACCGCATCAATGTCGTGAGGTAAGAGAGATGGAACTTTGGTATACCGACCAGCACACGAAGGACGTGCGCTTTTCGATGAAGGTGCTGAAGCAAATCGCCTCCCAGCAGAGCGAGAACGAGCGCATCGACATTTTGGATACGGCTGAATACGGGCGTGTGCTCGTCCTCGACGGGGAACTCTTCCTGACCGAGAAGGATGAGTTCATCTACCATGAGATGTTGGCCCATGTGCCGATGGCCGTTCACCCGAAGGTGCGCAACGTGCTCGTCATTGGCGCCGGGGACGGCGGAACCGTCCGCGAACTCGTCAAGTACCGCGCCATTACCCGGATTGACGTTGTCCAGCCAGACAAGGATCTCTACACGCTGGCGATGGCGCATCTCACATTTTGTGCCGCCTCTTTTCGAGATCGCCGCGTCCACATCCATGTTGAGGAGGGGCTTCGCTTCGTGCGCGGCAAGGCGAACGAGTATGATCTCATCATCGTGGACTGCGCCGATCCTTACGGCCCGGCGGAAGGCCTGTTTACGCGTGAGTTCTACGGCAACTGTTGGAAGGCCCTACGAGAGGACGGCATCCTCATCAACCAGCACGAATCGCCATTCTACTCCGAACATTCCCAGTCGGTGAAGAGTGCGCACAAGCACATTGCGACGATTTTCGACCTGTCCATGATTTATCAGGCGCACATCCCGTCGTATCCGTCGGGCCACTGGCTCTTTGGCTTTGCCTCAAAGAAGTACCATCCGCTCAAGAACCTGCGGGCGCGGGAGTGGAATGCGCTCAAGATCCCGACGCGCTATTACAACACTGATTTGCACCGCGGCGGATTTGCGCTTCCGAACTACGTGCGCGAACTGTTGGGACAGAAGGCGGCCAACGCATAGAAGGGAGGGTTGGCAGATGAAGTTCATTGGTTGCGCGAGTGAGTTCGCGGCGGCTCAGGCCGTGCTGTTCGGTGCGCCCTACGATTCGACGACATCCTATCGTCCGGGTGCGCGGTTCGGATCCGCCGCGATTCGAAACGAGTCCTATGGAATTGAGACCTATTCGCCCTATCAGGATCGGGACTTGGAGGAACTTTCGGTATGCGATGCGGGTGACCTTGAGTTGCCGTTCGGTGCGCCAGAGCCGGCGTTGGATATGATTGAGTCCGAGGCCTCGCGCATTTTTGACGCGGGGAAGGTTCCCGTGCTTTTCGGCGGTGAGCACTTGGTCACGCTGGGTGCGGTTCGCGCCGCCGTTCGGCACCATCCGGGACTGCACATTCTGCATTTTGACGCGCACGCCGACTTGCGCACGGACTACCTTGGGAATCCGCTTTCCCATGCCTGCGTTCTGCGTCGTTGCCATGATGCGCTGGGTGACGGGCGAATCTTCCAATTCGGCATCCGTTCTGGGACGCGGGAAGAATTCGCCTTTGCCGCGGAGGGGCATGTTCGGATGGAACGGTTCGTGGCGGATACGCTGCCGTCGGTGACGCTTCCGAAGGGGACGCCCGTCTACCTGACCGTCGACCTTGACGTGCTGGATCCATCGGAGTTTCCTGGAACGGGGACGCCGGAAGCGGGAGGACTTTCGTTCGAGGCTCTGCGGCGGGCACTGATGGATGTTTTCGCCCGCTTTCAGGTGGTGGCCTTTGATTTGGTGGAACTCGCGCCCATGCTGGACGCGAGCGGGCGTTCGACCGCCCTGGCCTGCAAGCTGTTGCGCGAGTGCCTATTGGCGCGCTTGGCGTAATGTAAACTGAACACGAGAAGAAAGGATGACGAGATGTCTAAGGTCATGTTGATTGGTGCGGGTGGTGTTGCCGGTGTCGCCGCCGCGAAAATGTGCAAGAACGACAGCGTTTTCACCGACTTGCTGATTGCCTCGCGGACGCAGAAGCGGTGTGAAGAAGTGAAGGCGGCCTGTGAGGCGCGTGGGACGCGGACGCGAATTACCACGGCGCAGGTCGATGCGATGGACGTGCCGCGCCTCACAGCCCTTATCCGCAACTACAAGCCCGACCTCGTGATGAACATTGCCCTTCCTTATCAGGACTTGGCGATTATGGACGCGTGCCTCGCGGCGGGTGTTTCCTGTCTCGATACGGCGAATTATGAGCCGCCGGATACCGCGCACTTCGAGTATTCGTGGCAGTGGGCCTATCGGGAGCGGTTCGAAAAGGCGGGCTTGACGGCGATTCTCGGCTGCGGATTCGATCCTGGCGTAACGCAGGTCTTCTCGGCCTATGCGCAGAAGCACTATTTCGACACGATTGAGACGCTGGACATCCTCGACTGCAACGGGGGCGACCATGGCTATCCGTTCGCGACCAATTTCAATCCCGAAATCAACATCCGTGAAGTTGCCGCGAAGGGCAGCTACTGGGAAAATGGGCATTGGGTGGAGACGGAGCCGATGGCGATTAAGCGCGTCTATGACTTCGATCAGGTCGGTCAGAAGGATATGTATCTTCTGCATCACGAGGAAATCGAGTCGCTTGCCAAGAACTTGAAGGGCATCCGGCGCATCCGTTTCTTCATGACGTTCGGCCAGAGCTACCTCACGCACCTGAAGTGTCTGGAGAATGTGGGCATGACGCGTATTGATCCCGTGAAGTTCAATGGTGTGGAGATTGTGCCGATTCAGTTCCTGAAGGCCCTTTTGCCCGACCCGGCATCGCTTGGTCCACGGACGAAGGGCAAGACGAACATTGGGTGCATTTTCCATGGACTCAAGGACGGCAAGCCGGTGGACTACTACATCTACAATGTCTGCGACCATCAGGCCTGCTACCGCGAAGTCGGTTCTCAGGCCATCAGCTATACGACGGGTGTCCCGGCGATGATTGGCGCGAAGATGTTCCTTGAGGGAAAGTGGACGAAGCCCGGCGTGTACACGTGCGAGGAATTCGACCCCGATTCGTTTATGGCTGAACTCCCGAAGCAGGGCCTGCCGTGGAATGAGAACTTCAATCCGGTGAAAGTAGATTGAAAACGCCCTATTATCAGATTGACGAGGCCGCGCTTGTTCGCAACTGCCGCCTTTTGGCGCATGTGCGCAAGGCGGCGGGTGTCAAGATTCTGCTGGCTCAGAAGGCTTATTCCGTTTGGAAAACCTATCCGCTGATTGCGGAGTACTTGGACGGGACGACGGCAAGCGGTCTATTTGAAGCGCGTCTCGCGGCAGAGGCGATGCCAGGGCGTGAGAATCATGTCTACAATCCGGCCTTCACGGAGTCTGACTTTCGGCAGGTCCTTCGGATATGTGACCATATCGTCTTCAATTCGCCGACGCAGGTGAAGCGCTTTGCCGCTCGTGCAAGACGGGCCGGCGTTTCGCCTGGGCTTCGCGTCAATCCGCTTTACAGCGAGGTTGAGCACGCGATTTACAATCCGTGTTCGAAACAGTCGAGGCTTGGAACGCCACGTGTGGCGATTGACGATGATGTTATCGGAAGAATAGACGGGCTGCACTTTCATGCGCTGTGCGAGCAGGGGGCGGATGTCTTCGCCCGGGTGCTGGCCAAGTTCGAGGCATCGTTTTCTGAGTTCTTCCCGCGCCTTCGCTGGGTCAATTTCGGTGGTGGTCATCATGTGACGCGGGAGGGGTATGATGTCGATCTCCTCGTTCGGACGCTAAAGGCCTTCCGCCGCCGCTGGCCGAATCTTGAGGTCTACTTGGAGCCTGGCGAGGCCGTGGCCCTCAATGCCGGGACGCTCGTTGCCACCGTTCTGGAAGTCAATGATTGGGGGCATCCGTTTGCAATCCTTGATACGAGCGCCGAGTGTCACATGCCGGACGTGATTGAAATGCCGTACCGTCCGCGTGTTGTCGGTTCGGGGATGCCGGGCGAAAAGCCGTATACCTATCGGCTTGGTGGGCCGACTTGCCTCGCTGGGGATGTGATTGGGGACTATGCGTTTGATGCGCCGCTGAAGCCGGGCGACCGACTGGTGTTTGAGGATATGGCCATCTATTCAGTGGTCAAGAACAACACGTTCAATGGGATGCCGCTTCCCTCCATTGTCCTGAAGACATGCGGGGGACGTCTGCGGACGCTCCGCTCGTTTGGGTACGATGATTTCAAGATGCGGCTTTCATGAGCGGCTGCGGGCGTTCGGCCGAATGTCGTACGCGGCATTCTGGCGACGCCATGCCGACATGGACATTCCGAATCGCCGCTTGAAGAGGTTCTTGAGGTAGTTGGCGTTGCGGTACCCGCAGGACGCGGCGATTTGTGTGAGGGACTCTTGTGAGGAGAGGAGAAGTCGCTTGACTTCCTCAAGTCGGATTTCGGAAATCGCGGCACCGATGGTCGTGCTCTGCAACTCGCGGAAGCGCAGGTCGGCCAGGCGTCTGGAGCAGCCGAGGTGGTGGACGACATCCTCGACGCTGATGCCCGCCAATGCATTCTTGCGAATGTACGCAAGTGCTTTCTGGACGAGTTTCCCCGCATGGGAGACGGGGGCGGTCGAACTGCGGCGGACGATTTGCTTGACGCCAATCAGGAGGGTTCTTGGTGTCAGCTCGATATTCGGGGCGTTCATCATGTCGTCCAGCGTCTTTGCCGCGATGTAGCCCTCTTCGTCAAAGTCGGGCTGGATTGAAGAAAGTTCGGGGTCGCAATTCTCGCAAATGAGCGTGTCGTTGTTGATGCCGAGCACGAGGACGTCTTCTGGAATCCGAAGATTGTGCTTTCGACAGTAGGAGATGGTGTCGTACCCACGGTCGTCGTTCGCGGCAAAAACGCCAAGGGGTTTTCGCAGATGAGAGATTTCCTCTGGGCGTTGCAGTTCATGGCACCACAGCCCGTAGTCGCTCAGCGTTTCCCTAAAGGCCCGAAAGCGGCTGACGCTCCATTCAACGATAAGGGGGTGATGGATGAAGGCATAGGAACGGCATCGTCCGATGGACAGCAGATGGATCGCCGCGGCCTTGCCAATCTCATCCGCTGAGTTGCGGATAAAGGCAATGTTCGCCTTTCGCGCCGACAGTTTCGGGTCGTGAATGTCGATGACGATGGTCGGGATGGTCGATTCGGCCAGCAGGGCGGCCGTTGTTTCGGTCTTTGGGATGGAGACGATGAAGCCGTCGTAACCCTCGTTCAATGCGGCGCGGACACGCTCGGGTGTGAATTCCGCCGCCGTTCGGATAAGCGTAATGTCCCAGTCGTGATTCCCACCGAGATAGCGAAAGATGCCGTGCAGTTTGTCCTGCCCGGCGATGCCCGCCATCTTCAAGGCGATGAAAACTCGCTTCTGCATACGGGTAGTATACCAAAAACGGACGGAAGGTGTGCACCGTTTCGAGGTTGCCGGCGATTGTTGTCGCTCTGGATTCGTCTGTTATTGGGCCATTTTAGTGAAAATTCAATCTGAAAGTGATTCCCTATTGCGCTCTTGTGTCAGATTGTGTATAATAGTGTCAAAAGATGTCAAAGGTGGGCAAACAGAGTGTCGCGGAGTCGACGAACGCTATGTCAGGCGTGCTTGTTGGGCGCGTCGACCATGCGTTGGATCCCAAGAAGCGTTTCACCATTCCAAGCGAATGGCGGGCGGTGATGGGGAATCCCGACTACGTGTACGTGATGCCCGATGCCCAGAAGCCCTGCCTGAATCTCGTCCCAAAGGCGGAGATGGAGGCACGGCTTGAGAAACTCCGCGAAAAGGCGCTTTTTGATCCGGCGCTGAACGCGGCGCTTCAAACCATCGGCGCGAACTCTGAGCAACTCATGCTTGACGTCCAGGGCCGAATCCGCGTTTGCGACAAGCTCCTTCGGTTTGCGAACTTGACGACGACGGTCGCAATGGTGGGTTCGGTTCGGATGATCAAGTTGTGGGATCCGGCTGCGCTTGGCGCGGCGGAAACTGTTGACCAGGCTGGCCTTGCAGCCGCGCTTACGACGGCAGGATTCTGAGATATGCCACACATTCCGGTATTGCTTGAGGAGACTGTCAACCTGCTCAATGTCAGGGCGGGCGGACGGTACATCGACGGCACACTGGGGCGGGCCGGGCATTCCCGTGAAATCATCCGAAGGGGCGGTATCGTTTTGGGGATTGACCGCGATGAGCAGGCCATCGCCGAAGTCTCGGCTTTGCATGTGAAGGGGCTGACGGTTGCGCACGGTTGCCATGGTGACCTCAGGCAGATTGCACAGGCGCAGGGCTGGCGAGAAATCGATGGAATTCTCTTGGACCTTGGAGTGTCGAGCCCACAGTTGGATGAGGCGGCGCGTGGGTTTAGTTTCCTTCGAGATGGTCCCTTGGATATGCGGATGGATCGTTCGGGCGGCATCAGTGCGGCGGATTTGGTGAATGGTGAGCGCGAAGACCATCTTGCGGAAATCTTTCGGCTTTGGGGCGAAGAGCCTCATGCGCGGCGGATTGCGCGAGCGATTGTAAAAGCGCGTGAGCAGGGGACTCGCTTTCAGCGGACGAAGGAATTGGCGGACTTCATCGAGCGGCTTGTTGGTCGGCGGGGGGCGCACCATCCGGCAACGCGTGTCTTTCAGGCACTTCGGATGGAGACGAACGCGGAGGTCGATGAGTTGCGTCGGGCCCTTGCGGATGGCTTGGAACTGCTGAAGGGCGGTGGTCGCTTTGCCGTCATCACGTTTGAAAGCACGACAGATCGGGTGGTCAAGCAGTTCTTCGCCGCCCATGTCGGGCGTACCGTTTCGCTACAGCAGGGTGGTGCGGCATGGCAAGGAGACTTGCCCAAGGTCCGCGCCGTGACGAAAAAGCCCGTTGTGGCTTCAGAGCGGGAATTGGATTTGAATCCGCGCGCAAGGAGCGCGAAACTTCGTGTGGTGGAGAAGGAGTGAAGAGATGAAGAGGAATCGGAAAAGATCGAAGAAAATGTCCGTCATCGCCTCGCATTCGATGTATGCCGGGGCGGTTATCATGATGCTTTTCGTCATGGTGATTGTGAACTTGCTGGCTTCATCGAGCTGCGATCATCTGCTGAAGTCGATTGGCGAGAAGGAGCGCCAGCTAAAGCGTCTGGATGACGAATATGTGCGTGAGAGCGCACGGTGGGAGGGCATGCTGACGACGAAGAATCTTGAATGGACGCTTCGTCGGCATCTTCTTTCCATGCGGATGCCTCGTCCCGACCAGGTCATTCACATGGGAGTGGACGGCCGGCCGATACCGGGCCAGCTCTCCGTCGCCAGTGCGACCCAGCGGGCCAAGACGCGCATGACCGCCCAATACAAAAAAGGCCGGCGCTAAAATTGGTTCATGCGTGGCGAGAACTTCAGATTTTTCGTTCCGATTGGTCTGCTTTGTGTATTCTGGGCCTACACGAGTCAGAAGCTGATTCGTGCGCATGTTAATCCGGATGTCGATGACATCAGTTATACAATAGACCTGAGCCTTCCCGCACGGCGCGGCACAATTTACGATACCTTTGGGAGGGAGTGTCCGCTTGCCAAGTCCGTGCCTGTTTGGGAATATCGCCTTGATCCCGTTTCGCTTACGAATCGTGTGGTGAAAAGGAAGGGTGAACCGCGGCGTCCCCCCGAAGCCATCGTGAAGACGATTGCCAGCACTTTGAAGATTGACTACCAGAAGGTACTGGATATGGCCTGCAGCGGAAAGCATTCGGGTTGGCGCAACCAGTACTTGGCGACATCGTCAGATCCCGAGACATATCGGATTCTTTCAGATTCCTCGCTTGTCTCGGGGGTCAAGATTGAGAACAGACAGGTGCGGCAGTACTTGCATCGCCGCAGCCTTTCCCATGTGCTTGGTTCAGTAAATGCGCAGGATGTCGGTTCGGCGGGAATCGAACTTCGCTACAATAAGGTTCTGACGGGCGTTCCGGGACGGATTTTGGGGATGAAGGATGCGCTTGGGCGCGAACTGTATGATAAGCGCATGGTGTCCATCGTTCCCGTTCCTGGGGCGGATGTTTACCTGACGATTGACCATAATATCCAATATGAGGCGGAGACGGCGCTTGCCGATGGAATGAAGGAGTTTGGCGCGGCGGCTGGGTGGTGCCTTGTGATGGATTCCCGAACGGGGGCAATCCTCGCTCTGGCGTCTCGTCCCGACTTTGATCCCGTGCGCTTTGGCTCAACGCCCGAGTCGGCGAAGATCAACCGGGTCTGCAACTTCACTTATGAACCAGGCTCCGTCATGAAGGTCATAACGGCGGCTTCGGCGATTGATGCTGGACTTGTGACACCCGATTCGACCTATTCAACGAACCGTGATGACGACCGCTACTACCGCCTGCCGGGTGACGGACGCCATGTATGGGAGCCGCGCATGACCGTCAGGGATGCGATTGTCCATTCATCGAACATTGTCATTGGCAAATTGGGCTCGGACCTCGGACCGAAGCGCCTGTGGTCGTATATGAAGGCCTTTGGGTTCGGTTCGCGTACGGGCATTGAGTTGCCGGGCGAGGAAAGCGGCATCCTGCCGCACTATGAGAAGTGGGATCGGGTGAAATGGTCGCGTGCGCCAATCGGACAGGGTATCGCTGTGACGGCTCTCCAGCTGGCATCGGCCTATCAGGCGATTGCAAACGATGGACTGCGCATGCGGCCTTACATCGTCCAAAAAGTGGTTTCGGCCAATGGTGTGGAACTGCAGCACATTGAGCCGGAGGCGATGGGGCGCCCGATTTCCGTGGAAACGGCACAGAAGATGCGGGACGTCATGGTTGGTGTCGCCTCGCCGAAGGGGACGGCCCGTCGTGCGGCCATTCGCGGCTATTCCGTCGCCGGCAAGACGGGAACGGCGCAGAAGGTCGTGAACCGCCGCTATTCAGACCATCTCTTCTATGCCACCTTCTGCGGCATCGTGCCGGCTTCAGATCCACGGCTGGTCGTCTTGGTGACGCTTGACTTCGAGGAACGGCGGCGTTTCCATCAGGGCGGCAATTCAGCGGGACCGATTTTCCGTCGGTTGGCGACAGCGGCCCTGCGTTATCTGATGATTCAGCCCGATCGTCCGGAGGAACTTTCGGAATTCGGAAATGATGATGAATTTGATCGCATCATGAGCGAGCGTGCCGAAAAATATGGTATAATATCCAACCAGTAGATGCGACTGTAGCTCAATTGGATAGAGCGTTGGCCTCCGAAGCCGAAGGTTGCTGGTTCGATCCCAGTCAGTCGCACCACTTACCCGTTAAGTAATTCCCCGTGAATGGGGAGTATCCACAGGCAGATGGGGCTACCTCCTCCGAATCAAGTGATGTGGCGCGTTATTGTTCGGAAAGCTCAGATTCCACCTTTTTCCTCGCGGACCTATTAGCCCCAGAACTCTTCCTTCGCTTTTGCCGACTATTCGGTTTTTGATGGTTGTTGGCGAGCGCGAGGTGCGCCAGTTCCTGTGTTTGATTCGATGGTTTTCAAGGACTATTCGCTAAAGAGCCAGAATCCTATCGCTTGGTTGGTTTTAACCACTCTCACAATCCGTGGCAAGAAGTCGGTCTGGACCGCCGTCTGTCTCAGAGGTGGCGGCCCCTATATATAAGGTAGAGGCGAGTCGGTTCCTTTCTGGGTGGGGGCGTATGGGCGGATAACGGGGCCATCGTTGGGAAAATCGCGGCGGATGGCAAAAGTGTTACCTTTGTCGGAGTTCGGTCCGTTGAGGGCGCGAGTCCTGTCTAATGGGCATTGGAGTGCTTTCCTCCGGGCATTAGAATTCCGTCCGATGGGCATCGGAAATTCGCCACGAGAGGAACAACCACGGAATAAATGAAAATCACGGAATTGGGAGAGGGGGAGTTGCCTTTACCACTGAATACATACTTGCTTTCAGTGGTAAACAACCACGGGACACGAAAGTCGGGGGTTGGGGTGATTGGCAAGTTGGAAGGGCGGGGAATGCCGCGCCGCGTCGGTGCTCAGGTGGCGCGGCACTTTTTATTGGGACGATAACGATTTATTTGCTTGACAGTTTTGCGTAATATGGCAAAATAGCATCGGAGCCGGCGGCGGTGCACCTGACGCGGGCGAGGGGCGGGAAAGGGGGTTGCGCAACCTAAGGGTGT
>JBNMKZ010000065.1:0-13821 GCA_050874585.1 Verrucomicrobiota bacterium | reverse complement strand
GTATTCCGTAGGTTGTCTCCCTGACGAACCTGGCCTTCGGCTTCGAGAAATGGGTAAAGACTTTACCCGGAAAGTTGTCGTGCTGCTCTTTCGCCTTCGCGGCGATTATGGTATCATTCACGGCGTGGCGCCTCCCTCATTTGTCTTTTTCGTACCCGGTATTATACCGAAAACCGATGGGGAGGTGCCGCGTTTTTTTGTGCCCGAAACTGCGAACGGCAGGCCTCCTTGTCGAGGTGATCCAAAAAATGGGTAAACTCCAGAGGTGTTCGGGGGTTGACGGGGGACTTCATCTTTTGGTACAATCGTTCCGTTTTCGCGTGGTTGTATCTGTGGTTGACGAAGGAGGTTCGGATGGAAGAGTATAGTGGAAATAGCGACGAGCGCAACGAATTCAAAAAGTCTAATGAACGAACAGTTAGACTTGATGGACAAGCAATTGGATTTAATGCGAGACATGTACGATAAACTCAAAGATTTGAAAAAAGGACAGGTGGAAGCGTTGGGGAAAATCTCGGATGCTCTATCTGTTATGGCCAAATCAATGAGTGATGTTGAAGATAAGATCGGAAGAATTGCCCCGTTGGATTCCTCGGATATTGGAAACATCAGATTCAGAATGGACTGACCATTTTAAAATGTGAATGAAATAAAATGAAGAAATCCTGCCTGCCAACCATGTTCCTGTTCGCCCTCATCATTCGCCTTTCGACTTTGCCCGCTTCGGCGGCAACCGATGCCTACGCCAAGCCAGACATCCCCTATGTGGATGGTGCGGAATCGTTTGCCAATCCGGCCACGGGTTCGGCCGGCGGCGGATGGACGACATTCAAGCCGGAGGGCTTGCCGAACTGGCACGGCGGAGAAGGCTTCCATTCGTCGCTTTGGGAATTGAGCCGCTTCTCGGGTGGCCGTGAGCAGAACGGGAAGCGTCCGCCCGATGCGCGCGTCGGCGGCAAGGACATTCCCCTGACGGCCGAGATGACGGCGGACGTGCATCGCTTTCTGACAGAGACGCGGCAGAAGGGCGGAACGCTCATTGTCCGCCTTGGCTACACGTGGAGCGAATATCCGGGTTGCGAGCCGTCGGACTTCAACATCCTGCTTGGCCACGTGGCGACGCTGTCGAAGATTCTTGCCGACTTTGACGACGTGGTCGTCGCCGTTGAGGCGGGCATTGCCGGCCCATGGGGCGAGATGCATTCCTCGGACTACTGCGGGGCGGAGTACATGAACCGCATCCTGAAGACCTACATTGACAATCTTGGTCCGCGCATTCCGGTGCTGGTTCGCGCCCCGAACTACTACAACAAGCTTGCGGGCACGAAGACGGAGGAACTTCTCGGGAAGATTCCGTTCAAGGATTCCTACCTCAAGCGACTTGGAATGTACAACGACGGTTATCTTGGCACGTGGTGGGACTACGGCACCTGGGCCGGTGACTTCACCCGCGAGCGCGGCGTGACGCTTCTCGCTGCAAATCCGAATGCGCCCTATGGCGGCGAAATGGCCTACATCAGCCGCGACTGGCTTGAGAAGAACATGAAGGTCTTCCAGCCCGACCAGTGGAACATCGTCAAGGAATGGTACGAGACGCATCTCACCTACCTGCGCAATCTTGGCGAGCGCGGCCATACGCTTGCGGATTTCCTGACGAACGACCTGACCTTTCGGACGAACATCTACGCTTGGGCGAAGATGCCCAACCTCGCGGAATATGACGGGACGAACATGAACAAGTTCGTCCGAGACCACATGGGCTACCGATTCGTCGTGCGGAGTGCCCGGCTACCCATTGCGCTCAGCCGTGCGGGCCTCAAGCCGTCGGCCAAGAAGTCCAAGTCCGCCGCGGGCCCGTTGGTTGCCCTGAAACTTGAGAACACGGGCTTTGGACAGCCGCTCCTGCCGCTTCGGGCCGAAATCCTCTGGGTTCGCGAGGCGGCGAATGTCCAGCGGAAGGCGACGGCTTTCGGGACGCTTCTGCCCCAGACGCTGGCCGAACGGACGCGTGCCTATCCGACGACGGCCGATCTCGTGATTCCCGGCGGAAGCTCCAAGCTCGTCGGCTTTCCACTTTCGGGCTGGCCGACGGAGGCGGGCGACTACACGGTCTACGTACGCGTGTCGATGCCCTGTGCAGATGAGGTGACGACCGGCGAAATGCCGCGCCGCGCCGTGCGCTTTGCCAATGCGGGCATGTGGGAGCCTGCCTTGCGGGCCAATCGTCTCGGCAAGATTACAATCAAGTGAGGTCAGGCATGAAGCGACTTGCATTCTTCTGTGGAATCATCGGGGGAATCATCGGGTGTGCGCAGGGGCTTTCGGCGGCCTCGGTCAGCGATCGCGGCGACCAGTTCACCGATGAGGAGAACATTTCCGTCGACCTCGGCGGCAAGTCGCGAGCCGTCAAGACATGGAAACAGTCCAAATGGAATGGACAGGCCCTCGCGGTACAGAACGGGACGCTCGTCTTCACCGGGAGCGTTGCCGTGCACGGCGGAAAGATTGACATCGGTCCGAAGGCGGAACTGCGTTTTGCTCGTGGGTGCTACATCGGGACGGGGCTTGGTGATGCCGGTACGCGGGTCTTCACGCTTTCGCCGGGTGCCCGGCTGGTGATGGACGGCAACGAGTGGGGGCACGACCATACGCGGGTCGTCGTTCCCGCGCAGGCGGAGTGGTCGGCCGATATCTCGAAGCTCTACCTGAGTGGCGGCATGAAAGATAACCTCTGGGACATTTCCGGGCGGGCCATTCTGCTGCGCGGCATCAATGTCGCCGATGCCAAGTGGGGGCATCGGCTGACCGTCCGCGTCCGTCCAGGTGCCGAACTCTACCTTGGTGGCCCCGTTGCAATCAATGGAAAGAAATGCCAGGTCGAGGTCATTCTTGAAGGTGGCACGGTGACGCTCTTCTGGGATGCGAAGCTTGAGCCGGGGCTCGTGAAGGTGACCCCGGGTGCGAAGGTCGAGATTAAAGTCGCCAAGGGCATTACCTTCGATGAGTCCACCCTTGAGAAGGGGAAGGATGCCGTCGTGAAGATTCGCCGCGATGCACCCATTGGCATCAAGCTGCCGGCCCGCTACACATTTGACGTGAAGTACGATCGCACGGGACGGAGCTACTGGATTTCGGCCGACAACTTCAAGGAGAGTGTGGCCGACTTCCGCGTACGCTATCCGAATCCCGACAGGGAGTCGTCCGTCAAGTACGAGAAGGCCAAGGTCGGGGATACGATATTCCGTCGGCGCTTCCCCGAGGGGAAGGGACCGTGGGTTGTGACGGCGGCGGTGCGAGATGTGCACGGCGACATCTGCAGCACGAACATCACGGTTCGCCGTCCCGAAGGTGCGGTGAAACCGCCCGCGCCGAACGACCTCGTGCTGGTCGGCCAGACGGGATATGGGGATGCGCTTGACTTGGCGGAGGATGTGTTCGAGCAGGATCTCTGCAACCTTTATGTTGGCTGGAAGACCATCTGGAAGACGCTGCCGGACGCATGGCCGGAGGAGAAACGCGAGCGCTGGGCGAAGATTGCGAAGGATCGAAAGATGTGGTCCATGAGCATTTATGCGCCGCCGAGTCCCGATCTCAACGCGAAACTTGCCGACACCTACGAGAACCGCTACCTTGGCAACAACGCGGGCGAGTATGCGAGTTTCATGTACCAGGGGCGGTCGAACTGCGGCATTCCGATGAACGTCGACCTTCAGACGGCCAAGGACAAGTTCGTGAACCGCTTCATCGCGAATGCGGGCTTCGGATGGATGGCGCGCTTTCCGTGGATGTTCTCGACGTGCGGCGCGGCACTTGCCTGCTACGAGCTGGCCGGCGGCATTGACTTCATCTGCAACGAGCAGTGGGCCATCGGCGCACAGAACATTGCCCACACCTCGGCCGAGGCGCGTGGTGCGGCGCGCAAGTGGCGGCCCGAGTACTGGTGCGCCTGGAATGCGCACGAGTGGCAGACGTGCGCGATTCCCTATCGCACGAAGCAGAAGTACGATTCCTGTCTCGTCGGCTTCCTTCAGGAGTACATCTTCGGCACATCCATCATCGTGCTGGAGTCCGGCGCTCAAGGCAAGCAGGCCTGGAAGTACACGTCCGACACGCCCGGACAGCCCGCCGAGGAGCGCCGCGAGGAGGGGTATGACGGATTTGTGGCCAAGAACTACCGCGACATCACCAAGAAGTTCTACGACTGGGTGAAGGCCAATCCACGCGATGAGGGAACGCCCGAAACGCGCATCGCCATGGCCCTCGGCAATCTCGACGGCTACCTCGGCCAGTACGGCGGCTTCACCGTCTGGAGCCAGCACGACAACGCCGAGACAAATGCCGCGCTCTGGAAGTATGGCGCACCCGAAGGGTCCCAGGCGATGATGGAGGACCTGTTCTTCCCCCGTCCTCCCGAATTGATGGCACCGTTCAGGAACACGTGGATTGGTGGCACGCCCTATGGGCAGGTGGATGTCATGCAGGTGGACGACGAGTCGACCGTTGCGGACTTGCGCCGCTACGACCTGTTGGCCTTCGGCGGATGGAATACGATGACGCCCCATGTGAAGGACGTCCTTGAACGGTATGTGCGGGGGGGCGGAACGCTTGTGCTGTCGCGTCCTGAGCTGACGACCCGCATCGACCGCGATTTCAAGAACTACACGGACAAGGACCTGCTCGCGCCGTTCGACTTCCTTCCGCCTGAGGGCAAACCCGGTGAGTACGTTGAGAAGAAGTTCGGGAAGGGCCGCTACTTCCTCTTTACTGCGCGTGCATTCCCGTCCGAGGACAAGGTTGCGCGTGAAGCCTACACGGGGCTGGTCGATCGGTTGGCGCACGCCGTTGAGCAGACGGTGCGAATTGCCGGCGTTTCGGCTGACAAGGACTCGCCAAAGGCCATTGTCTACGGTGTCTACCCGAACAAGGTTTACTTTCTGAACGCGGATACCGTCAAGGCCCGTACCTTCACCTACGAAATGAAGGGAAAGAAGACGACGCTGACGCTTCAGCCGTGTGAAATCCGCGTCATTTCGCGCTGATTCGGTCGTCGGATTGAAAAAGCCCTACCGTTTTGTGGTATAATTTGTTGCGACGCGGATGCCATGGGCACTGGAGGAAAGGTGCCTGCGGCATTGCCGCGTGACAAAACAAAAACGACTGAACATTATGAAATTCAAGCAAGCACTCATTTGGACGGCTGCGCTTATCCTGGGCGCAGTCCTCGGTTGCCTCAATAACGGGGCACTCAACGCCTTTATGGACTTTGTCGCCTCGGCCTATACGAGGTGCTTCCAGTTCGTGGCCGTTCCAACGGTTGCGCTGGCGATTTTGACGGCTCTGGCCTCGCTTGGCGAAGGCAAGAAAATGGGCCGCATCTTTGCAAAGACATTGACGTTCACCGTTCTGACGTCCTTCATTGCCGCGCTCGTCGGGCTGGGGCTTTATCTGCTCATTCAGCCGGGCCAGCTCTCGGCCGATGTCCTTTCGTCCGTCTCCGATTCGGCGAAGGGGACGATTTCTCGAATGGCCGAGATGCCGGATACGGTCTACGGGCACATTCTCAACGCGATTCCGAACAACCTGATCAATCCGTTCCTGTCGGGGAACGTGCTCTCCATTGTGCTCATTTCGGCGGGGCTTGGCATTACGATTGCCATTTTGGGTAAGACGAACGAGAATGTGCGGGCGTTGCACCGCGTCCTTTGCGGCCTCCAGGAAGTCTTTTTCGGACTGATTAAAGGTCTTATTTGGGCGTTGCCCGTCGGCATCGTGGCGTTCGCGGCGCAGTTGGCCTCCCAGATGTCGGCTGGCGTGGTCGTCGGTTCAATCGGCAAGTATGTGCTCATTGTCCTCGGCGGCAATCTCATCCAGTTCTTCGTCGTCCTTCCGCTCATCTGCTACTTGCGCGGCGTCAACGGCTACCGCGTCATGCGGGCGATGACGCCCGCCCTGCTGATGGCGCTTTTTACGAAGAGTTCGGCGGCGACCCTGCCCGTGACCATTGCCACGGCAGAGAAGAACATGAAGGCGAAGCCCTGGGTTGCACGGTTCATCCTGCCACTCTGCTGCACGATTAACATGAACGGTTGCGCGGCGTTCATCCTCGTCACCTCCCTTTTCGTGATGCAGAACTCGCCCGAGTGCGGCATTGCCCTGACGCTGCCGACCATGCTGGTCTGGTGCGTTGTGGCCGTCATCTGCGCCATCGGCAACGCCGGTGTGCCGATGGGGTGCTACTTCCTGACGCTCTCGCTGATGGCGGGCGTTGGTGGAAACCTCATGATACTCGGCGTGATTCTTCCGATTTACACGATTATCGATATGATTGAGACGGCGGAAAATGTCTGGTCGGACTGCTGCATCTGTGCGATGGTCGACAAGTCAACGCCTGAGAAATAAGAGAAAATACGCAATTTTGAGGCCCGACCCCTTGTCGGTTTGGGGCTAAATGTGATAAAATAATAGGAGTTTCAAATCGCCAAAGGGCGAAGAAAGTGAATAACGATCATGAAAATCAAGTTCGGTGATACCGTTGAAAATATTGTAACGCGCAAGGAGTTCCCTCTGAAGAAGGCTCAGAAGGTGCTTAAGAACCGTACGGTTGCGGTTCTCGGTTATGGCATTCAGGGCCCGGCGCAGGCTCTCAACATGCGTGACAACGGGATCAACGTGATCGTTGGCCAGCGTAAGGGCAAGGGCAAGAACTCCAGCTGGGGCCGCGCAATCAAGGACGGCTGGGTTCCCGGTGAGACGCTGTTCTCGATCGAAGAGGCCGCTGAGAAGGGCGACATCATCATGATGCTTACGTCCGATGGCTCGGTCGGTGAGGTGTGGAAGAAGATTGAGAAGTACATGACCCCCGGCAAGGCCCTCTATTTCAGCCATGGCTTCGCCTATGTCTACCAGAAGCTGACCGGCGTGAAGCCCAGCAAGGACGTGGATGTGATCATGGTCGCCCCGAAGGGTTCGGGCACGAACGTGCGCCGCAACTTCCTGAATGGTGCGGGCATCAACTCCTCCTACGCGGTCGCGCAGGATGCGACGGGCAAGGCGAACGAGCTCACGCTCGCGATTGGCATCGCCGTCGGTTCGGGCTATCTCTTCCCGACCACGTTTGAGAAGGAAGTGACGAGCGACCTCGTCGGCGAGCGCGGCATTCTGATGGGCGCTCTCTGCGGCGTGATGGAAGCTCAGTACTACACCCTCCGTGCGAACGGCCACACGCCGTCCGAGGCGTTCAACGAGACGTGCGAGGAGCTCACGCAGTCGCTGGCTCGTCTGGTGGACGAGAACGGTATGGACTGGATGTACTCGAACTGCTCGCAGACGGCCCAGCACGGTGCGCTCAAGTGGCGTCCGATGTTCCGCAAGGCGACGGAGCCGGTCTTCAAGAAGCTCTATGCGTCCGTCAAGCAGATGAAGGAAGCGAAGGAAGTCATTCGCGATACCGGCCGTGCGGACTACAAGGAATTCATGGCGAAGAAGCTTCAGGATATGCACGACTCGGAGATGTGGAAGGCCGGTGAGGCCGTCCGTGCGCTCCGTCCGCACGAGCCCGTCCATGCGGGTGCGGCGACGGCTGCCGGCGTCCAGGGTCGCAAGATCACGAAGTAACCTTCGCGGGAATCGACAGGTTTTCAATACATAAGGAGAAACACATGGTCTATTCGACTGAGGTACAGCATCAGTGCCCGCTTATGAAGGGGTGCAATCATGGCCCCGCGCCGATCCCCGAAGAGGGTAAGTGGGTGCAGGCGAAGGAAATCAAGGACATCAGCGGCTACACGCATGGCGTGGGCTGGTGCGCTCCCCAGCAGGGTGCTTGCAAGCTCTCGCTGAACGTGAAGAACGGCGTGATCGAGGAAGCCCTCGTTGAGACGATTGGCTGCTCGGGCATGACGCACTCCGCCGCCATGGCCTCCGAGATTCTCGTCGGCAAGACGATTCTCGAAGCCCTGAACACCGACCTCGTCTGCGACGCCATCAACACGGCGATGCGCGAACTCTTCCTCCAGATCGTCTACGGTCGCACCCAGAGCGCCTTCTCCGAGGGCGGTCTCGTGATTGGCGCTGGCCTTGAGGATCTCGGCAAGGGTCTCCGCTCGATGGTCGGTACGATGTACGCGACGAAGGCGAAAGGTCCGCGTTATCTTGAGATGACCGAGGGCTATTGCACGCGCATGGCACTCGACGAGAACAACGAAGTCATCGGCTACGAGTTCGTCTCGTTCGGCAAGATGACCGACTTCATCAAGAAGGGCCTCTCCCCGAATGAGGCGTGGGAAAAGGCGAAGGGGCATTACGGTCGCTTCGACGGTGCCGCCAAGTACATTGACCCGCGCAAGGACTAAAGGAGAATCTGACAATGGCACAGTTTGAAGGTTACGAACGTCGCGAGGCCAAGATCCTCGCCACCCTCAAGGAATACGGCATCTCGTCCATCGACGAGTGTAAGGAAATCTGCGACAAGGCGGGCATCGACCCCTACAAGATTGTCGAAGAGACCCAGCCGATTTGCTTCGAGAACGCCAAGTGGGCCTACACGGTCGGCGCGGCGATTGCCATCAAGAAGGGTTGCAAGAAGGCGAAGGATGCCGCCGCCGCAATCGGCATTGGCCTCCAGTCGTTCTGCGTTCCGGGTTCGGTCGCCGAGAACCGCAAGGTCGGTCTCGGTCACGGCAACCTTGGCGCGATGCTTCTCGACGATGCGACGGAATGCTTCTGCTTCCTCGCGGGGCACGAGAGCTTCGCCGCGGCGGAAGGTGCAATCAAGATTGCGCTGAACGCGAACAAGGTCCGCGGCACGAATCTTCGCGTCATTCTGAACGGTCTCGGCAAGGATGCCGCCTACATCATCAGCCGCATCAACGGCTTCACCTATGTGAAGACCGAGTTTGACAATGCGCTTGAGCAGGTGAAAATCGTCTCCGAGAAGGCGTTCTCTGACGGTCCGCGCGCGGCGGTTCGGTGCTACGGTGCCGACAACGTGCCGGAAGGCGTGGAGATCATGAAGCTTGAGAACGTCGGCGTGTCCATCACGGGCAACTCGACGAACCCGACGCGCTTCCAGCATCCGGTCGCGGGCACCTACAAGAAGTGGTGCGTTGAGAATGGCAAGAAGTACTTCTCCGTCGCTTCGGGCGGTGGTACTGGCCGTACGCTTCACCCCGACAACATGGCGGCGGGTCCGTCCTCCTACGGTATGACCGACACCATGGGCCGTATGCACTCCGACGCCCAGTTCGCGGGCAGCTCGTCCGTCCCGGCGCACGTCGAGATGATGGGTCTGATCGGCATGGGCAACAACCCGATGGTCGGCGCGACCGTCGCCGTTGCCGTCGCCGTTGAGGAGAGCTTCAAGAAGTAAGCGCCGTCAAGGCGTGCGGATTTTCCGCATGACTCTTGATACGAAAGGCCGGGCAAATTGCCCGGCCTTTGTTCTATCGTGCGCTCGTTTCGGGTGCGGCCTTCCCTAAAGGCTTTTGCGGGAGTATGAAATTTGAGTGCGGCAGATTCGGGAGTGTCTGACAAATATGGTATAATATGCGTCCAAGAGGTAGAAACGCATTATGATGGACAAGCATTACGACGCAAAGGCCGCAGAGGCCAAGTGGTATCCGATTTGGGAAAAGAGCGGCTGTTTTCATGACGAGCCGGGTTCTGGCGAGCCGTATTCGGTTGTTATCCCGCCCCCGAATGTCACGGGCATCCTTCACATGGGGCATGCGCTGAACCAGACGATTCAGGATATTCTCGTGCGCTGGCATCGGATGCAGGGCCGTAATGTCCTTTGGCTTCCCGGTACGGATCATGCCGGCATCGCCACGCAGAATGTGGTCGAGAAGGCCTTGCGCAAGGAGGGTAAGCGTCGCCAGGATCTTGGGCGCGAGGCGTTCGTCCAGCGTGTCTGGGAGTGGAAGAAGCAGTACGGTGGCACGATTGTCCACCAGCAGCGCATGCTGGGGAACTCGACCGACTGGCAGCGCGAACGCTTTACCTTTGACGAGGGCTGCTCAAAGGCCGTGGCGAAAGTCTTCACCCAATTGTTTGACGAAGGGCTCATCTACAAGGGGAATTACATCGTCAACTGGTGTCCGCGCTGCGGTACGGCCCTGGCGAATGACGAGGTCGAACACGAGCCGAACCATGGCCATTTCTGGTATTTGCGCTATCCCGTCGTCGGTTCGGCCAAGGGCGAGAATGGCGAGCCGTACGTGGACTACGTGATGATTGCGACGACGCGTCCCGAGACGTTGCCGGGCGATACAGCTGTCGCGGTGAATCCAAAGGACGAACGCTACGCGCATCTCGTTGGGAAGAATGTCATTCTTCCGTTGACGGGGCGCGAGATTCCCGTGATTTCCGACGACTACGTGGACCGGGAGTTCGGAACGGGCATCGTCAAGATTACGCCGGCGCACGATCCGAATGACTTCCTTGTCGGCAAGCGTCACAATCTTGATCAGATCAACATCATGAATGGCGACGGCACAATGAACGAGCTTGCCGGTGCGCGCTATGCGGGCATGGATCGCTTCAAGTGCCGCGAGGCGATTGTCGCCGACCTGGAGGCCGGTGGCTATCTTGATCACATTGAGGACATCGACAACCAGGTCGGGCACTGCTACCGTTGCCACGAGACGGTTGAGTCGCGCCTTTCAAAGCAGTGGTTCGTGAAGATGAAACCACTGGCCGAACCGGCGATTGAGGCGGTGAAGAACGGTTCCGTCCGCTTTGTTCCGGATCGGTGGTCGAAGATCTACTTCAACTGGATGGAGAACATACAGGACTGGTGCATTTCGCGTCAGTTGTGGTGGGGGCATCGCATTCCCGCCTACTACCTGCCGTCCGCCGAAGGTGAGGAGGCGAAGCTCGTCGTAGCCCCGACGCCCGAGGAAGCACTTGCGAAAGCGCGGCAGATTCCGGGTTTCGAGTCTCTTGAACTGAAGGACCTGAAGCAGGACGAGGATGTGCTGGATACGTGGTTCAGTTCGTGGATCTGGCCTTTCTCTACGCTTGGCTGGCCCGAGAAGACGAAGGACCTCGACTACTACTACCCGACGACCGACCTGGTGACGGCGCAGGACATCATCTTCTTCTGGGTCGCGCGCATGATGATGGCCGGTATTCACTTCATGGGCAAGCCTCCGTTCAAGAACATCGTCATCCATGGCATCGTGCGCGATGCGCAGGGCCGCAAGATGTCGAAGTCCCTCGGCAATTCGCTTGACCCGCTCGAACTCATCGACATGTATTCGGCGGATGCCCTGCGCTTCTCAATCGCCCTCATCACATCGCTCGACTGCGACACGAAGGTGAATAAGGAGAAGTTCGAAATCGGTCGTAACTTCTGTACGAAGATCTGGAACGCGGCGCGCTTCCTTGAGATGAACCTCGGTGCGCTTGGCGCGGTTCCGTCGATTGACGCGCTCAAGGCGGACGACTTGACCGCCGATGAGAAGCACATCCTCTGGGCGACGGATCTTGCCTGCCGTCGTTTGGGCGAGATACTCGCCCAGTATCGCATTCAGGATGGTGCGCTGGCCGTCTACGACTACTTTTGGACGCAGATTTGCGACTGGTATGTTGAGTATGCGAAGGACGCGCCAAACAAGTCCGTTGCTTTCGCCATTCTCAAGGACGTCTTCTACAAGGCCCTTCGCCTGTTGCATCCGTATATGCCGTTTGTGACTGAGGAGGTTGCACATCAGCTCGGCTACCTGAAGGAGGGCGAGTCGATTATGCGTGCCGCGTTCCCGACTGGCTATACGGAATCGGAAAAGGCGGCCTGGGGGCTTTCCGCCGCGACCTACGACTTCGTGAACGAGAAGCGCGAGGCGATTACGGCCCTTCGTGCCCTGCGGGCCGAATACAAAGTCCCGCCGTCCACATTCGTTCGCGTGACAATTGCGACGAACGACGAGAATGCGAAAGGGGAGTCCGAGACGCTGAAGAAGGCGATGCGAGCCGAGTCCGTCGAATTCGTCCCGGCTGGCAGCGACCTGCCAATGCCGTCGAAGCTGACAACCTTTGGTACGGTTTATCTTTCGCTGGAGGGGCTTGTCGACCGTGTGGCGGAATCGAAGCGCATCGCCGGTGAACTGGCAAAACTCGCCGGGTTCATCAAGTCATCCGAGGCGAAACTCGCCAATCAGAACTTCGTGGCTCACGCGCCCGAGGCCGTGGTCGCCGAGGCGCGGCGGAAGCTGGAGGAAAACAAGGAGAAGGTGCGCCAGCTTGAAAAACTGGCCAAGCTCTTCGCTTGACTGCCGCGAGGCGGCCGGTGAAAGTGCCGCAGAAAGAGGGGTGCAGGACCAAATGGTCGTGCACCCCTCTTTTGTTCTCATGGGAGGATGACTTCGCTTCGTCGCCTCGGTTTGTCGCGGTACTCGCGCATGGTCATGCCGAATCTCTTCTTGAAGACAAACTTCGCGTGATTCTCGGACTTGAAGCCGCATTGGAGCGTTGTTTCCCGAATGGGGGTGTCGCGTCGAATCAGCAGGGCGGCCAGATTCCGCAGACGGGTCTTGAGGATTTCCTCATGGACGGATTTAGCCGAGGTCTTCGAGAAGTGCAGGTTCAGCAGGCGCTTTGAAATCTTGAGCGCGGCGGCAACATCCGCAACCGAAAGGTCTTCCGCATAATGCTCGGCGATGAATTCCTTGGCGCGGACAATCGTATAGTTGAGCCCTGTCGGGTCAAGGGTCGATTCGCGTTCGGCGATGCCCTTGATGTCGTAGGGGAAACACCGTCCGAGGACGGACGATTCGCGGCCCCAGATGAGGCGAGAGAGAACCTTCCCGGCAAGATAGCCGCCCGCGTTGTAGTCGGGGGCGACGCTGGAGAGACGGGGTTCGGCGGCGCGGCAGAACATTTCATCGTCATCGCAGCCGAGAATGCGGATTTGCCCAGGTACGACAAGACCGAGATTTGTGCAGACCTGAAGGACTTGCCAGGCAAACGCGTCTGAAATCGTGAAGATGGCGCAGGGTTTCGGCAGTTTGCGCAGAAACGCCGCCAGGGCGGAACGGTTGAGAGTCCATGTTTCGCCAGACGAAGAAACATTTTCGCCGTAGAAGAACGGCGCGGATTTCCCCGCCTGCGAAAGGGCATCCGAGTAGGCTTGGACGCGTCCGTCGGCCGAAGCCGAGAGCCCCGGATGCAGTCCGACCGCGGCGAAAGCGGTGCAGCCCTTGGCGAGGAAATGCGATGCTGCCGCCCGTCCGATTGCCTCGTCATCGGTCCGAATGCACGGGATGTCCCCGTACGACTGGTGGATATTCTCGGTAAAGAGGACGATTGGGCAGGTCGGCAGGGACTTCCGCTTGGCAAGTTCGGCATAAAAGCGTTCGGACATGATGACGCCGTGGGGAGCAAAAGACGTCATCTGTTTCACGGTTCGCGCCGAGGGAACGTCCGCAAGAACAAGGACATCCCAGTAGGCGATTGTCATTGAATAGCGCAGAATACCGGCGATATGGCCACGGTTTGACGCGCCCGTTGCGGGGGAGAAAATCAGCACTCGCTTGCGCGGTTGGTCGCGCAAGTCGCTCGGCAAGGAGAAGGGGCGTTCATTCATAGTGGGAATTGTAGCAGAAATGCGGCATTATGTGCAAGTGGCACGATGATTCTGAGAGAAATGGATAATAGAACGAACCCCCGCAAAGAATTTGCCGATTCGGGTTGGCGGACAAAGTAAATGCCCATAGTCGTGGGGCTTTCTGCCCCATAGGGGCATTTACCTTTACCGATTTGGCATTTACTTCTACCGAAATGGACAAGGTGAATGACAAGTCGGGCTTGCTTTGGCTGGGAATCGGG
>JBNMKZ010000064.1:0-14249 GCA_050874585.1 Verrucomicrobiota bacterium | reverse complement strand
TGCGCAACGTCTGTTCGACCTCGTCAGACGGCAGCTCCAACGACGAGCCCAGCCCGACCAACCGCCGCCGCTCGTCGTCGTCAATCGCATCGTCGTTGGCGACCGCCGCAAAAGCGAGCCCGCCGAAATACGCCTCGCGCACATTGCGGTCCGCGCCCAGCTTCACAATCGGATGCCGCGCCTCCTCGGCCTGTTTTGCCGCGATTTTCCTGTCGTTCACTCGTTTTAGCAATGCCATACGTTACTCCTTTTATCTTCGGCCCGTTCCCATTGACGTGGCGATTCCATGTCCTTCTCTTCTAGTATACGCAAGTGTATGACGCAAATGCGTAAGTTACACAACCGTTCTCAACGGCAATGACCTTTAATACGACCACGCCCCCCTCCGCGAAGGGGATTCTCTTGGGCAACGCCGCCATCTTGATCTTGATGAGATCGTCCAAATCCACCGCTTTCGCGTAATAGCAGCCGCGGGCGGGCGCGGCAACGGCGATTTGAGCGTTGACAGCATCGCCAACCTTCAGCGCAAGGGCTTTCTTGTCGCCGTAACTGTCGGCGCATGCCGCGGATTCGCTTGCAGGCTTCGACCTCTCATCCTTCCCGGCGCCCCTCATGTCCCGGTCGTGGTCTGCCGCTGAAACGGGCTTCCCCGTCCCGGTCGGCAGATTAAACGACAGCGAAGCCTTGACCGCCAAGCGAAGCGGCGGGCAGGAGCGCCCCTCCGAAACCGGAAGCGCACACTCCGCGCCTTCTTGCATAAGCGTAATCGCCACTTCCGAGAATTCGGGCTCCGAAGCGATCTTCTTCAGCAGCTCGACCGTCCAACGGCTGGGCCCCTGCCCTTCTGCCGTGAAATAAGACGGCAAATCGGCGAATGCATTGGGATCGTCCGAGAGAAAGATCGCGTCGAAGCGAGCATCCGAAGAAACCTGTTCGTCTTCGGCCCATTGCCTCCACCCTTCTGCCGAATGCGCGGCATCGAAGGGAACTTCTCGCAGACCGTTGCAAGTCACGCAGTCCAAGTCGCCATCCGAACCCACGCACCATTGCGAGATCAGGCCTTGATGGACAACGAAAAGCCGCCGTTCCAGATCATTCATGGCTTAACTTCCTCAGATGTGGTCACGCATGTCAAATGCAGCCCGCGCCTCATCAATCTTCCGCTCGACATCCTCAGGCCGCTTGAAAGACTCGCAGATTTCATCAATCGTCTCCTCGACGCCGGCCGTTTCACGCCCTTTCTCCACCGCATTCCGCACAGTCGTCCAATCGTCCGCCGCAAGGCCACCCCTTGCCAACCCCTCGACGCTCGACATGTCGCGCCCGCCGCTCACCTCCAAGGTCCGCGCCATTCCTTCCGCAAAGCCCTTGATCTGAGGTTCAGTCCACTTGCATTGCGCGGCGCCCGCCGCCAGGATGCCCAATGTCATGGGCGAGATCTTGAAGCCCTTCGACTGGTGCAGTTCCTCCATCAGGCCAATGATCCCCGTATAACGGCACGCCAGCTTCTGGTCTGGCGACAAGGCTTCGTATTTTGCCGCATCAAACGGATACTCCCTGTCAAGGTACGCCTTGTAGTCGGCAAACGTCTTGAAGTCTTCCGGCTTCATGTCCGCCTCGTTCATCTGACACCCCAACTCGTCGGGATTTGACTTTACGCCAAAGGCGGACGCAATTCCCATCACGGCAACGCACGCGATCGCATCCAACGGCGGCGGAATGACAACCGCCAGTATGGGCAGCAGATTTTTCATCAGCGGCGATGTACTCAAGACACTTGAAATCGCCTTCCCAATCCCCGATGCGATCTCCTTGACGCCATTCCACAGACTGCTCAAGAATTCCATTTGTTTGCTCCTTATTTAGTTGCTTGTTGTTTAGTTGAAATTAATGTGCATAAAGGCATTCACGGCTGTCGCATTTCAAGGTTTTCGTCTTGCACCCCGGAATCTCGCGAAAGTTCTCCTTCCGGAAATCGGAGAGGAAGGCAATATAGCGTGGAATGGTTCTCTCGATTGTCTTTGGCGAATAGCGCCGCGCAAGAAGGACGTGCAAGACGACCTCGTCTGTATGCTTCTCGCACAAGTCCAGCAGGACGGGCAGCTTGAGTTCATTCACTTTAATGGACTTGTCAGCGATGTCGGCGAGTTCCCTTTGCACCCCGACAGACGACAAGACATCCGAGACCGCGCTTTCGCCATATCTCTCGCAAAGTCGCGGCACGATGAGCGGATTCCACACCTTCGCGGGAATTCCGTCACATGAGCGAAACGCCTTTGAAAGCCGCTGCAGGCTCTTCGCCTTGGCCTCCAGCTCCGCACCCGTCGGCTCTTTCGCGAAGAGCTGCGACATCCCATACACGCCGCGCCGGAAGTCCTTTGCATAAAACGCCAATGCCGCGTCCCGAAGTTTTGCATCTTCGTCGTTTTCCGGCGTGGAGTCCGTGCGGTACTTCTGCGCAATCTGCACCTGAACGGCCTTCGACCAGTCGCCGTTGAAGACGATGGCACGTCCCGGCACGAGGTTTGAAAGGAATTTCGCCTGATCGTCATCAAGCCCCATCGTATGCCCCACGGCCTCCTTGTCGTCCTGTGCGAAAAGGCGATGAATGATCTTCGTATTGGTGTTTTTCATGACCTCAGGGGTCAATTTGCCCGGAATCTGGTCGGCGATGACAAGCGATTCTCCGTATTTGCGAATTTCCGCCAGCATGTCCGCAAAGGTCTCCGCCGCCTGCTTCTGCGAAGGGCTGCCGCCGGGTTCGGGCTTTGACAGGAGGCGGTGCGCTTCCTCTATCAGCGTGATGTGATGGATCTTTCCGCCTCCCGTCTTGAACTTGTACTTGACCGCCTGGAGGAGATTCGTCAGCACGAATCCGATGATCAGGGACTTCTGCGCCGCGTTCGGTATCGACTCCAGCTCAAGCACGACCTGGCGATCCAAGAGCTTCACAAAGTCAATGGAACGCGGGCAGTCGAGCATGAAGCCCTTCGAGCCAAGCGTCAACCCCTGAAGCCGCGCGTTGATTGAACCGATGTAGTCCTTCTTGAGCCGGTCGTCAAAGCCCTGTTCATTGACGACGGTTTCCGTCTTCTTGAGCACGTCGCTCAAGGTCGGGAAGGCGAACACGCCATCCTTGAATGGATCTTCGTACTGTTCGTTTTCGTTTGTGTCGAGACTCCAGCCATAGTCCTCGTAACAGGCGTAAATCGCCCGTTCAATCAGCTGCGGAATGGCCGCCTCCATTTCGAACGCGGCAGATATGCTGGCCATCAGCATGTCGACGCGCGCCGTCACGCTTTCACCTGGGATCAGTTCAAACGGATTCAGCCTGAACGGCGCAACCGTGTCGTCACCCAGCGTAAAGACAAGCAGATTCTTGCATTGCGCACGAATCTCCGCCTTGTCGGCATGGCGAAGGCCACGATACTCCGTCTTGGCGGGCTCGATCACCAGGAACGGCCATCCGCTCGAAAGCAGAAGCGTCTGGCAAGTCGTCGTCTTGCCGCTGCCCGTCACGCCCGCGACAAAGACATGCCGGTCAAGAAGCGACTTCGCCAAGCTGACCATGCTTTTTTCACACTCATTGCCGCTCTTGATGAGCGTTCCCAACGGGACAAGCTGATCTTCGGACAGCATTTCGCCGCCCCGGCCCTTTGGCTCGGGAACGTTCAGGCCGAATTCAACCTCTTCCTTCAAGCGAAGCCCCACGACCTCCTTCTGCGGCAATCCCGCCATCAGCGCAAGTTCGCGCACGCTCATCCAATTCCCGGAATAGAGAACGGACAGCTGATCCTTGCCAAGTTGCGCAACCGAGTCGTATTCCAGCAACCCGGCCCGTGCATAGGGCAACCGCATCAAGGCCTCGTCCGTCATGCGTTCATAGGGGATGGAAAAGTTCTCCAGCTGCCGGCATTCGACGTCATCCGGCTCTCGCGACAGGAGCGGCACCATGTTCGCCATCTCACCGGCGAAAATCGACCGGGCCGCCTGTGAAAGCTTTCGGACGACCTGCGGATTCTCGCCGAGGAGCGTCATGTTGACGACATACGCGCCCTTGCCCCGCGCATAGTCAAGACGGGGAATCAAGACCTCGTCAAGATACTTGACCCAGTCCGCCGCCACCTTATTCGTCAAATCGGAATTCACCGTCACCGAAGAGCCGTGCTGAACGTCCGAATGGGTGCTCGTCCCCCTGTTTGTACTCTTGCTGTCGGAGTTGGAATCCGAACGCGACTTGCTTCCTCCTTCGGTTTTGGAGGCCCCGCTCGAATTCGAACCAAGCCGTTTCGTAGAACTGTCACTGCGCGACGTCGTATCCGTGTGGGTGAGGCTGCAGGACTCACTCGTCCCTTCCGACGTTCCCGTCCTCTGGCTCGTCCCGTCATTCACGCCAAGCTGGACGGACTGCTTCGAGGCCATCGCCAGCATCTCATAGGACGTGAAGATGTCCGCCCGCAAGTCCGAAAGCCGCTCCTGTGAAATGGGTTTCGCCAGGATCATGAAGGCGAACGAATCGCCCTGCATGATATCCACAAGCCTGTCGATGCCGCGGAAATCCTGATTCTCCTTGTCTTTCACGCCGCCGGGGACGCCCCCCAAAACGCGGCAGTTCTCATTCCTCTCAAAGAACCGATGCAAGGCGTTCCGGACCCCCTGTATCTCGTCGGGATTGAGACGGCGCACAATGCTGCCCCGGAAGTTGCCGACGATGGCGGGCTTGAGGAAGGCCTCGCCGACCTTCAGCACCTGGTCGCCTTCCCAATGGGTGGAAATCGTATCGCGGGCAAACCCGAAATAAAACTGGACCTTCCCGTGATCGCCCAAAATCAAGTAGACGAGATTCATCCCAGGAACCGCCATGCATGAAAGGGCGTTCTCAAGGGCCTCCAACTGCGGAGAATCCTCCTCGTAGGTGATTTCCTCGACGCGGTAAAGGATGAGGTCCTTGCGCGGCAACTCGCTCCCTGCCGACAAGACCTCATACCGATGCGGTCTCTCACGCCGATGGATTACCTCCATCCACGCTCCCAAAGGCTTTTTGGGGTTCGAAACAATCTCTGACTGACCAATCAAACTTTCATTGACATCCATAACTAAAGCCATTTCTCACGAAAGTTTCCGCGCGATGATTCCAATCAGCTTGACAATCCAAAAATCGCGACAATCGGCACGATGATCATCAGCGCGGCGGCGAGTAGTCGTGGCAGACACTCCACGATGAACATGATCACAAGGCCAATTGCAAAAAGGATTCCACCGAAGAACATCAGGTAGAAGAACAGCTTGAGAAGCACGGAAACGCCACGCGCAAAGTCATCCATCGTTTTTCCTCACTTCTGCACCTGACCCGTTGGCTCATCCACCTCGGGCGCATCCGATGTGGACGGCAGACGCTCCTCCTCAATTGGGGAGGAACTATCCTTGCTCATCTTCTCCTCGCGTCGATTTTTCCATTTCCGCCAAGCAAATTTCGCCGGAAGAAAAACGAGCCCGTATACCGAACCAATCAGTGCAATGCAGAACCAAATCTGGTCGCCGTGCAAACGAATGACCGCCCAAGCCAAGTGCAACAATTCCTGACAAAGCATCCATGTCGTTCGCCAGAAACGAATGAATTTCTCCATGTCCCACACCAGCCACGCGGCAAAAACGATGGCAATCCAGATCATCATCAGCATCAACGCCCGCCAGGCCGAAATGAAGAGACGCAGCCACTTCATGGTAAAGAGTGACCGGAACATCCAAATCGGCAGTTTTACGAATGCGAAGACGATTATGCCGCGAATCATCTTCGAGAAGAAATCGCCAATCTTATTGAGAATTCTCGTCAGGAGAAAGTCGTCATTTGGAGAGCGACGCCCTTCGACGGGCTCAACGACTGTTGCCTCGCTTTCCGCATTCATGGTATTCTTGTCAGTTTCGTTCATTTCAACACGCTTATGGAAGTTTATTAGAGTTTTCCCCATTTCTGCCAGTTTCCACACCGCGCACCCGGCGTGGTCAAAGACCCGACCCGGAAGGAACACGGCTGCCGCGCCGAATCAACGCGAACGGCCCTCGCGCTCCCAAGCGGCACAAGCCGCCGCGAACCCTTCCAGAACTTGCAGGTCGCGCAGGACGGATTCTCAGTTCGTAAAGAGACTTCACTCATGATCCGTTGTTTCTCGCACTTTATTGAAGGTTATCACAATCTTTCCCATTTCCGCCAGTGATCGCACCTGCCCATTGCGCTGCGATCGCGGTTCCAGACAACGCATGTGCTGCCGCCGGGCATGATTCCATCGACGACCACCTGCGGCGGAGCCCCCGCCGCGATGAACTTGACCTGCCGACGCCCGCGCCACCATTTGCAGGTCGCGCAGACGTTCCACCGCTCTGGTACGTATGTCATTTCGCAAACTGTTCGTATCGTTCCATATCTATCAAGTATATACGAGGCCCGTCGGAAAAGGTGACGGGAAAATGCGAAAAAGCAGGCGAAAAATCTTCATGGCAACTCCGACCGCCTGTATTTGCTATAATACGGGCCATGGAGTTCCGTGAAAATGACATCGTTGGGGTCTACCGCATCGTCCGCATCCTCGGACGCGGCGGCATGGGGACGGTGTACGAAGTCGAACACCGCCGGCTGGGCGTGCGTTCGGCGATGAAGACCTTCACCCTCGACCACGGGGACGTCGAGAACTTCCGCCGGCGCTTCCTCTCCGAGGGCAAGGTCCTCGCGCGGCTCGACCATCCGCACATCGCGCACGTCTTCGACCTCGACATTCTCGCGGAGGGCAATCTCGCCTATTTCGTCATGGATCTCGTGCGCGGCAAAGGCGGCGAGTCCCGGACGCTGGCCGACCTCGCGCCGGGCGAGGCGGGCGAAGGGGAAATCGCCCGCTGGTTCGCCCAAATCGCCTCGGCCCTCGACTACATCCACGATCTCGGCATCGTCCACCGCGACATCAAGCTCAACAACCTGCTTCTCGACGGCAAGGGCGGCGTCGTGCTGAGCGATTTCGGCATCTCGAAGTTCGAGAACGACCGTCTGCGGCAGACGATTGATGCGGAACGCACCCTCGTCACGACGAATGCGACCCCGGCCGGGCAACTCGTGATGGGGACGCGCGGCTACCTGGCCCCCGAAATCCTGCGAGGGCAAGGCGCGAGTGCCGCGTCCGACACGTTCGCCTTCGGCATGGCGGTCTTCCGCCTGCTCACGGGGCTTTGGTATGAACCCGACACGAACGCCTTCTGCCTTCTCGCGCCGCTCAATCCCGTCTGGGGCGAGATTCTGCCGCGTCTGTTGGACGAGAACCCTGCGAAGCGTCCCGCCCGACTGACGCCCCTCGCCGGGAAAGTAGCGGCGGCCGTCGGCGAAACCGCCGCGCCCGCGCCGTCCAGACGCCCCATCAAACGCGGCAAAACAGCCATCCTTTCCGTCTTTTTCGTCCTTTTTGCAGCCATCGTCGCCGCATCGCTGACTTTCCTGCCGCGCACCATGGGCGGGACGGAACGCAACGCCCACCTTACGGCGGCGGAAATCAAGGGCGGCGAGACACGCACCCTCACGCTCGACGCGACAACGGGACTCGCGATCGAGTTCGCCGCGTGTCCGGCGGGCGGCTACACGATGTACGGGCGCTTCTGCCAACCGCGGGGCAACCGGAAGGCCCATCGCGTCAGGCTCACCTATCCGTTCCTCATCATGAAGGGACGGCTCACCTACGGGATGCTCGGTGCAATCGACCCGGATCTCCGCCGGAAGTGCCGCGCCGAACTGGATCCGACGGTCGCGCCGTTCGTCACGGAGGACGTGCCCGTCGAGAGTATCCGGCCGGGCGAGTTCGCGGCCCTTCTCGCGAAACTCAACGAACGCACACTGCGAAACCCCGATTTCAGCGGATTCAAGGACTACGAGTTCCGTCTGCCGACTGAAGCCGAGCGCCAGTACGCGCTGGCGGGGAACGGCGAGGACGCCAACCCGCAGACGATTTCTGACGTCGGAATTGAGGAAAACTGGCTGACCCTCGGCTTCCCCAAGCAGAGGAGCGTCTACGACTATCCGTCCCTTCCCGAATCGCGCGTGAAGGCGAACGCCCGCACCGGACGCTGGGGTCTCCACTCCCTGACGGACCGCGCCGAATCCGTTGTCGACACGATTCCGCCGGTTCTCGATCCGAAGACGGGGCGGAGGACCTATGTCATCGGCGACGACAAGGACGGCTTCCGGGATTCGTTCGCCTACGCGGACGAGGAAACGAATCCCGTCCGCCTGTGGGAGGGGAAGGACGCGCACCACCTCCTGATCAAGTTCGCCGACATGAAGTGCCTCGGCTGGAATGCAAGCGACCCCCTCGCCCGCATCCCGGGCATCCGGCTCGTCTACGCCCCGAAGCTCGCCGCGCTCAACCGCTACCCGAAATGAACGTCCCGGGGATGCGCCCGCATCAGGCTTCCACCCGTGCGAGGACACGGCGTTCAAGGGCGGCAACGGCGCGGTCAAGACGGGACTTCACCTGCTTGACGACTGAGTAGGAAACGCCGAAATGCGTCGCGATCTGGTGCGGCGTGGCGTGGCGAAGTTCGGGCGTCCGACCGAGCAAGGCCCTGTAAATCGCTTTTGACTGCTCTGAAATGGCCATTTTCGTCAAGACGTGATCGACGGCAGCCGATCGAACGGCCATGCGCCAGCGCATATCGAAGATCGCACCCGGATCGGGCGTCCGCGCCTCGACCTTGCGAATAAGAGTCGTCACGCTCCTGCCATCAGCCGCACCGCCGCCCTCCCATCTCGCGCGGACGAGCGACTTGCGGTAGCGGTCGATCAGGAGATTGCGCACAACCTGCGCAAGATAGGTGTGAAACCGCGCCTTGGACAGATCGACCACCCTGTTTCGCAGAATGGCAACCAGACGGACGAAGATGTCCTGAACCACCTCATCGACGTCGGACGGTGACAACCGTTCGTTGACCGTGTGCACGAAGTTCCTCAGCGGCGACTCATAGAGCGCGACGAACGTCTGCCATTCCGCCGCGTCGTCGCCTTCGCGCAATTCGGCGATGTCTTTCAGCAGCGTCTCTGGCGTATTGGGGAACATTTGAACTATTCTCCAGGATGAAGTCCCGACGAAGGAACCGGACAAGAAACACGAAGGGCCGTGAACCCGGCGGGCGGGGCGGTCGGGGAAAGGGTGATGACGGTGATTTCGGGGTCGTCGAAGAAGCGAATCGGGAAGCCCGCCCACTGCCCGACGCCGGGCGAGACATAGAGTCGGCCCTGCGAGGGCAGGTCGTACGCCCCCTTCACATAGCCCCGATTCCACGCTTTGATGATGGCGGACATTCCCGGAAACAAGCCGCCGTGAGTATGCCCCGACAGCTGAAGTCGAACGCCGTTGTTCGCCGCATTCTCCAGCGCACCCGAGGGACGGTGCTGCAGAAGGACGCGGAACTCGCCGTTCGTCGCCGACGCGAACGCAGCCCCGACATGGGGGTTCACGGGCGGAATCGCGCCGCCGTCGAAGGTGCGGTCATCCACGCCGCCGAGGGCCAGCCCCGGACGGGGAAAGGCACAGCCGTTCCGCAAGAAGCGGATGCCCCAACGCTCGTACCACGGTCGCCACCGGCGGTAGAAGTCGTGGTAGAACTCATGATTGCCCGTGCTCGCCCACACGCCGTCCGTCGCACGGAGATCCTCCAATGGTTCCAAGTAGCGGAAGTGTCGCGTCGGTTCAACGTCGGTGAAATCGCCCGTCAAGCAGATGAGGTCGGGCTTCTGTTCGTTGACGCGCCGCACGATCGCCTCTGTGCGCCACCGCCGCGCCGCCGTCGAAGCGTGGATGTCGCTCACCTGCACGATACGGTAGCCCGCCAGTTCCGGCGGCAGATCGGGGAAGGCGAGTTCGACCTCGCGCACCTCCGGAATCTTGACGCCGTTCCAGATTCCACACGCGGCAAGCCCCCACGCGAGAAGCGGCAGAACCAGTCCCTTCCGTGGAAAGCGCCAGAAAACCGTGAGCACCCCCAGCGCGAGCAGAATGCACGCCCCGGCATAGCCCCAATTCCAAAGCCAGATCACCTTCTCGGGAAGCCAGGGTGCGAACGAGTCGCCGCCCAGTTCCCGATAGACGAGGAACTTCGAAAAGCAGACGAGCAGCACCATCGCCCAAATCGCCTGTGTCCGTACGCGGAAACGGCAGGGTACGACAAAGGTGAGCATCGTCAGAACGAAAAGCACATATGGTGCGTAGTTGAGACAATTCCAGAGCGTCGCCATGACTTCACTTTCTGTAACGGTGCGAAGACTCGCCCTTGACCAGCCGTTCATCGCTTTCGCCGACCCGGCCGATTTCACGGATGCCGGGCGTGTCGATGACCATCGCGCCGTTCGGGAGCATCACGAGTTCGCGGCTCGTCGTCGTGTGCCGCCCCTTGCCGCTCCATTCCTGGATTTCCTGCGTCGCCATCCAGTCCTCACCGGCAAGCTCATTGAGCAAGGTGGACTTTCCGACGCCCGAGCTGCCGATGAAGGCAAGCGTCCGCCCGGGCTGCGCATATTGCCGCACGGTCTCCAGTCCCTCGCCCGTCCGGCAGGAAAGATCGAGTGCAGTCACCTTGCCCTCCCCGAATGCCGCGACAACACGCGCCGCACCCGATTCACCCGGCGCGGCAAGATCCTTCTTCGTCAGCGCAATAACGACTTCGGCCTGGCCGCACTCTTCCGACAGGGCAAGGAAGCGCTCCAGCCGAGGAATGGAGAAGTTCTCGTTCTGGCTCATCATAATGAAGAGCACGTCAAAGTTGACCGCCAGCACCTGAGCCTTTCGCCGTGCCGTCGGGTCCTTGCGCTCGAACGACGAAAAGCGTGGCAGGACTTCCTGTATCATGCTCTCGCCCTGCTCGTTGTAGCGAAAACGCACGAAGTCGCCGGTAATCGGGCGCAGCGCGTCGGCCGTCCTGAACGCACTCTTCTTCTTGCGCGCCAGAATCTCGCCCTCGGCCTCGTTGCAGACGAGGTGATAGTAGTCGCCGTGTGCGCTGACAATGCGCCCAATGCCCGGTTCAACGGGTGCCTTCCACCCGAAACGCTCAATGCGCGTCATGACGAAGCCCTCCTGTTGTGAATGCCGAATATCTTCAGCGGACGAAAAGCCAGCGCGGCATAGACCGAGGTCGCGGCAAATGCGGGTGCCACGAAAATCGCCGTCACGGCCATTGCCCAGCCCGCGACGCCAAACGGACGCAGTATCGCCAGCGTCGTCAACAGGGCGACCGTGTAGCCAATCTGCCCGGCCATGACCGCATCCGGACGCTTTCGGATCGCCGCGAGGCCCTCCACGCGACCGCGAACGACCTGGATAAGGCAGATGAACGAATAGATTCCGACGGCCAGCCGCGCCGTTCCAAGAATGCGCGGGGGTACGTTCTGGTAGAACCCGAAATACCATCCGCCCAGATGAGGCAGCGAGAAAAGGAAGGGTATGACGCCCAACACGGCCCCGGCGGCAAGCGCAAACCACAGAAGCCGGTGGTCGCCCTTGTATTCCGGCGGGAACTCAATCGCCACGGCCTGCATGCGCAGGGCGGCATACGCCACGGGATTAGCTACCCCGAGCGTAACGTAATGAATCGCCAGCATATCCGCCGCGTTCGCCGTGCGCCCAACAAAGGCCGCCACAATCAGCGGCGAAACCATCAGCAGAAATCCGCCAAGCGAGAGCGGCAGGGTGAATCGGAACTGCGTGGCGACGGACTCCCCTGCGGCGGCATCCGGCCCTTCTTCGGACAGGAGCGTGCGCACATAGGGCCGCGCATAAAGCCATGTGATGATGTACTCGACGATGCACCCGAGCGTCAGGGCGAGGAGTCCCCAGTAGGCACCCACCAGCCCGATGCGCGGGAAAACCGCCGCGCACGCCATGGTCAGCAGAATGCGAATGAAAGTCGCCGTGTTCGCCTTGCCGCTCTGCAGGTTGTTGAACAGCACAACCATCGGCACATTCCGCAAAAAGAACGAGCCGTTCATGACGACGCCGAGCAGAAGCGTCCAGCGCGCAAGGTCCGCCAGGTCGGGCGGCAGGGCGAAGAACCCCTCGAATACAAGCCGGTTCAGCGGCGGCAAAGCCGGGATGCACTGAAGCAGGAGAAGCGCGACCATCAGGATTCCATTCAGTCGCCGAAAGTTCAGGTAGCCGCGGCGGTTCGTGCCGAACACCATACCCGTCATGACAAGTCCGCCACCAAGCGCACCAATCATGAACATAATCATCTGGCCCTGCGAAAACGCCGTTAGGGCATTCACGCCGAACGGGCCGTGGGTGACGATTCCCGCAACCAGCGGATAGGTAAGGGACTGCGAGAAGGCCTGCAGGAGGAGAGGAACGTAAAAGCGCGTCACGCGCCCGATGCCGAACTGGACGCGTGGAGTCATGCGGCGTAGGGACCGAGGAAGGTCTCGCGGAAGTCATACCCCCCGGCGAAGTCTTCGGGCGAATCGCCAGGATCACTGCGCACGCGGCGTGATGTCACGAGGTTGCCCATCATCACCCCCACATCCTCGCACCGCGACACGCCCCACTCGTTCAGAACGAAGAAGGCAAGCGGCCCATACTGGTCGAGCGTGCGCTCCTTGAACTCATCGAGAATATCCGCCGCCGTCATGTGGACGCCTTTCGATCCAAGAAAATTGATGACATCCATCAGGAGCGCGTAGGCCCGCGCCTGATAGCGCCCGTCCTTCGCCAGAATATCCAAGAAGGCATCAGAACTGAAATCTATTTCATCCATGCGGGGTATTATACCACACAAAACAAGAGCACGGCCTTCGCAGCCGTGCTCCCGTTTCAACGATCGACAAGAAGTCGATTACCAGCGGGTCTCACGACGGGGACCACGATCGCCGCCACGGTCACCACCACGGAAGCCGCCACGGCCGCCGCCGAAGCCACCACGACCGCCGCCAAAACCGCCGCGGCCGCCGCCGAAGCCACCGCGTCCACCGCGATCGCCGCCACGCTCTTCACGCGGCTTGGGCTGCGACTCGTTCACGCGCACCGTGCGCCCGTCGAGTTCGTGTCCATTGAGGGCATCGATTGCTGCCTGCGCCTGCGCGGCGTCGGGCATCGTCACGAAGCCGAATCCCTTGCTGCGGCCGGTCATACGATCGGTCACGACACGAACGGCGGTAACTTCGCCATAAGCCGCGAACGCCGCCTTGAGTCCATCGTCAGTCGTCGCGTAAGCGAGGTTACCAACATAGATTTCCATCTGATTCTTTCCTTCTTGTTATTATGTCACCCTTAAAGACACCCGCCTTTTTAGGGAAAACACAAGAATTGTATCAATTTTACGCCGCTCTCGTCAATAGCCTTGTGTAAAATTATTGGAGCCGGTTTCGGCTGTGATGCGCACGACAGAGCCGACTCGTGCGCATCATGGTCGCCTGCGGTGCGCACCGCAAAGTGCCGCGCTGCGCAGCGGCTTATTGCTCCGGCAATGAATTATAGTGAGTCTGCTGCATAGGCCACGTGCCTGTCCCTGAAGTAAGCCCTGACTCTCTCCGGCGAAGACTTCACCATGTTCATGTGCTCCGTCGTTCTCTCCAGAAGCCCTTGCCGCCCTCTCGCGACACTTCGCGGCTGAAAACCGCCCTCACGACTTTCGTGTCCCGAAGGGCTTTCGCGACCTTTCGTGTTCTGCCGTAGGCCATCCCCCCCCAGCGAAGCCGGACATGAGATCGACGCGGCGATTTGCGGGTTGCGCGGCAAAACGAGCAAGCGGAGACACCTGGTCTGGCGAGGGCACGCCGCCGCGCTCCCATAACCGAACAATTCGTGCGTCAAACGCAAAATTTCGACGAGCGAACGGCTTCACAGCGGATGCCGATGAGCACTGTCCCGACGCGGCAAGGGGCAAGTGCCGCGCCTCCCGTGCCCATCAGACGCAAACTTACTCATGAGTAAATCAAAACTTACTCTAGAGTAAGTCTAAAGTTACTCATGAGTAAGTTTCTTTCCGATGGGCATCCCAGCGCGGCGGCCTGCCGACGAAACGCCGCGCCGAAGGCGATTCCCCCTCGCCGCGATGCCCTAACCGAACATTTCACCTCCCTTTTCGGGTGAAACGCGGCGGTTATTGGATGCCGCGCCAATGGGCAGGGGCCGCATCCGGCGATCGGGTCGGCAAGGCCCCCGAAGAGAATGTCCACCCCGGGAGGGGGATGCGGTAATCAAGGATGTTAGGTTGCGCAACCTAAGGGT
>JBNMKZ010000063.1:0-14691 GCA_050874585.1 Verrucomicrobiota bacterium | reverse complement strand
CAGTCTTCCGCGTCCTTCATCGCCTACCGATGCCAAGGCATCCGTCGTGCGCCCGTATACGCTTAGCAAGAATCTTTACCTCGCTATCTCGTTACGTTGTAATTCTCCTTAATTCCACAAACTCCCAACTTTCAAAGAACATTGCCCGCCGTCGGTTTCAACCCCCTTTCGGAGGTTTCGCACCCTTCGTGGCGAACGAGTGCATAGTATAGCACAAAAGCCGGACGCGGCGCAATGGGGAATTTGAAAAAAACGTAAGAAAGTTCTATAACAATCAAAAACGACTCTAAATCCGCAAATTTCAAGCGAGGCAATTCCCCGAACAAACCACGGGAACGAGCCATCCGCCCCTCTAACAAGGCCCTCACTGGGCAGCAAAGCCCCAAAATCGCCCTCACAGGACGGTGCGAAGCTTCTCTTTCGTAATCGGCTTCGTCAGAACGGCGTCAAAAACGGTCATATCGAACGAACTCCCCGAACCGACGTCCGCCGTCACCGCAACAACCCGGCACCCACCGAACGACGGGAGCGCACGCAACTGCCGCGCCAAGGTCGCACCATCCATCTCGGGCATCCACAGATCCGTCAGGACAAGTTCAACCGGTGTCTCCGAAAAGAGCGCCAGCGCCTCTTTCCCCGAATTCGCCGTCCGAATCGTCTCCACCCCCAGGTGCGTCAGATGGACCTTGAGAATTGTCAGGTTCAGCGGCACATCGTCAACCAGCAGGACGGTCTTCGGGAATGTGCTGACGGTCGGCTCCTGAACCTCCTGGGGCGCGACCTCGGACGCACTCACTATCTCAACATTGGGAATGCGCAGGGTGAAGGTGCTGCCGACATGGGGCGTCGACTTCACCGAGATCGTCCCTCCAGCCGACTCCACAAGCCGTCTCACGATGGGCAGGCCAAGCCCCGTCCCCTCATAGATGCGCCCGCCGCGCGTCGCGATATCCTGCTCGAACGGGTCGAATATCCGATCCAACTGCACGGACTCAATGCCAATGCCCGTATCCGAAACAACAATCTCCAGGTCGCAACCCCCGTCCATGAAATAATTTAGCCGCACCGAGCACTCGACCGTCCCGTTCGCCGTGAACTTGACCGCATTGCCCAACAGGTTCAGGAGAATCTGACGAAACTGCAGGGGCGAGAGTTTGAGGCGAGGGAAGCCCGCAGGGACATTGAAAAGGAAACGAATCTTCCGTTCGCGGACCTTTTCCGCAAAAATCGCCAGAAACTCGCGTTTCAGCGCAAAGAAGTCCACAACGCCCTGGCGCATCTCGACCTTCCCCGCCTCGACCTTCGAAAGGTCCAGCACATCGTTAATCAGGTCGAGCAGGACATTCGACGAACGGAAGATGCCGTTGGCATAGGACTTGACCTTCGAAAGTTCAAGATTAGGCTGCGTCAGGAAGTCGGCGAACCCGATGACAGCGTTCAGCGGCGTACGGATCTCGTGCGAGACGGTCGCCAGGAACCGCGTCCGCGCCCGTTCGCCAGCCTGCGCACGGACAAGTGCCCGCGCAAGACGGATGTGGAAGAAGAGGAACATTCCCGTAAATGAGATGAGCACGAGTAGCGAAATCCCCGACACCACGAACACCCACTGCCGATCCGTTAGGAAAGAGTGCGACATCGCCTCCGTGACAGCATGATAGACGTGCGCGGTAATCTCCCCCTCTGAAAGCGTCCCCACGCACTTGGCGACAATGGACACGAGCGTGGCATCGAGTCCGGCGGACGGCACGAGCATGACGCGCTGCGGATAGAGGACGCGTGAGTCGATCCGCTTGAAATCCACCTGGTTGATGATATTCATGTTCTGACAGGCCATCAGGGCCTCAGGAAGCGACACGGAGATTGCGTCCACATCTCCGCGCAAAACCCCATGCAACGCCTTCTCCAACGACTGGTAAGGTTTCAAGTGCACAGCTCCCGCCCGTCGGTACTCGTTCTGCAGGTGGATGTCGTAGGTCGGAACACCGAAGCGGGCCTCCGAAATTGAGGGAATCGCGTGCCGATGCCGCGTGATGAAGATTCGCGGCACGCTCGCGAGACAGATTCCGCCCGAATACCCAGGGAGATCGGAAACCGGCACACCCAGCGGCGCCCAGAAGTCGACCTCGTGCATCAAAAAGCGTGTCCGTGCCGTCTGCTCGTCCCCGGGCTTGACGTACTGGAAGGTCAACCCCGTGCGCTCACCGACCTGGTCAAGAATGTTGCAGACGAGACCAATCGCCCGATCCTCATCCACATTCCATCCCTTGAACGGCATTTTGCCGGGTGTCAAGTCCACGATGATTGGCTGCCCGGACACGCGGCGTTTTTCCAACCAGATGCGCTCTTCGTTCGTCAGATCCATCTCAATGCGCGGCGTCACAGGGAAATGCCGCGCCTGAATGCGCGAATTCAGGTCGGGCAACTCGCTCTGTAAACGGAGGATGCCGTTCTCAACCTGCCCCAAGAGGTCCCTCCTGGCACTGGGAACGCAGATGTAGGTCGGTTGCGACGGAAAGGAGACCAGAACCCGTGAGGAGAGAAACTTTTCCGCGCCAAGCGCATAGACGGCACCTATCTCCCCCATGAAGAAGGCCCGCTCGGCCGCCTCGGCGCTCGCATATCGACGCAGGCGATAGCGGATGCCTCTGAAGCCAAGGTACTTTTCCAGTACGGCCTGGGCCTGATCGCCCGGGCCTATGCCAATTTCGATATCCTGCCATGTCTGGGGTCGACCAATGATGTACGGGGAACTCGGATGCACGAAGAGATGCGGACGGTACTCACCCGTCGCATAGGCAGGGAAACTGAACTGGTTCCGCCGTTCTGTCGTGGCCGTCACCCCGCCGACGATATCAATCTCGTTTCGGGCGAGGCGCGCCAACGCCTCATCGTATGTGCAGTAAATGGGCGTGATACGCCAGTCGTTTACTTTCGCCAACTGCACATACCAGTCAATCATCGCCCCCGCAAGCGAACCGTCCTCCCGGCGCTCACAAAGGCCCGACTCAAGGTAGTAGGCCGCACGAACGGGCGTTGCGGAAAACAGTTCAACCGGCAGGAGAATTGTCGCCGCAACGAGAATCCCCGCGCAAAACCTCATGCATTTCTCCCAATCTGCCGCGCCATCATCCAGCGCCCGAACAGTCCACCCATCACCAGGAGGGCCAGCCCAATCATCACGTTGAAGGCCACCATCTTCGCCCAGCCCCGGACAGCCCGCGTTTCGGCGTAGAGGATAACGCCCTCAATGGCATCATCCAACGCCGCGTAAATGCGGAACTTAAACGAGAAATAGCCATCACCGAGGACTTCCGAGCAAGCGCGACGACGGCGCTCTGCCGCTGTCACGCTCAGTTCCTCGTCCGTCAGGCGGCAACCCTGGACTTCGGGTGGCGCGGACTTCAACTCCTCGTCATCGATCATCAGCCGCATGGCGTGGTATTCCATCTGCATCAGTTCCATCGACAAGTTCATCGCCGTGCGCAGGTGGTTCTCGACCTCCGCCGAACCACGCACATTCGACAGCAGGCGAAACGCCTCCTCACGATGCTTGGACCGCTTCGATTCGCGGAAATAGGCATCGCGCTCGGCAATCGACCCCGTCATCACGTAGCGCGTGACATGGAGACTGAGAATATCGGACCCCGAGCGCATGTTCGCATAGGCGCGGCGCAAATCTGACACATCTCGCGCACACGAATCAAGCGTCCCGTAGTGACGCGAAACAATCAGCCCCGAGCACCACATGAGGATGCCGACGAACGCAAGGGCGAACACGCCCTTCACAAAGACCACCTTCTTATTGACCATATTCCCGCACTCCATGACTCATGCATCCACCCGAATGGCGACATTTTGCCGCGACCGATCCAAGCGGAAATTCCCTTGCACCCTCACCCGCAAGCGATGGTTGGACGATTAAAGGCGCGAATGCAAAAGATGCCGCTATTATAGCACAATCGCGGCAAGATTGATAGGGCAATGCGTCGACCCAAGGCGGTCAGGCGTTCGCCTGCGCGGCGATTTCCTGCAACCGACGGATGGCGTCGTACGGCGCGGACGAACCACACACGGCACGAACCACCGCCCAGTTCCGCGCACCGGCCGCCAGCACGGACGGCAACGTCCCGAAGTCAATTCCGCCAATTGCCACGGCCGGAAAGGGTACACTCGCAATCATCCGTCCAGCCGTTTCCGTCCCAAGCACGGGGTCGGGAATCTTCTTGGTCGGCGTTGCGAAAACCGGCCCAACGCCAATGTAGTCCGGGTGTTGACCCACAGCGGCCCGCGCCTGCTCAAGGTTGTGCGTGGACAAGCCGACAATCCCCAGTTCCGGGTAGTTCCGCCGCACGTCGGCCACGGGCATATCGCCCTGGCCGACATGAACGCCGTCCGCCCCGACTTCGGCGGCAATGGACGGGTCGTCGTTCACGATGAACGCGGTCTGCGTCCCCTGCGTGATCCGACGAAGTGCCGTCCCAACCGCGACAATTTCGGAGCGCGGTGCTTCCTTCATCCGCAACTGAACCATCCGAACGCCAGCACGAACCGCCGCCTCGCAGCAGCGTTCGTAGCCGACGACCGGATTGGTCATCACGAGATAAAAGCCGAAGTCCTTCATCAGGCCTTCAAATCCTGCGCGACAATCTGCGCAATCTTGCGTCCGCTCTTCAGCATGCCACCGAAAATCGGTCCCATGCGGAAACCGCCCTGCACGTTATTGGCCGCCATTCCCGACGCATAAAGCCCAGGATACAGACGCTTCGTGTTCACAACGGTCGTGCGCTCGCCATCCTCCATCCACATCGGCTTCTCGCCAAGGATTCCGCCCGTCGGCGAATCGACCTTCACGCCAGCCTTGTTGACGGCCTTGTTGATGATTTCGCTCGGATGCCCCGTGCCATCGATGAGCGCACGGGTCGTCACGACCAGCGGATCGACGTGCATTTCAAGACGCGCCACGGGATTCCAGTTAATGACCACGCCAGACACAATCCCGTTGTGCATCACGATATCCTCGACGCGCACGGTGTTAAAAATCGTCGCACCGGCCTTGCGGGCACCGAAAATCAGCCCGGAAGCCATTTCGACGGAATCGACCGTGTGGTAGAGGTCGTTGTAGGGAACCGTCGTAATGCCGAACTCATGGAGGATTTCCGCCGCGTCATTCTGAACGGCAACCTCGTTCATCAGCATTCCGCCACCCCAAACGCCGCCACCCGGCGCCAGCTTCGACTCGTAGACGGCGACCTTGAACCCCGCCTTCGCCAAGTCATGCGCCGCCACGAGACCGCTCGGGCCAGCACCGACAATTGCGACATCAATCGCAAGATTGTCTTCGAGTTTCTTGAAATATCCCCGGACAATTGCGCCAGAGATCACCTCTTCCATCACCGTATTCTCGGCCATGGTCATTTCTTCCTTTCCTACGCGGGCATTACCCCGTTCAGGTTGTTACCGGTATTTTCTCAGCCGTACGCACCGTGCGTACAAGCACCCGGATAAGATGCCGCGTAGTATAGCCTTTTTGCCGCGGCTCTGTCAATCCCGACCTTGCGCGGCAGATGGAAAATTGTAAAACCGAATGGGGGCGGCGAAAAACGGCATCCGCCGCGCAATCTCTCGGTAGTCGCCACGATTCTGATACCTATCAGCGGCGGACTTACTCGGGAGTAAATCAAGACTTACTGGGCAGTAAGTCTTCTTCCGATAGGCACGGGAACTTCGCGGGATGCGCACGGGACGCATTTCTCCTGCGCACGGCAGGAAATTCGGATGCGCACGGGAGTCTCTTCCCGTGCGCATGGGCGGTCACTCCCATCGGCGCAAGGCCATCAACAGGCATCCTGCGGCAAATCCGAAGTGCCGCGCCGAACCTTCACGATGCCTGCGCGGCAGTTGGCTCTGACTCGGGGGATGTCTGGACCGGTTCGCTTTCGGATGGCTGGCCATCAGAAATGGCCTCCTTCAATGTATCTTCGCAAAGGAACGCCACTATCAAAAGCCCGATTCCAAGTGCATAGGCCATGAGCCCAATGACCTTTGAGAGAAGACGCACAAGACAACCCACGCAACCTTTGACCCTGCCCGAAACATATCGTAACACAAAATAAAAAACGATGCACCCCACGCCGGTTCCAATCGCAACTCCCTTTGCGACAGAATATCCGCTCACAAGGGCAAGTGGCTGCAGCACCGTCGCTAAAAAAGCAGCTGTAAGAACTGCCGAAAATGCAAGGAAAATGACACCCAGTACGATGCGCCCTGCCGTCTTGGCCTGTTCCCTTGCGCATTTGTCGCACAGGAACCTCTCACATCGCCAATCGAATGCCGCCGTTGGATGCCGCCGACCGCACGGCGCACCGCAGTTATCACATTGAACCATACAATTCCTTCCTCCATCAAATAACGGTAACGACTACCGATTGAAATTCTGGGCACCGCATGAGTACACATACGGTGCCCAAAACTTGCTTATGCCTCCGCATAACGCTCTTTAAGTTCCTCAAACGAGACGGTGCCGTCAAGCGGCTTCACCTTGATGGAACCGGACAGAATATCCATAAAGAACTGCCCGATCGTCTCAATATCAAGCTTCACGGGATTTCCGTCGGACTTGACTCCGAGATCGTAATCCTTAACCAACTGCTCGCTGAGCGCCCCTACGGACAGAATGAAGTGATTCTTAAGCTTCCGAAGATCGAGCAAATCGGCCGTCAGGACCTTTCCTGCCACCGAATAGGTCTGCCACAGGGTATTGTCGCTCAATGTCGTCGACTGAACATCCGTTTCCGGATTCACCTCAATCATTCCGCTCAGCGGGGACTCCTCTTTGCCCAGCATCAGAGCACCCCAGTCCGCCAATGTCAAGTTGTAGAGCTTGGCATCCTTGCCAACCACAAGCGGCTCAACCGAGAAAACGCTCGGATACAACATATAGACATTGCCTGCAATCTCCGCCGAAGGAGAATTGAATGTGCCAATCACGGAATTTGTGATCTTCAACGACTTGCTGGCGAACACACCGCCAAGCACGACGCAGTTCTCAAGCCGAATCTCAGGCGCAAAGATATTGGCGGCCACGACTGCATTTTTGAGCGTGACGACTTGGGCGTTGATATCTGCACCGAAATGCTTCCGCCCGGCATCATAAAGTTCAATGCGTCCACCGGCAGCAACCGCCTTCTTGAAGAACATCTTCTGCGTATTCTGCGGATTCGCGCTCAGATTCACCTTTGCGTACAACGCCCCACAGACCGTAATCGGTCCCTTTTCAATTTCAAACTTGCGGGCGTAAACCGCCCCGTCAACATAGCCCTCGCCCTTTACGAGAACATCGTTGTCAATATCCTTATAGGAGCGGGGAATGATTGGAGCCAGCACACGATGCCCATCAAGAATGAGCACACCGGAATCAATGCGAAGTTCTTTGAGTTCGTTCATGGTCTTATCCTTTTAAAGTCTTCTGCCTTAGTTGTAGATATTGTCCTTGGAGCGTTTCCAAAGCGCGAGAATCTTTTCCGCAACACGCGAATTGCCCCCGCTCTCCTTGGATGTTGCCGCCCAATTGGAGAAGCGTTTCATGAAGCAAGTGTCAATTATGGCAAGTTCGCTCGTTGACTTTTGCTCCGTCGCTCCTTCCGATATCGCGTCAGAAATGGCATTGCCAAAGCCCAGAGAACGCGAACTTTCAAACCACTGGGGCATGAATGTTCGCACATTCCCCTTGGCCTGCGTGACGAGGTCGTCGCTCTCCAAGCGCACAATCGGCATCGAAATCGTCCGCGTCTTGTCGACCTTCCGATTTGTGAGGGCACCACGAACCGAAGCAGACAGCCGCTTAAGCGCCTTTACATAGCCTTTAACGACTTCCATTGCCACTGCCGTGGTCTCCTTCAGACGGGACACGCGCACTGCATCGGCCACCTGAAGCTGTTCAGCCCCCGCGCAAACGGACTCACCCAGCATATAGCCAAATGGGTTTGTGAAGATTGACGCCTGCATCTGTGCGCAATTTTCAAACGCCGGACGATCGAGTTCAAGGAGTCGCCGCTTAAGTTCCTCATTGAGTTTCTGGAACAGCTTTGCATATCGCTCGCTGATGCGGTCATAGTCACGGCCAAGGACTTCCCTGCGTCTTGCGAGGTTGACACTCAACGCCTTAAATGTCGACACCGTATTCGGCAGCTGCGCCTCCAGTTCGGTAAGCCGCTCACGAATCAAGTATCCGATGTAGTGCGAAAAGCCGCTGGAAAGCGAATCTGCAATCGTATTGGCCGCCGTTTCCTTGGCACCGGCGATGCTCACTGCGGCGGCGGTGTTGGCCGCCGTCAACTTGCAGACATCCTTCGTCAAGCCGGCGACTTCCTTGTTCAAGTCGACCACCTTGCTGGTGAGTGCATCAATCCCACCGCGCAGCGAGGTAACGGTATCCCTGCAATTGGAGACACTCTTCTCAAATGGCTTACCATCTATCTTATGTGTAACCGTAACCTTATCATGATACGAAACGGAACCCGAGGACACCCGGTAGAGGTCACTTGGAATATTGACTGGCTTCCCGTTCGCATCTTTACTGGTATAGAGCGTCTCGCCGCAATAACTAAACTCATTGGAAAGCTTAACAGACCCCTTGCACTCAAATTCGTATTCATGCGAGCTGCTACAATTCATCTGTTGACCTCCATTTCCTGCCAAAATGATGAATCGACCAACTTTTGGAGAACCGAGCGGGTGCGGTCGGAAAGATCGTTCTTTTCCGCCAAGTCACCAATCTTCTTGGCGATGACATCCCGTGAAGAACCTGAGGTCCTCCACTTAAAGCCATCCTTCACCGCGTCAAACCGTGCATGAATGCGACTGGCCTGCGCCTGCTGTTCCTCTTTCTCGCCCAGGACGACATCCAATTTCTTGGTGTTTTCGACATTGGGGTCGACGGACTCCATCACGATGACCGGCATCAAAAGACGTCCCGTCGTTTCACGGTGCACAGAGCGAACGGAAGACTCCATGATCTGCTTAAGCTTCTTCAGCTGGACCACGAAATTCTTCACCTCCGGCAAAGCCTTCGCGCACGTATCCTTGCACCGCGTCACGCACACCTGATTGGAAAGCGAGAGAACATCCTGCTCAAACAGGGGAATTGGCGCGCCGGACACCAGAACGCGCTTATCCAGAGCCCGATAGCCCGCGTCCGACACTTCCGCCGCTGGCGCATCCAACTGGTAGATTCGCGTTTTCAGGTTTTCATTTAGTTGTTTGATGATTTTCGAATAACGTGCCGTAATGCGGTTGAAGTCGTTCTCAAGCTGTCCCTTCAGCCGATTAAGCTGACGCCGATAGTGACCAAGCACTTGGCACTTGGACTGCATGACCGTCTGGGCTTCAATCTTCTTTTGCATCAGCTGGGAGGAAATCAGGCCTAAAAAGCCCGTATTCACATTCTTGCTAACGCGCTGTGCCGCTTCTGCTTCTGCCGCGACAACGACCTTCATCATTTTCTGGACTTCATCGCGCGTCTCCTGGACGGCATGCGTCGTCTCCTGGACGCCTGACACGGTCCGATTGACCGATCGCCTTGTTGCCTCGACCGCATCGGTCGTCTCCTTGACACCGTTTCGCACGGCATCAAGTGCGTTGGCCATGCTGCTGGTATCAACCGTAATGCTTCCCTTACCACCCATCGTCAGTCCTCCTTATCTTTTTCAGACTTGGATTCCTCATCCTTCGGCGCTTCCGCGTCATCACTCTCAGCATCCTTGGCATCTACAGCCGCCGGCTGATTTGCGGCAGGTTTCGAATCGGACGTTGCATCTGTGGGTGCAACCGGCGATTCTGCCTTCGCCGCGTCCTCCTTGACATCCCCCTCAGGGGCCTTGGCATCGGCACTGGACTCGGCCTTCTCCTCGTCAGCTTGGTCGCCATCAGATTTCGCTTCGGAAGCCTCTTCCGAGACCGCACCATCTGCTTCTTCCTGAACGGGCTCCGACTTCAGTTCCGTGTCAATCTCGTTCAGGAGTGCGTCCGCCGTCACACGCAAGTCCTTGCCAAGACGCCCATAGAGGGCCTCCCCATTGACTGTCGCCTCCGGCGGAAGTTGCGCATTCTCGGCAATGTACGGATTCGCCGCGAGCAGCACCTTGCGCCGTTCGTCAAGCTTGTCAATCGCCTTGAGCGACATGACCGCTTCCTTCGAATGACGATCACGAAGAGTGGCCTCGTAATCCTCCGTATAGGAGAATTCGCCCGCACGACGTTCAATATCCTCCTGGAGGGCCTCAACATACCTGTTGAACTCCTCCTTCTGGCCATCAATCTGGTCTGCCTGTTCCTTGAAGGAAATAACGGTTTGCTCTGATGCCCCTTCGGCAAGCTTCATATTCTGCGCGGCAGCTGCATCGCCACCCGCAACCGCCCGTTCCGTCTGCTGGAACGCCTGATACTGGCTGTAGGCGGTTGTGAATTCACCAAGCACCACCTGAATCTGATTGATGATATCATTTCCTTCCGCCCGTCCACGACCATAGAAATCGTCAACCTCCTTCTGCCATTCCTTGACATAATTCAGCTTCTGGTCAATGATATTATTGTAGACTTTCAGGCGCTCAATACGCGTCTCGCGGAGAAGGTTGGCAACAAGCGGCGCAATGATCTCCTCCTGAATCTGATGGATTCCAAGCGGCGCGGAAACGCGGGCACCATCATCGGCAACCCAGTTGGACGACACGGCATCATAACGCACACGCGAGCCCGAACTCAAAATGAAGGGCTTAATCCCGTCCGTATTGTTTGACCGGAAGGAGAAGTCCTCCTGCTGGAGACGCTCAATCTCGTCCTTGGCAACATCAGGGGAGTAATGGTTGTAGGATGCCTTAAATGTATTGAGCAGCGTCTCACCGCAAACGGAAAGCACCTTGCCAATGGACGCAATCTTTGCGCGTCCAACATACTGCACATTCGCGGCAATCTCGGAGATGAAATTCTGGAGCACGTCGTCAAGACTCTCGTTTGAGAATGTCATCTTCTTCTTCATCTCATTGATTCCCTCGAACTTCTTCAAGTCATCCGCATAAGACGAATTGTCAAAGACATTCAAGACCGGCATATTTCCCGTATCCGATGTGCAGTACTCATCAAGAAACTTCGCGTAGTCCCCCTGCGGCGCAATAACAGGCAATGTCACGGAAGTCTTCTCAAGGTCCCGGAGGAAGTAGGTCATCGCCCGCAGGTCACGATCCATACTGCCAAGATAATCATTCATCCACACGGTATCAAACGAAGGGACAAGGTCCTTGGCCGGAATCGACTCCGGCGTCTTACCTGTCTCAACGACGGGAACGGTCGATTCGCGTTTCTTGATGCCAGAAAGCGTTTCCGCGAACTCATTCTGAGCCTTGACTTGGTAGAGGTCAAATGTGCTATCGGCCGTTTTCTTGGTGTCATCAAGAATAAAACTCTTGTCCTCAAATGGGACTTCTGTCGCGATCGGCACATACGCAACCCCAAGTTTAGAAATTGTGTAGTCTCGCTTAATGTTTGCGAACTCCGTTTTGACATCCGCCAGGGTCTTCTCAATGCCCGCGACCTTTTCCTTTGCCGCGGCCTGCAAGCCCTCCGCGGCAACGCGGCGCTTCTTGGCCTTGCCAAGTTTCAAGATGCCGACCACAAGCGGAACAATAAGAAAGAATCCAATAAACCAGAGCCTTGCCTTCTTTGCATCAGCCTGAGCTGCCGCATACTCGGCATCGGCCGCATCGACCTCCTTCTTGGCCTCCACCATCTCCGCTTCAGCCTTGGACTTCTTCGCGGAGGCGGCATCTTCTTCGCCGACGATTCGCTCAGCGGCCTTGCGGAAATAATCAAACGCGACACGCGCCTCATCGTCATAGAGACTGATGCTGTCCTCATACACTTTACCCCGCAGAGTCTCCGGCTCCTGCTGAGTCGACTTTTCCGCCTTGGGTTCATCTTTGGCCTGGGCTTCAGGCTCAGATTCAGTTGCCTTTGTTTCTTGTCCACCCGCTTCAGTCAGCGGCTGAACGGCCTGCGTCTCTTCCACCGGCACTTCGGCACTGGGCTCTTCGGTCGGCGGCTGAACGGCCTGCGGCTCCTCCGCCGGCGCTTCGGCGCTGGACTCTTCTACCGGTGGCTGAACGGCTTGCGGCTCTTCTACCGGCACTTCGGCACTGGGCTCTTCGGTCGGCGGATTTTCCACAGCCACCTCCCCCGATGCATCGCCATCAAAAGAAAAGACCTGCTGGCAAATCGGGCAGCTGATATGCTGTCCGGGCTGGAGTTCTTCCCCGCACTCCAATTCTTGTCCACAACTTGGGCACTTTATGATCATTTCGCTGTCCTTTTTTGATTACTGGTTAAATCGCCTTTCGCATGGACACCGCCATGCGCAAGTCCTTGATGATTTGGTCAAGTTCCTCTCGTGAAATGCCGTTGAGCATCCCCTGACTTGCCTTTCCCATGAGAGTGAGAATCTGACTCTCAAGCGCACAGGACTGCTCGCCAGAAGAACCGGCAATGCAATTCATATCGTCCATAATCTTTCCAAGCTCCACCTTGCTCGCATGATATGCCTCTGGCAGCTCAGATGCCGCGATCCGTAAGGAGGCAATATGGTACTGGATGTTCCGAACGCCACCCATCGTGCGTTTGTCTCGTTCAGACGACTGCTTCAGCCATGAAGCCGCCCAAATCCCCAAGGCGAGGGCGCACAGCAGGAAAAAGAAGAAAATTCCCTGCAGCAAAACCTGCTTGCGAAATTCAAGATGCATGAACTGAAAGGCAATCATCCCCACAACAGCCAAACCAACATAAACCGTCCACCAAATCCAGTATGAGGAGAAGAACGGCACATCGTCCGCGAACTTCTGCAACGGACGGAACAGCACCATCCACTGACCCCAATATCCCGTGTAAATCAATAGGCCAATCCCAAAATTAAGCCAAGCGACTCTCGTCCGCCCCGCCTCCGGGACAAAAATGAAAAAAGCCAGAAACGCAAGAGCAATTCCAACGACGTAAAGAAAATCAAATAACAGGTTGGCTTTCTTCATGACAGTTTCTTTCCACAAACTGGACAAAACAGCGTGCCGGCCTTTATCGGGCTCTTGCAACGCGGACAGGTGCTCTCGACTGCCGCCCCGCACTGCGGACAAAACTCCGCTCCCTTTGGTATCGGCGACTTGCATTTGGAACACACGCCGCCCCCATCATCCATGAGCCGTGCGCCACAGCGTACACATTGAACCGCATTTACATCGTTATCATACCCACAGTTGGGACACGCATTGTAAATGTCCCCACAGTAGGGACAGTACTTTGACGAACTTGGGTACTTCTTGCCACACTTCGAGCACAGAACCATTTGAATGCCTGCACGACTCAACTGGCCGGACGATTTTCCACTCCGCGCAGATGTCAATCCAGGCGGCGTCATTGCACCGGCAATGGTGGAACCGACGCCGCCGCCCAAGAAGTTGCCACCCCCGGCAGCCATCATCATGGCGCCAAGCACACCAAGCTCCGTCTTGCTCTTGAGTGCCTCTCCGGCCATCCTCACCTGATCGCCAGCAAGTCCAAACGCCTTCTTCTGCTGCCATGTATACCCAGCGATTGACTGGGCGCTGTCTTCAGCCATTGCCTTGATGATGTCCCGCCCCTCCTGGCGGCTTTCATCAACATCAATTGAGACAATATGAAATGAAATCAGCGAAATTCCATAGCCAACGAACAGTTCGTGCATTTCGTCCGTCAGCCGGGCGGACAACTTTCCGAGATACCCCGCTATTGCCTTGATGCCGATTGTATCGGCCTGCATATTTGCCGCGACGGCACTTGTGACACTTGTGGACAGCTCCCCATCCAGATAGTGAACAAGATCGTCAGATTTAAAGACTTCACTCGTCCCGACAATCTTCTTGATAAACTTAACTGAATCAACGACTTTAAATCCGTACCGTCCGTGGCTCACTAACGGAACCATGGTCTTGTAATCAGGGTCGTGATAACGGAACATCTCCGTTGAGAAATCGACTGACTTAAAGTCAATCTTATTCACGAACCAGACTTCGGCCGTAAACGGATTCTTTCCACCGAATGGGACACCGTAGAGTTTGTTAAGCAGGGGGAGATTTCGCGTGTCGAGCGTATGTCGCCCCGGGCCCAACTTCGCCATCACCTCGCCATCCTTGAAGAGAATCGCCTCCTGCGACTCATTGACGATAAGCTGCGTGTAAGTCGTCAAGCGCGTACGAGGGAAATGATAGGCAATGACATCCCTGCTCTCAGGCCGCCATTCAACAATATCTACCAATCGATGAAAAAGACTCATTCGACAGCAAGCCTCCCATGCATCTGGTTCAACCAGGAAAATCGACTAAAGAAAATGCCGCGTGGGGGCACCCAGACGGAAGCGATCCCCTCACGACGACAAGCGACAGGACTTGCACGGTGCAAGACCTGGGCATGAAGCAAGGCAACCGCCTTCCCTTGGCACAAAATGAAACGGGAACAAAGGCGACGACTTAACGACCAAGTCGCGCAAAAACAGCGCAAAAGGCCAACGTTCGCCCGGCTAATTACTGGGGGGGGGGGGGGGGGGTAAAATTTGCAAACCAACCCATAAGCCCACCGTTTCTTACCCTTATACCCCCCATGCGGCGAAAAACAGCTACTGTT
>JBNMKZ010000062.1:0-15207 GCA_050874585.1 Verrucomicrobiota bacterium | reverse complement strand
CCCGATTCCCAGCCAAAGCAAGCCCGACTTGTCATTCACCTTGTCCATTTCGGTAGAAGTAAATGCCAAATCGGTAAAGGTAAATGCCCCTATGGGGCAGAAAGCCCCACGACTATGGGCATTTACTTTGTCCGCCAACCCTTCTTTCGGTGCTCTTGTCGGTGGTTGGACTGTCCGTTTGTGCGGACGGTGGAGCCGCCATTGCGCCCAAGTTCCTTTGGGAGGCGGCGAAGCTATTCGATGGTGAGGTGTCGTGCGATGCGGGCGTGACGATTGCGCCGTCGGGCTCGTCCATGCGGGCAACCTTTGACAATGCCACGCTGCAGTGGCCAAGCTTTACGCTCGTTCCCTCGAAGCCCTGGGACCTTTCGCCGTGGGGACGCGTGGAGGTCCGGCTGACGAATCCGGGGAAGAAACCGCTTTCCGTAGGGTTGCGCGTGGATAATCCTGGGGACTGGAAGGTATCGCCCTGGAATGCCGAGAACGTCTACCTCAAGCCGGGCGAGACGAAGATTGGCAAGGTGATCTTCGGCTATCAGTACGGATTCAAGAAGGGCTATAAGCTCGATCCTTCAAAGGTTCGTGCGGTCAAGGTCTTCCTCAATGGAAAGAGTGCCGAGAAGCGTGAGCTCGTTCTTGAGGATTTTGTCGCGACGGGCATCGCCGGTGAGAAGCCGGCCGTCAATCCGGCGCATCGTGCGGTCGTGCCGAAGGACGGCATCCTCGTGCCAATGAAGGGCGGCAAGAACGAGAACCTTTCGACGCATGCGGGGGCGCAGGCCGCCTTCACGCCCAGCGGAACGCTCTTCGTCCGCTTAGGATCGAAGCCGGGCGCGGCCGTTCGCGTCAAACCGGCGCAGGGATTCTGGAATCTCGGCACGTGGCTGAAAGTCGTGGCGACCGTTCGCAATACGGGGACGAGCGCCTTCCGTCCCATCGTGAAGGTGGACGGCAACGGCGGGGCGCGGACGGTCACGGCTTCCGCCGCGCTCGGCATGGGCGAGACGATGGAGGTCGAAGTTCCGTTCATGCCGACTGAGCCGTGGGTGCTGAAGGGCGATGCGAAGGGCGCGAAGGCGGTCGGCGGCACGACGTACGAGAGTCACCGCACGAAGGGGGTCGTCTTCTCGTCCGTGGAAACGGGCGCGGCGTTTGAGGTCGTGTCACTCCGTGCCGAGAAAGTCATAGCCGAGATTCCCGCGACGCTGGGCAAGGTGCCGCCTGTGCCGGGCAAGTGGGTGCGGACGCTCTCCGAGGAATTCAACGAGGGCGTTCTGAACGAGAAGGTGTGGAGTCCCTACAGTTCGAACTACTGGGACAAGCGAACGCATTTCTCGCGGGAGAACATTCTCTTCCGCGATGGGTGCGCCATCCTGAAGTACGAGCGCAAGACGGGGCACGAGAATGACGACGCGACGCGCAAGACGACGGACTACGCCTGCGGCATCCTCGACTCCTACGGACGGTGGACGCAGCGGTATGGCTACTTTGAGGCGCGGATGAAGCTGCCGACGTGCCCGGGGCTGTGGCCGGCATTCTGGACGATGCCCGATCGTGGCGAAGCCGCCGGAAAGGAACGTTGGATGCGCTCCGCGACGGAGAAGGACGGTATGGAGTTCGACATCATGGAGCATCTGACCGCCTGGGGGCCCCATCGCTTCAATGTCGCCTGCCACTGGGATGGCTACGGGAAAAACCACCGCGCCATCGGCACAAGCGGCATTTACGTGCCGGCCGACAAGGACGGTTTCATCACCGTCGGGATGCTGTGGCTACCGGGTGTTTTCGCCGTTTACGGCAATGGCGTCGAACTGGCCCGCTGGGAGAGCGAGCGCGTGGCCAGCGTCCCCGCCTACATCTTTTTCTACATGGTCTCGGGCGGTTGGGCAAATGACCCGCTGGACGACGACCAGTTGCCGGACGAGTTCGCCATCGACTGGTTCCGCGCCTGGCAGCGAGAAGATTTAATCACAAAGTAAAAGGGACTGAATATGGACATGAAATCTGCATTTCTCACCCTGGCGGTGTCGTCGGCCCTCACGGCCTCGGCTGATCTGACGGGACTCACCGACCTCACCGACGACCTCGACAATCGTGCGGCGATTACGGGCAACGATAATCTCAGAAACAGCAACGGCGCGAATGCCTTTGACATTGTCGGTGACGTGGCGACGACAATCGTGGTTGGTCCGGATACGACGCGCAACAATTTGCGGTTTGGTTCCGGCGGCGTGTCGGCGAATAATCCGCTTTGGGTCACCTACCAGTTCAAGAATCCGACTGTGGTCAACGCCTATCGCATCTGGAACCAGTCTTTTGGATATCAACGGGAACAGCGCACGCCGAAGACATTTGAGTTCCTTGGTTCTCACGATGGGGAGACCTGGGTTCTGCTGGATCGGCACGAGAGCGATCCGGCGTGGGATGTCAACAAGGAGAAGTTCCGGGAATACGAGTTCGACAATCCCATCGCCTACACCTACTACAAGATGTCCTTTTCGGCAGCGATTGTGGTAAATCAGTATGTCATCATCCAGGAGCTGGAGTATTTCCGCCGCGAGATTGCCGACAACAACATCAGGATTTTGGGCAATCCGATGAATTATGGTAGTCCAGTTCCGGGTTACGGAACACTGGATGCCGTGGCGGGTACCACGTATGAGATGTCGATAGAAACGCCGGCGGTCATCAAGGATGGACAGGTCGCCGGTTGCTTGGGGTGGAAGTCGTATGTGCGCAATGCGGCGGACCCGACCGCGTGGGATCTCAAGTCCGAGGGCGACGGCACGGCGGCGACTTTCGTGCATCCGGGCGGGGATACGAAGTGGATCTGGCAGTTTGCCGTCTCCAATCGCGTCTCGGTGCTGGTTCGTGGCGAGGGGACGGTTAGCGTCCCGAACGACGGCTGGTGCGTGCAGGGTGGTAGCCTGACGGTTTCGGCCACGCCGGCGAGTGGTTACAAGTTTGTCCGCTGGATTGGTGACACGACGGGCATCTCGGATGAAATGACTCCGGAGATTTCGGTTCCGTCCGACAATCCGCGTCAGGTGACGGCGTTCTTCGTTCCCGAGGACGCGAACAAGGTCATCTACGTTTCGCCGGATGGAAATGATGAGAATGACGGCGCGACGCTGGCAAAGGCGAAGGCGACGGTGGCCGCCGCAGTCAACTACCTCGATCTCGTCTGCATGGAGGGCGTGGCCTTTGTCGCGCCGGGCATTTACGAGCAGACTTCGGCCATTTGGCTGACGAACGCGATTGAGGTCGTTGGCCTGACGCGTCCCGAGAATGTCATCTTGCGCAATGTTCCCGAGAAGGCGGCGAATCAGGTGGGTAGTCGCATCTTCGTCTTGCAGAACCGCCGGGCGCTGGTGTCGGGGCTGACGATGGAGAACGGTCGGTGCAACGATAACTTTGGTGGTAATGTGCTGGTGACGGGCGACGGCGGAACGGTGTCGAACTGCATCATCCGCTCGGGTTCGGGCAACAATGTGAGAGGTGCAAATGTCAGCCTGAATTCGACGAACGCCGTGCTGACGCACTGTGTGATTTCAAACGGATGGCTTCAGTCGGCCACAGGTGAGGGTAATGGCACGGCCATCTTTCAGCAGGGCGGCGGCGGCCGCATCTCCAACTGTCTCATCACGAAGAACTCGACGATGGACAATGCCGAGATGCTGAAGTGCCCTGTGAAGGTCGAAAAGGGGCATCAGCAGGAAGTGGTTGTCGTTTCGCTGAATGGCAAGGGCATGATGGACAACTGCACCATCGTCGATAACTGCCATACGGGACTCTTCGCCGCCGTCTATGCGAAGAGTGACGTCAGTGGGCTTTTGATTTACAACTGCGTGATGGCGAACAATACAGATTCGCTCGGAAATGCCGTGCGCGGGCAATATGGCAATGGTCAGGGCAAGTTCCGTTTCTGTGTGTCGGACGATGCAAGTTCGATTTATCCGGCGGGCAACTGCAAGGCGGGGTCTGCGGCGGAGATGTTCGAGAGCGTCAGTCTCGGGGATTATCGTCCCCTGCGCGGCGGGATCCTTGAGAATGCGGGCACGGCGAGCGGCCTCGTGTTGCCGACGACCGACTTGAAGGGGAATCCGCGTGTCCACGGTGCGGCGGTTGATGTCGGATGCTATGAGCTGACGAGCGCGGGCTTTCTCATCCGCGTCAGATAAGTCGTCCGTCGACAGATGAACGAACGCCCCGTGTCTTCTGACGCGGGGCGTTCGGTTTTCGTGGAAGAACCGGCCGGGCTTGTCAGCAGCCGCCGGCGAGGGCGAGGCCGCCTTTCGACGTCTCGCGGTAGATGGCCGGGAGGTCGTGTCCCGTCTGGAGCATCACGCCGACGACCTTGTCGTAGTCGATGAGGCGGTTGCCGTCCGAGAGGAGGGCAAGTTCACCGGCGGTCAGGGCGCGGTTCGCGGCAATGGCGTTGCGTTCGATGCAGGGGACTTGGACGAGTCCCTTGATGGGGTCGCAGGTCAGACCGAGGAAGTGCTCCAGGGCCGAGGCCGCCGCCCATTGGCATTGCCGCGGTGTGCCGCCGAGCAGGTAGGTCGCCGCCGCCGCCGCCATGGACGCGGCAACGCCGACTTCGGCTTGGCACCCCGCCTCCGCGCCAGAAATGGAGCCGTTCTGCTTGGCGACATTGCCGACAAGCCCGGCCACGGCGAGCGCACGTTCAATCTCGGTGTTCGAGCAGTTGTAGGTCTCCCGCAGGTAGCGCAGCACGGCCGGCAGCGTCCCGCAAGATCCGCAGGTCGGGGCTGTGACAACGACTCCCAGCGAGGCATTCTCCTCGTTGACGGCGAAGGCGAAGGCGGCGAGCCGCGCCGTGCGCCGTGCATCGGGGCTGAGACGCAGCGACTGCTGGTAGAAGGCGCGCGCCTGGCGCGGCAGGTTCAGTCCACCCGGCAGCACGCCGTCCGCCTGAAGCCCACGAACGAGCGACTCCGACATCGCCTTGCGGACATCCGCCAGGTGCTGCCAGCCGGCGGGTCCCTCGACCTCGTCAAAATACTCCCAGATGTGCTTGCCGGACTTCTCGCAGTAGGCGAGAATCTTCTTCATCGTGTCGAGCTTGTAGACTTTCGGTACGGGAGAGACGACGCCTTCCTCGGCGAGTGCGCCGCCGCCGATGGAGTAGACGAGCCACGAGTCGATGAGCTGGTTCGCGGCATCGTATGCGCGGAGTTCCATTCCATTCGGGTGGAACTTCTTCACCTCCTTGCTCCAGATGACCTCGACGGGTGCCGTGCCGAGGGCCTCGCGGATGGCCCGCTCGGTGAAGTGTCCGCCACCCGTGGCGGAAAGCGAGCCGTAGAGCGTCGCCTCGTAGCGCACGGCATTCGGCGTGCGTTTCAGGAAGATCTCGGCGGCTCGGTAGGGCCCCATTGTGTGGGAGGACGAGGGACCGTGCCCGATGCGGTAGAGTTCGGTGAGGGCCTCCATGCCGGGCGTCCGTGTTTTCTTGTTCTTTCTTACCATTGGATAGGGGCGAGGCCGTGTTCACGAAGATAGGCATCGCATTTGAGGAAGTGATTGTTGCCGAAAAAGCCCCGATGCGCCGAGAGCGGCGACGGGTGGGGCGATTCCAGGACGAGATTCTTTGTGCGGTCGACGAAAGCGGCCTTGCGCTGGGCGTAGGAACCCCAGAGCATATAGACGAGGTGTTCGCGGCGTTCGGCAAGACGGCGGATGACCATGTCGGTGAAGGTCTCCCAGCCCTTGCCCTGGTGCGACCCGGCCATGTTGGCACCGCCCGAAACCGTCAGCGTCGCATTCAGCAGCAGGACGCCCTGGTCCGCCCAGTGCGTCAGGTCGCCGTTCCGATTGAGGAACGGTCGCTTGTATTCGGCTTCGAGTTCCTTGTAAATGTTGACGAGCGAGGGGGGTGTCTCAACGCCGGGTTGGACCGAGAAGCACAGGCCGTGCGCCTGATGCGGATTATGGTAGGGGTCCTGCCCGATGATGACGACCTTGACCTTGTCGAAGGGCGTTCGGTTAAACGCCTCGAAGATGTACTTGCCAGGCGGATAGACGACCCCTTGCGCATAGGCCGCCTTGACGAATGACACGAGACGGGCGAAGTAGTCGCTTTCGAACTGATCCGCCAGTACGGTCTTCCATGATTCCTCAATCTTGACATTCACGCGGGAAAGTATAGCATAATTTGTCTAAAAAATGTGGAATTTGTCGAAAAGACGGGGCGAGCACGGCAGGGATGGGGCGTTGGGGCGGCAGGCCCGTCTGATGCCCATCGGAGTGCTTTCTGATGCCCATCAGAATTTTTTCCGACGGGCATCAGAATTCCGTCCGACGGGCATCGGAATTTTGCCGCGTGGGGAATAACCACGGAACACGCGGAAATCACGGAAAAGGGAAGGAAAGGTGGTTTTGGCCGCAAGGGACGCAGAGAGGGAGGGGTGGAGGTGAGGGGGGACTGCGCCCCCGAACTCCCGTTTGGGAGCGGCAGGGCGCAGAAGGGCGGAGAAAGCCCCACCGCGCAGGCGTTGTGTAGGCGCAAGCGCGGCGCTTTGAATGGCCTGCCGGACGGCAGGCCGGCAAGACCTTCTGTCGTGCGACCCCCGAGCAGGCGGTTAGCCGTCGCGCAAGCGGCTTGTGCAGACGGGGGAGTTTTGGTATACTCTCGGGTGTCGGCACACGGAGATTGGATATGATTGCTCGAAGCTCAGGCAAATGGATGCTCCTCTCGGTTGCGCTTGCCGCAGGGTTCGCCCCTGCGGAGGCCCTGCCATTCCGCGATCTCGCGCAGGTCGAGTCGTCGTTCGCGACGAATACGCCTGCGATGCGTTGTGCGGCGTTCAACTGGCTCCGATCCGTGGTGCGGACGAACGAATCCGAGTCCGCTGTGCGAAAACAGCTTTGGGTGCTGAGGGGGATGGCGCAGGGGCTGGGTCGTGGTGCGGACTACGAGCGCACGTGCCGCGACCTGCTCGCCTCGCCTGCCGAGTCCGTTCGCCATGCGGCCATGCTCGGGTACAGGAACTCGCCGCTTCTCCTCTCGGAGGCGGAGCGGATTGCGGGGGAAATGGCGGAGATTCTCTCCACGAGTGGACGTGACTTCTTGTTGCCCGAGCATCGCTTTTCGGCCCTGTGTTGGCTTTCGGATTTGATGGCCGTCCGGCTGATGGACTCGGAACGGGCTCTCGTCCTGCTGGGGGATTATGCGGCGACCGAATCCGGGCTTTCCCTGCGGGTGCGGGCCCTCGTCCGACGGGCGGAAATCCTTCGCGATGCCCATCGAACCGATGATGCGGTGGCGGAGGCACGCGACGTTCTCGCCCTGACGAACTGTCCCCCAGAGGCATTCGTGTCCGCTTCGTTTGTCTTGGCACCCCTGCTGGCGGCCCGTGGCGACCGCACGGCAGCCGAGAATGTGCTCTTCGGAGCGAATGCGCGTCAGCCGGGTGCGACTGGTCTTGCGGGGAAGTTCGCCGCGATTGGTTCGCCGACACAGACCCTCGACAGGGCAGTCGGGGCGATTCGCTCGGGCCTGCTCGCCTTGCCGCTTGACGATGCGGACGGGTTTCGAACGGCCGTCATCCGGGCGTTGCCCGAGTTGGTCGACCTCCTCTGGCAGACAGGGCGTATGGACGAGGCGGTCGCCGAGTGCCGAGCCGCGCTGATGGTGTCGTCCGCCCGCACCTATCCGCAGGTTGTCGAACTCGCCGCCACGGCCATGCGCCGTCGGGACATCCATCTGGGTCGCGCCACCGCCTTTCTGGACTTCAACGACGGGAACTCGGTTCCCACGGGGCGGAATCCGATCCTCGACGCGCCGCGTCTTGACGATTCCGCCCGCCGTGCCGCACGGGCGCAGCTTGACGGACTTGAGCCGTCGGACTGGACTGTGCGGCTCGCGATTGCGCGGCGGCTCCTGTGGATGGACGACCCCGTCGCCTCCGTTGATGCCGCGATGGCGGCGTTCGCCCGTGCGCCACTGGAGTCCCGCACCCTGCAGGCTTGCGCCGATGTCATTCTCCATCCCCTGATTATCGCAACGCGCAACCCTGCCGTGGTGACGCGGGGCATTGACTTTCTGAAGTTCGGCCCCGTGGGGGCGGACGGAGTGCCAGGGACGGCGGACGACGTGGTCAGTCCATCCGAAGTGGCGAGGGAGGTCTTCCGATGAGCGTGCGTTCGGGCATTGCTGTTCTCCTCCTGCCGATGGCGGGCGTGTGCGCGGCGGCTGTTCTCGACCTGCCGCCGATTCCGCCGGGTGCAAAGAGACGTGAGGTGATCTTTTCCCCGCCGACTGTCCTTGGGCGAATCGGGCCTTCGGCAGAGTGGATTCCCTCGCCCGAGACGGTGGTGGGTGTGGAGGGACTGGCGTTCGATGCGGATTTTGACTTGCCCGACGTTTCGTTCGCCGTTGATTCCATCCAGGAGATCGACCTGCAGGATGAGGAGATGCCCGACGGTGGCGCGTGTGCGGTGGAGATTGGGCTCGTCCCTGAGGGGATGCCCGATGCGCCCGTGCCGAACCCGGTTCTCTCCAATCCTGGGTTGGCGGATTTCGCCTTGCGTGGATTCGATGCCATTCGGATAGGGAAGATGATTGACCGTCAGATGTTGGCCGGGCTTGCGGATGGCACGCTTTCGCCGCGCCTGCCCCAGTGGCGACCGCGTCTTCTCGCCATGCTCGTCCGGGGTGGGCCACTTGATTTCGATGCAGCGTTCGACTTTCTTCTCGGGACATTTCCCGGTGCCGATTATGATGAGCGGTTGTCGGCACTCGGTCTGTGGGCGGACGGGTTGGTCGGTCGTGAGGCGGCGGATGTCTATCGTGCCGAGACGCGGTACTGGCTGCGCGTGGGGAATTCGGCGCGGGCGGTCGATGCCGCGAATCGGATGGAGGTGGCTTATCCCAGTTATCGCGTGAGGGCCTGCCGTCTGAGGGCGGTCGCCTATGCCAACGAGGGGGCTTTCGCTCGGGCGCGGGCGGCCCTCACTGCCGCTGGCGCGGAGAGTCCGTCCCCGAGTGTGCAGGCGGAACTCCTCTACGTCGGGGCGTGGATTGACCTGCAGGACGGGCGGGAGGACGAGGCCCGCCGGGCACTGCTTGATGTCGTGTCGCGATGGCCGGGGGAACCCGTCGCCGATCGGGCGCGGCGCGTCCTGTCAACGCTTGCCGAGGAGGTGGACGAATGAAATGCGGTTGCATGAGATGGCGGATGTTCACGCTGGTGGTTGTCACCGCCGTCGGCTGGGGCACAGTTCGGGCGGACGATGCGCTTGAGGGCTGGTGGCGGTTCGGGGGCGCGGGCGGGGATGTGGGAGCGGATTCCTCAGGCCGTGGGCGTTCGGCGGAAGTTGATCTCGATCGCGTGGCGGTCGACTCCGGGTCACCTGGCGGCGGGGCGGTGGTCTTTCCGGCCGCTACGGACGCGGCCGATCCTGCGGATGCTTCCAAGTCCCCCGCCTTCATTCCGGGGCTTGCAGGGGTCTCTCTCACGGGATCCGTCACGATTGCGGCCTGGGTCCGCGCCGAATCGCTAGCACCGTTTGCGCCGATTCTCGTGCGGACGACGGATGTGGACGGTTGGGAGGACGGGTTCGGCCTCTATGTCGCGGCTGAAGGCGGCGTGGGGGCGTTCGTCCGATCGGGAGACGATGCGAATGCCGTCACCGGCGGCACCCTGCGGACGAACGGGTGGACGCATGTGACGCTGGCCTATTCGGGCGAGGGGCTTTACCTTTCTGTGGATGGCAAGAGGGTTGCCTCGCGCCACTTTCCCGATCGGGCGTCCGCCGATGCGTCCGCGCCGCTCATCGTCGGCACTCTTGCCGGGGAACACGGTGCGCAGCCGTTCATCGGACGAATCGCCGACGTGCGCCTGTGGTCGCGGTGTCTCTCATCGGGCGAGGTGCGGCGGCTTTACCGGGAGTTCCTGATGGCCGCGGTCGATGCCTTGGCGGATGACGACGGCGACGGACTGCCCAATGGATGGGAAGTCCGCCACGGACTCGACCCTCGGGATGCCGCCGACGCGGTGGGAGATATGGATGGGGACGGCGTTTCCAATCTCGACGAGTGGCGGCTTGGGCGCAGTCCGGACGCTGGGGCGGTCACGGTCCCCTCGCTCATCCGAAGTTGCACGGTCACCGTTCCGTAGGAGGCAAACGAATGGGACGACTCTTCACAGGTACAGCGATTTGGTTGCTTCTCCTCGTTTCTCACGCCGTGTGGGCGTGGGATTGCGGGTGTGCCGTCGTGGTGTCGGGTGGCGGGGAGCGGACTTACACGCCCTGCGAGGACAGCCCGATTGAGGTGTCGGTCACGGCGACGGCGACCTGTGGGGTCGAGACGGGTTCGCGAACGGTCACGCTCCTCTTTCATCATGACGGGGTGAACCCGCCTGCGCCGCAGTCCGGAACGATTCTCATTGACGGTTGCCGACAGGGGAACGGCCGCCCGTGCGGGCCGCACGAGGCATCCTACTCCGTATGGTTCACGCGTCTGCCGTCCTCGTGCCGCGCAGGCGAATCGGGCACATACACTTCGTCCGGCGGCGGCTATGCGCCCGCCGCACCTGATGGTGCGTCCGCATTGCCGCGAGGAACGCCCGGCTGGCAGGTCGGTCTCGGCGGGGACGCATCCGGCAATGCGTCTGGCCTTCTGCGCCTCGCGCCGGAGGCCCTCTTCGGAGACGATGTGAAGCTGTCCGCCGCGCTTGCGCTTGTCTCGGGCGAACGCCCCGAGACTGTCTCGGTTCTTCGCCTCAGCGATCTTGTGCGCTGCGATGAGGCGACGGATGCGTGGCAGGTGTTTGTTCCCCGCACGGGGCGGTGGGTGCCAGTCGAACAGTCAACGGCTCGACGCTACCTCGCCGACCGGCGCATCCGCCAGGTTCGGACGAAGGAGTGTCTCGTGCAAGTCGGGGCGGAGGAGGACAGTCGTCTGACGCTCGACTTCTACGATTCCAAGTCCGTGGGGAGGGACTACACGGCGGAAGGAGTGTACGGCACGGTGACGGGGGCGGTGCCGTTTGTCTCGTATGCGGTCACGCGTCCTTCGGGAGAAGTTGTTCGCATCGAGGAACAGCGTGGCGGTGTGCTGGTCGGTCGCACGGACTTTGTCCGGCGGACAGGTCCGGACGGCACGCCCATCCGCTCGGTTGTGCGCGGCGGTGATCTTGTCGCGTCGTGCGAATGGCCGGTTTCGGACGATGGAACGCGGCGCATCGTGGATACGGTGACATCCGGGCCAAATGGTTTCTCAAATGTCGTGCGTCGCACCTACCTGCGCCTTGGCGGACGCGAACTGGTTGAGCGCATTGTCGAGGATCCGGACGGTCTCGCCCGAACGACGGCCTATGCCTACGGAACGGATCCTGCCAGCAGTGCCTACGGGCGCATCGTGTGCGCCGTCCGCCCATCGGGTCTCGTCGTCTCGAACGCGTACGATGCGGCCGGCCATTGCACCGAGACATGGGAGTGGATTCCGGGGAACCCCTCCGCTCCCATCCGCCGCACGGTGCGGTCGTTCGCTCCGCTTGGGGTGGATGTCGCCGTCCGCGACCCAGCCGGTGCGGAGGCCTTCACGATTCCGGATGACGACGGAACGGCGGCCCCCGGCGTTGCCCGCGACGAGACTCAATGGGTCGATGGCGTGCCGGTCTCGCGTACCCTTCGCCACGCCACGGTGGACGGACGGCGGCATCGCATCGTCGGCGAAGTAAGGCTCCTCGATCCGTCCGTAACGGATGTCGCTGCCGCCTGGGCCGATGCGCGCAATCCGTTCTCGATAGTGGATACGATGCCGAGGGACGGATGCAAGCCCTGCAGTGAGCGTCCTTCGCGGACATTGGACGAGGATGGGACCGAGACCATCTACGCCTATGGGTCGGGTGTTTACGCGGCCGGTGACGGGCGTACCCCGGGGGCGTTTTCGCCGCAAACGGGCGGGAACTGGTTCCGCACGATTGAGACGCGCTACCCGGATTCCTCCCTTGTGCCCGTGCCGGGTGTGACGGTACGTGATGTGACGGTCGAGGTCCGCTCTTCGCGGCAAACGGTTCTGCGCGAGCGCTGGGTCGCGACCGAGGACGGCGACTGGGCGCGGATTTCGTGGACGGAGACCTTCCGCGATGCGGAGGGCAACGAGATTGCGACGGCCGCGTCGGATGGAGCGCGGACTTTCTCGACCTGGGCAAACGGTCGGATCGTCTCCCGAACGGATGCGGACGGAAGTGTCGTCGGTTTCGCCTACGATCTCCTCGGGCGGACCGTGCGTGAGGTGCGTTCGGGCGGCGGCTTGCCCGAGGTTGTGGTGGAGACGGCGTACGATCCGCTCGACCGCATCCTCCGTCGCACGGAGTCGGCCGGCGAACTTTCGCGGGGCGAGTGCTGGGCATACGATGCGCTCGGACGGCGGACACTACACAGCGCGACCGATGGTGTGGTGACGCGGACATTCCATAGAGTCGATGGGATAACGGGCATCTCGACCGAGACGGCTGTGGCGGGTTGGGGCTTGGATTGCGCGGTGACGAACGAGACCCTCACTCGCGCCGATGGGCGCATCCTCCGCGAGTCCCTGAACGGTGTAATCCGTACGGCCTATGCCGACGGAGTGGATGCCGATGGAACGCGGTGGGTGCGCACCTGTCTCGGTCCGGACGGTCTCGCGTCCCCGCGCTGGTCGCTCGTGCGGACGGATGCGCTGGGCAGGACGGTTGCGGAGGTTCGCCCCGCCTTCGGCGGAGGCGAGATCGTGACGTCGAACCGCTATGACGCGGCAGGCCGTCTCGCGGAGACGGCCGAATGGGCGGCGGGCGCCGTCCTGCGCCGCACCCTCTACGCACACGACGCACTCGGCGGGCGCACCGTCTCGGCGCAGGACCTCGACCTCGACGGGCGCATCGGCTGGACCGGGCCGGACCGCATTGCCTCGAACGCCGTGCGGTACGTCTGCATCGACGGGGACTGGTGGCGCGAGGAGTCGGCGTGGTCGTCGGGGTCGGACGCGTCCGACCCGACCCCCGTCCCCGCCGGTTCGACGCGGACGCGCCTGACGGGGCTCGGCGCGTCGGGTCCCCACGGGTCGCTCGCGGCGGAGACGGTCGCTCGCGACGGGCGTGGGAACGAGACGGTCTCGCGCACCTGGCGGCGCGGGGCGGTGTCGGTCCGCGAGACGCTCACCCCGGGTGTCTCTCTCCCGGCGGTCGAGGTCGCCGTGCGCGGCCTCGCGGCCACGAACGCCTCGCCCTCCGGGGCCGTCGTGTCGTACGACTACGACGCGTTCGGCCGCCCCGTCGCGGTGACGGACGCACGCGGCAATGCGGTCCGCTACGCATACGACGCGAATGGGCGCGTCGCGTCCGTGTCGGATGCGGCGGGGAACGTGACGCGCTACGGCTACGACGCGCTCGGGCGGCGGGTCTCAACGACGGATCCGCTCGGGAACGGGGTGCTCACGGCCTACGACGCGGAGGGCCGCGCCGTCTCGGAGCGTGGCGCGGCGGAGGCCCTCGACCGCGCCTACGACGCGTGGGGCGACCTTGTCCTGCTCGCGACCCACCGCGAGGAGGGGGCCGGCGGGCCGGGGGACGGGATGCGCTGGCTGAGGGACGCGGCGACGGGGCTCGTCACGAACCTCGTCTACGCCGACGGGACGCGCGTCTCGTACGCCTACGCGCCCGACGGGCGGCTCCTCCGGCGGACGGATGCGCGGGGGATTTCGACGGTCTACGCCTACGACATGGCGGGCGACCTCGCCTCGATGCGCCACTCGGACGGGACGCCGTCCGTCTCGTACGCCCGCGACCGCGCGGGGCGCACCGTCCTCGCGGAGGTCGCAGGGGTCTCGTCGTGCCGCTACCTGCGCGACGCGCACGGCGCGGTGACGAACGAGGTGCAGAACGGCGTCGCCGTTCCCCGCGCCCTCGACGCGTACGGCCGCCCCGCCTCGGCCGGGGACGCGGCGTACGGCTACGACGCGGCGGGCCGCCTCGCGTCCGTCGCCTCGGGGGAGCTCGCCTTCGCCCTCGGCTATCTGCCGGGGGCGGACCTCCCGGTGGGGTGGACCTGCGGGGCGTTCCGCCGCACGGTCGCGTACGAGGCCCGCCGCGACCTCGTCGCCGCCGTCACGAACGCCTTCGGCGGACGGAATGTCTCGTCGGCCGCGTACGGGTACGACGCGGCGGGACGGCGCACCTCGGCCCTGCGCGGCGGAGCATCGCACGGCCCGCTCGCCGGGTCGCTCGACGCGTACGGCTACGACGCGCTCTCGCGCCTCGTCTCGGTTCGTTGCACCCTCGGTGGGGAGGCCGTCCCCGGCTTCGCGGAGGACTTCGCCTACGACGGCGCGGGCAACCGCACGGCGTGGACTGTCCGGGACGCGGCGGGCAGTCTCCGCACGACCGCCTGTTCGGCGGACGCGCTGAACCGCTGCGTCCTCCGGGAGTCGCCGGGTCTTGTCTCCGTGCGCGGCCTGGCGGACGAGGGGGCGACCGTGACCGTGGGCGGTCGCCCGGCGGCCCGCCTCGGGGCCTACTACTTCGGGACGGCGGATGCGGACGGCGGCGAGTCGGGCGCGTGGGCGGAGGTCGTGGCGTACGCGGCGCTTCCGCACGGCGCGGCGGACGGCGACGACCTCGTCGCCGCCGTCACGAACCGCGTCCGTGTGCCGCCCGCGCACGAGATCCCCGCCTACGACGCGGACGGGAACCCGACGCTCGTGAGGACCGCGACGGGGGACTGGTCGGTCGCGTGGGACGCGGAGAGCCGACCCGTGCGCTGGACGGACGGGGCGAGGACGCTCCTCATGGCGTACGACCACCTCGGGCGGCGCGTACGCCTCGTCGAGACGGCGGGCGGCGCGACGAACCGCGTCGTCGCCTTCCTCTACGACGGGTACGGCTGCATCGCGCGGACGGAGGGCGGGGTGACGGACCGCTTCGTCCGCGACTCGTCGACGGGTCGCCCTCTCGCGATGGTCGCGGACGGCCGGGCGTACCTCTACGCGCACGACGCGAACGGCAACGTGGCCGCGCTCGTCGACGCGGGGACGGGGAAGGTCGCCGCCCGCTACGCGTACGCGGCGTTCGGCGCGGTGCTCGTGGCGGAGGGCCCGCTCGCGCGGCGCAACCCGTTCCGCTTCTCGTCGGAGTACGCGGACGACGAGACGGGACTCGTCTACTACAACTGGCGGCACTACGACCCGACCCACGGCGT
>JBNMKZ010000061.1:0-15549 GCA_050874585.1 Verrucomicrobiota bacterium | reverse complement strand
TCAGCAGCAGTCGGTCGACTCGCTGTGCGAGGCGATGGAAGAATTTGAGGCGAGGCGTTGGAAGGCGGAGGATTGTCGGAAAAATGCGGCCCGTTTCTCGTCCGCAGTCTTTCAACGCGCTTTTCGTGCAGTTATTGACGGGACGAGGACGCAAACTTTCGCGTAAAGCCCGTGTGTCTCGCAGTTCATCTGGAACTGCCGCACTTTTCTCGTGGTAGGGGGATGCGGAAATCGGGTGCTTTAGGTTGCGCAACCTAAGGGTGTCAGGTTGCGCAAGTCGAGGGTCTCAGGTTGCGCAACCTAAAGGTCGAGGGATGCGCAACCCATCGGGAGAGGGGCAGACGCAGGCGGAGGTGCCTGTCCCGAGCAGTCCATTCTCGCCATATTATGGTATAATAGACACGCAAGCCTGTTGCAGACCGTGAGGTCGGGCGATTGGTGAGGATAGGAAGATAGAGGTATATGAACGAAGGAATCGTGATGGAATCAATGACGGCGGCTAAAAAACTCAGTGAAATGGCGGCGCGCATTCGTGAAATGCGCGAAATTGTCGGCTATACCATTGAGAAAATGGCGCGCTTGACCAATGTTTCCGTGCGTCGCTATGCGGCGGTGGAGACGGGGGTGGAGGACCCGTCCTTCACATTCCTGCACAAGTGCGCGATTGCGTTCGGCGTGGACATCACGGCCCTTCTTGAGGGGCACAGCACGAAACTCTCGAACTACATGGTGACGCGCAAGGGCATGGGGACCATCACGGCCAAGGAGGATGGCATCACGATTCAGAACCTCGCCGCGATGTTCCGCAATCGCCTGGCAACGCCCTATTACGTTACCTACAACTACGAGGAAAAACTGCAGGATGCGCCAATCCATACGACGACGCACGCCGGGCAGGAGTTTGATTTGGTTCTGAAGGGGTCCCTGAAGGTGCGTATTGGCGAGCACGTCGAGACGCTAAATGAGGGCGACAGCATTTTCTACAAGTCTTCTACGCCGCATGGGATGATTGCCGTCGGCGGCACGGACTGCACATTCCTGGCGATGATTATGGCAGGGACGGAGGAGGAGCAGCGTCAGGCGATGGAAATCGACGGCTTGCGTCCGCGCAAACGCCGTTCCCCCATCGTCGCCAAGTACCTTGACGTACTGGAGGATGAGCATGGATGCCTTCAGCATATTCGATTCAAGGATACGGAGAAGTTCAATTTCGCGTTTGACATCATGGATAATCTCGCCAAGCGCGACCCCAATGCTCTGGCGCTTCTCCATGTGTCCGAGGATTTCACTGAACGGCGGTTCACGTTCAAGGACATCATGGAGGCTTCGAACCAGGCGGCGAACTACTTCACCTCGCTTGGAATTGGCAAGGGTGACAAGGTGATGCTCGTTCTGAAGCGTCACTACCAGTTCTGGTTCTCGATTCTTGGACTGCACAAAATCGGTGCGGTCGTCATCCCGGCGACGAACCAGCTGATGGACCACGACTTCACCTACCGTTTCCAGGCGGGCGACGTCAAGGCCATTCTCTGCACGGCCGACGGCGAGACGGCCCTTCATGCCGAGCGGGCGATGAAGGAGATTGGACGCGATCTCATCAAGGTCATTGTGAACGGTCGGCGCGAAGGCTGGCGTCCGTTTGACGATGAGTGCCCGGCCTGTTCGCGTCAGTTCGAGCGTCCGGCGGATGCGGCGTGTGGTGACGACCCGATGGTAATGTTCTTCACATCCGGTACGACGGGCTATCCGAAGATGGCCCTGCACAGCCATAAGTATGCGCTTGGACACTATGTGACGGCGAAGTACTGGCATCTCGTCGAGCGCGGCGGATTGCATTTCACGATTTCGGAGACGGGCTGGGGCAAGGCGCTGTGGGGCAAACTCTACGGTCAGTGGCTTTGTGAAGGTTCGGTCTTTGTCTACGATTTTGCGCGTTTTGACGCGGATAAGGTTTTGCCCATGTTCGCGAAGTACGGCATCACGACGTTCTGCGCACCGCCGACAATCTACCGCATGCTCATCAAACAGGACATCTCGAAGTACGACCTTACATCCATCCGCCACGCGACGACGGCAGGCGAGGCGTTGAATCCAGAGGTGTTCATCCAGTTCGAGAAGGCGACGGGGCTTCGGATTTGCGAGGGTTTCGGACAGACCGAGATGACGCTGGGCATCGGCAACCTGATTGGCGACGAACTGCGTCCAGGTTCAATGGGCAAGCCAGTTCCCGATTACAACATCGATCTTGTGGACGAGAATGGGAAGTCCGTTCCGCCCGGAGAGCACGGGGAAATCGTGATTCGCCGTGCGCGCGACGAGCACCAGCCCGGAATTTTCCTCGGCTACTACAAGGACGAGGAGAAGACGGCGGACGTGTGGCGCGGCGGAATGTACCATACGGGCGACCTCGCCTGGAAGGACGAAGACGGCTACTACTACTATGTTGGCCGCGCCGATGATGTCATCAAGTCGTCCGGCTATCGAATTGGTCCGGCTGAGATTGAGAATGTCATTATGGAGTTGCCCTATGTCCTTGAGTGCGGCGTTTCCGCCGCGCCGGACGAGGTGCGCGGGCAGGTCGTGAAGGCCTCCATCGTGCTCGTCAAGGGCAAGGTGGGCGACGAGGCCCTGAAGAAGGAGATTCAGGAGTACGTCAAGAAGCACACCGCGCCCTACAAGTATCCGCGAATCGTCGTCTTCAGGGATGAATTGCCGAAGACGATTAGTGGCAAGATTCAGCGTAACCTGCTCTGAGACCTGACGCAATGCCCAAGCGCATCACCATTTTTGCCGGTCACTACGGCAGTGGAAAGACGAATATCGCCCTGAACTATGCGCGATACCTGAAGTCGCTTGGCGGACGAGTCTCCGTGGCGGATCTTGACATTGTCAATCCCTACTTTCGAACGAAGGACAGTGCGGCGGAACTCGCGGCGGAGGGCATTGGGCTTGTTGTCTCGGAGTTCGCCAACTCGAATGTCGACTTCCCGGCAATGCCGAAGGAGATTTATGCGCTTGTCGCCGAGCGTGACGAGCGCGTGGTCATGGACGTTGGCGGAGACGACCGCGGGGCCTTGGCGCTCGGGCGGTATGTGCCCGACATTCGGGAGGAGGGGGACTACGAGATGCTGGCCGTCGTGAATGCCAGCCGTCCCCTGACGCGCACGGTGGACGATACGGTGGATGTGCTGCGCGAAATCGAGTGCGCGTGCGCCCTGCCGTTCACGGGAATCGTCAACAATACGAATCTTGGGTGCGAGACGCGTGCGGAGGATGTGCGACGCTCCGTCGATTACGCGTCGGAAATTGCGCGTCGGATGGGTATTTCCGTGCGCTTCACATGCGCAGAAACACACGTGGCAAAAGGCCTGGTGGGAGACGTTGAGAACGTCTTCGCCCTTAGGCTTCAGAAACTTTACTATCAACTAAGCGAGGTGACGAATGGCAAAACTGACATTTGAGGAAGACCTTTGCAAGGGCTGCGGACTCTGCGTCCAGGCCTGTCCGAAAAAGATACTTGCGATTTCGAAGACGCGGCTGAACCGAAAGGGCCATGCGCCCGTTGAACTGACGAATCCGGAGGCGTGCGCGGGTTGTATGTGCTGTGCGCTGATGTGCCCGGATTGCGTGATTACCGTGGAACGCTAAGGAAGGGGATGTTATGAGTGAGAAAGTCCTGATGAAGGGTAATGAGGCGATTGCAGAATCGGCCATTCGTGCCGGTTGCCGCCACTACTACGGCTATCCCATTACGCCGCAGACGGAAATCGCCGCCTACATGGCCAAGCGGATGCCGAAGATTGGCGGGACGTTCCTTCAGGCCGAGAGTGAAATCGCCGCGATCAACATGGTCTATGGGACGGCTTCCACGGGTCGGCGCGTGATGACGAGTTCCTCGTCGCCGGGCATTTCGCTCAAAACGGAGGGCATTTCTTATCTCGCGGGTTCCGACTTGCCGGCGCTGATTGTGAATGTGCAGCGCGGCGGTCCGGGACTTGGCGGCATCCAGCCTTCGCAGGCGGACTACTTTCTCGCCACCCGTGGTCCGGGACATGGTGACTTTCATGTCATCGTCCTTGCTCCGGCCAGTGTTCAGGAGATGGCCGATTTGACGCGAAAGGCGTTTGAGTTGGCCGAGAAATACCGTATGCCGGCCATGCTGCTGGCGGACGGTACGATGGGACAGATGATGGAGCCCGTCGTCCTGCCCGAACCGTGCGAGGATTCGCCTGCCGTCCCGTCATGGGCGACAACGGGGACCGAGATGAAGCGTCCGCACAACGTGATTACCTCCCTCTACCTCAAGCCAACGGACCTTGAGCGGACGAACCTTGAGCGCTTCAAGCGCTATGAGCGACTGGTCGCGGAAGAGCCGATGTGGGAGAGCTACCTGATGGACGACGCCGACATCTGCATCGTTTCGACGGGCATCACCGCTCGTGTCTCGAAGAACGCGATTGTGGAGGCGCGTAAGCGCGGCATTCGGGTTGGTATGATTCGCCCGATTACGCTTTATCCGTTCCCGAGCGTTCCCCTGGCAAAGGCGGCGGAAAAGGTGAAGAACTTCTTGTGCGTGGAACTGAACATGGGGCAGATGATTGAAGACGTGCGTCTTGCCATTGGCTGTTCGCGTCCGGTTTCGCTCTGCAACCGCGTCGGCGGAATGATTCCATCGACGGATGAGGTGCTGGCGGCGATTGAGAACTTGAATGGAAGGAGGTGCTAAGATGGCAATCGTATTTCAGAAGCCGAAGTCGCTGACGGATGCGACATTCCACTACTGTCCCGGCTGTACGCACGGCATCGTTCACAGGCTGGTTGCCGAGGCGATTGATGAGCTGGGGATTGAGGGGCGTACGATTGGCATTGCGCCGGTCGGCTGTTCGGTCATGGCCTACGACTATTTTGCGTGTGACATGATTGAGGCCGCCCATGGCCGTGCGCCGGCGGTGGCGACGGGCGTAAAGCGTTCGATGCCCAATCGCATCGTCTTCACCTACCAGGGGGACGGGGACTTGGCGTCCATCGGACTCTGCGAGACGGTCAGTGCGGCCTGCCGCGGCGAGAACATCACGATTATCTTCATCAACAACGCCATCTATGGCATGACGGGCGGGCAAATGGCACCGACATCCCTGATTGGGCAGGTGACGCAGACATCGCCTTACGGGCGTGACCCGAAGACCCAGGGGCTGCCGATTCGCATTTGCGAACTCCTTGCCTCCCTGGACGCGCCCGCCTATCTGGCGCGTGTGACCGTGAACAGCGTGGCACATGTTCGGACGGCGAAGAAGGCAATCCTGAAGGCTTTTCGGAACCAGGTCGAGGGTAAGGGCTTTTCGCTTGTTGAGGTTCTGTCGAGCTGCCCGACGAACTGGGGGCTGACGCCGGAGAAGGCGCTCAAGTGGATTGACGAGAAGATGATACCGGTCTATCCGCTCGGTGTCTTTAAGGACAAGGAGGACTGACCATGGAGCAGAAGGAAGTGATTATGGCCGGCTTTGGCGGGCAGGGCCTTCTCTTTTCGGGAAAGGTCCTTGCCTACGCGGGGCTGATTGAGGGACGGGAGTTGAGCTGGTTGCCGTCCTATGGGCCGGAGATGCGCGGCGGAACGTGCAATTGCAGCGTGATTCTTGGCGATGCCCCGATTGGCTCGCCAATCATCGCACACCCGAATGTGCTCATGGTGATGAACACGCCGTCACTTGACAAGTATGAACCCGAGGTTGCTCCCGGAGGGCTTATCTTTGTCGACTCCTCGCTCATCACACGCAAGGTCACGCGGACGGATGTCGAGGTCGTCTACATCCCGGCAACGGCCATGGCCACCGAAATGAAGGCGACGGCACTCGCCAATATGGTGATTCTCGGCGCAATCGTCGAGCGTACGCAGTGCGTGAAATGGGAGAGCATGGCACCGGCTCTGAAGCATGTCATTTCGGCGCGCAAAGCGGATCTCTTTGACCTGAATGTCAAGGCGATTGAGGCGGGCCGCGATTTTATTCGCAGTGGAAAGTGATGCGAAAGAACTGAATGGAGAATGAGGGTATGGCAACGAAATTCAAATGGCAGTGGTTTGGAACGGGCTTGATGCGTCAGGTGAAGCTGAGGTCGGGTGAGGATCTCGTGCACTTGGCAGATTTGGATAAGAAGCGCTGGATGGCGATTTCGATGCCGACGGAAGGCGTTCGCTTTGATCGTCGGATGCTGGAACTGATGGATACGGACGGGGACGGACGAATCCGCACGGCGGAGGTCCTTGCGGCCATTGACTTTCTGAAGTCCCGGAATGTCAATCTCGACGACGTCTTCCATCCGACGGAAGCAGATGCGAAGAAGTTGAGCGAGGTGCTCGCCCGACAGGCCGACTTGGCCGGGAAGAAGCCGTCCGCGGAAGATTTGAAGGCGCTCGCCGCATGGGAGGAGAAGGGCAAGGATCCGACGGTTGCCGTTTTGGGCGAACAGACGGCGGCGGCCGACGCTGCGCTTGCGGCTGTTGAGAAGACAATAGACGGCTTCTTCACGCCGCCGGAGGATATGCCGCTCGTCACCGATGAGCCGGACAGAGTCCTGCCGCTGGTCGATCACCTTAACCCGAAGTACCTTGAGGCGATACTTGACTTCGCTGAGAAGTGCGTGAAGCCGATTCTCGGCGAACGGACGACCCTGGCGCGGTTGGACTGGAAGAAGATTAAGTCCACCTTTGCGCCGTACCGTGCCTGGATTGCATCCAAGCCGGTTGTTTCGGCGGCGGCGAAGTCCGTCTTGGATGACGAGGAGCGGGAGTGCCGCTATCGGCTGCACCTGCTTGAGTTCCTTGAGAACTATGTCAACATGCGGCGGCTCTATTCGTTGGACGACCTTGCGATTTACCAGACGGGAACGCTTCGGATTGACGCGAAGGAACTGCGCCTTTGCTTCCATGTGGCGGGTGAGGCGGCACATGCCGCGCTGGCCGAGAAGTCCAAGTGCTGCGTTCTCTACCTGAAGTTGACGCGTCCAGCCGAAAAGGTCGAGCGGTTGGTTTGTGCGGTTGTGACGGCGGGAACTGTCGGCGGCCTTTATGTCGGTCGGAACGGCGTCTTCTACGATCGCGACGGCAAGGACTGGGAGGCCGTTGTGACGCGTATGGTCGAAAGCCAGGTCTCACTTGTTGAGGCGTTTTGGGCGCCCTGGCGGAAACTGGGCGAGGGCGTGGCCAAGGCTGTGAAGAAGTTCCTGGGCGATAAGCAGGCGGAGTCGATGCAGAATGTCACGCCGGTGACGACGAATCCGCAAGCCGGTGGTGCGGCTATGGCCAGTTCGGTCGCGGCGATTGGCATTGGCATTGGCATGGTCGGTGCGGCTTGCGCCAGCATCATGGCGGCGGTCTCGACGATGGTCTGGTGGCAGGTTCTCGTTGCAATCGCCGCCGTCATCGCGGTCGTTTCGGTGCCAAGCGTCATTCTGACTTGGTTCAAACTGCGCCGTCGGGATCTGGGGGCCATTCTGAATGCCTGCGGATGGGCGATTAACCGCCCGATGCGCTTCTCCATGCGCTTGGCGAGGACTTTCACCGCCTGTGCGCGGCACTAATGAAAGGCGCGTCGCCGCGCGAAAGGTTATCGCAATGTCCCTTGAGGCGAAGCTTGTCGTTGAGGAGGCGACGGTCGGGATGGCCGAGGAACTGCTGGCCATTTATGCGCCTTATGTTGCCAAGACGGCCATTTCGTTTGAGTATGACGTGCCGACGGTGGACGACTTTGCTTCGCGCATCCGCCGCGTTACGGCACGCTATCCGTGGCTTGTGGCGCGGCGAAACGGGCGAATCGTCGGCTATGCCTATGCTGGCACCTTTAAGAGTCGCCGCGCTTATGACCGTTCGGTCGAGCTCTCAATCTATGTGAGGGAGGGCTGTCATCGCGGCGGTGTCGGTCGTGCGCTTTACGCGGCACTTGAAGAGCGTTTGGCGCGAATGGGCATAACCAATCTCTATGCCTGTATCGCCTATCCGAATGGAAGCGACGACCCCTACTTGACCCTTGATAGCGTCCACTTCCATGAGAGACTTGGATTTCGAGAGGTGGGGCGCTTTACGGATTGTGCGGACAAGTTCGGTCGGCTCTATTCCATGGTCTGGATGGGAAAGCGGCTTCCGAGCGGGAATGGACACAAGATGTAAAATGCGGAGATCCGGCTTACGGCACTTGTAAAGAAGACAAGAGAATGCGCGGTTGTTGCAGGCGTTGCCGTGGATTTGGCATGGAATATGCTATTCTACCTTTGATATGAAGCGGACGGACATTCGAAAGATTCTGATTATCGGTGCGGGTCCAATTGTCATTGGACAGGGATGTGAATTTGACTACTCCGGCGTTCAGGCGGTCAAGGTCCTCAAGAAGGAGGGATACGAGGTCATTCTCGTGAACTCGAATCCGGCGACGGTCATGACCGACCCCGAGAGGGCGGATCGAACCTACATTGAGCCATTGACGGTTGATGTGCTTCATGAGGTGATTCGCCGCGAGCGTCCCGATGCCGTACTTCCGACCCTGGGCGGGCAGACGGCACTGAACCTGGCCATGGAACTTGCGAAGACGGGCGTCCTGAAGCGTTATCATGTTGAACTTATCGGCGCACAGGACGAGGCAATTGAGCGAGCGGAGGATCGCGAGGAGTTCAAGGAGGCGATGCGTGAACTCGGGCTGGATATGCCCCAGTCTGGCAGTGCCCACTCGCTCGCCGAGGCCGAGGCTGTCGCCCGGACGATTGGCACATGGCCGCTGATTGTGCGCCCCGGCTTTACGCTGGGCGGTACGGGCGGCGGCATTGCCCACGACGCGGCGGAGTTCCGCTCGATTGTGACGGGGGGGCTTGAGGCTTCGCTCAATCACGAGGTGCTGATTGAGGAGTCGCTGATTGGCTGGAAGGAATACGAGATGGAGGTGATGCGCGATCGCGTGGGGAACGCCGTCATCGTCTGCTCGATTGAGAATATGGATCCGATGGGCGTGCATACGGGCGATTCCATCACGGTGGCCCCGATTCTGACGCTGACGGATCGTGAGTACCAGGCGATGCGCGATGACTCCATTCGCGTCCTTGAGAAGATTGGCATTGAGACGGGCGGTTCGAATGTCCAGTGGGCGGTGAATCCGAAGACGGGGCGGCGCATCATCATTGAGATGAACCCACGCGTCTCCCGTTCGTCCGCTCTCGCGTCGAAGGCGACGGGCTTCCCGATTGCCAAGCTTGCCGCGTTGCTGGCCGTCGGCTACACGCTTGATGAGATTAAGAACGACATCACGGGGACGACGCCAGCCTGCTTTGAGCCGGCACTCGACTATGTCGTTGTTAAGATACCGCGCTTTGCATTCGAAAAGTTCCCGGGTGCGGATACGCGTCTTGGAACGCAGATGAAGGCCGTGGGCGAGGTGATGGCCATTGGGCGTACGTTTAAGGAGGCCTACCAGAAAGCCGTCCGCTCATTGGAGGCGCCCTTGCGCTATCATGACGCGTCGAGTTATGACCCGTGGTTCCGCCGTGAACTGGCGGAGATTGACGCCTTTCGGGACTACCTTGTCACATTTGCCGCCAAGGCTCAGGGCGAGGGGCTTCCGGCGGATATCCTTCGTCAGGCGAAGGTCATGGGATTTTCGGATAAGGACATTGCGGCGGCTTTGGGTGTGGAGGAATCCTCCGTTCGCGCCCAGCGGCAGACGCTCGGCCTGCATCCGACCTACGGTGCCGTCGACACCTGCGCCGGCGAGTTTGAGGCCCGTACGCCCTATTATTATGGAACGTATGGGTGGGAGGATGCGGTTCGGCCTGCTTCGAAAAAGGGGACGAAACCTCGCATCATGGTCTTGGGTGGTGGACCGAACCGCATTGGGCAGGGCATTGAGTTCGATTGGTGCTGCTGTCATGCGGCTTTCGCCCTGCGGGAGCGCGGCTATGAGGTCGTCATGGTCAATTCCAATCCCGAGACCGTTTCGACCGATTACGATACCTCAGATCGGCTCTACTTCGAGCCGCTCACCTTTGAGGATGTGATGGAGATTTACGAGCGGGAGGCTTGTAGCGGGGTGATTGTTCAGTACGGTGGGCAGACGCCGCTCAACCTTGCCGCACGCCTGAAGGCCGCCGGGGCGAATGTCGTCGGCACGTCGCCGGAGGACATTGATTTGGCGGAGGATCGGGACTTCTTCCGTGCGCTCGTCAATGAGGTTGGCATGAAGCAACCGGCCAGCGGCATCGCCCATTCGGTCGATGATGCGCGGCGAATCGCCCGCGAGATTGGTTATCCCGTCCTTGTTCGCCCGAGTTTCGTGCTGGGTGGACGCGGCATGGCGATTGTCTACGCCGAGTCGGAACTGGACGAGTACGTGGCGGAAGCGGTGGAGGCTTCCGAAGGCAAGCCCATCCTGATTGACAAGTTCCTTGAGAATGCCATTGAGCTTGACGTGGACTGCATTTCCGATGGCGAGACGACGGTCGTCGGTGCCGTGCTGGAGCACATCGAAGCGGCGGGGTGCCATTCGGGCGATGCGGCGGCCATGACCCCGCCGCGTCACCTGAAGCCAGAAACCCTGGCCGAGGTGAAGCGCTATGCACACATTTTCGCCAAGCGGCTGCATGTCATTGGGCTGATGAACCTTCAGTTGGCCGTGAAGGACGACGAACTTTGGATGATTGAGGTGAATCCACGCGCTTCTCGGACGGTTCCGTTCGTTTCGAAGGCGATTGGCGTTCCGCTGGCTGGTTATGCCGCACGGTGCATGGTTGGCGAAAAGCTGAAGGACATTGGCTTTACGACGGAGGTCAAGTTGCCCTACGCCTGTGTTAAGGAGGCGGTCTTCCCATTTGTGAAGTTCCCCGGAGCACGCATCTCACTTTCGCCGGAAATGAAGTCGACGGGTGAGGTGATGTCGATTGACATCGATCCCGAGCTCGCCTACTTCAAGAGCCAGATTGCGGCTGGCAGCCCCTTGCCGAAAGGTGGTGAGATTTTCCTGTCCCTTCGGGACGAGGATAAGGAGGAGGGCGTGGCACTCGCGGCAGAACTCGTCCGGCTCGGCTATGGCATTTACGCGACACGCGGCACGTCGACGAAACTCTGGGAGCGCGGCATTCCGAGCAAGGCGATCTTCCGTGTCTCGCGGGGTCGGCCGAATGCGGTGGACTTGCTGAAGGCTCACGCCGTCCAGTGGATTGTCAGCACGGCGGAGTATGGACGGGAGGCGACGGAAGACAATGTCAGACTCCGTTCTGCCGCGATTGCGAGCGGCGTTCCTCTGACGACGACGCTGGCTGGATTCCGGGCGGCCGTTGCGGGACTTGCTGAAAATGGGTCACTTGGCGAGGTCGCCGTCTGTACCTTGCAGGAGTATCACGCAAGCCTCTCAGCCTGATGAGCGTGACACTGATGAACGCAAGACCAACAACTGAATGCTCCGAGGGGATTACCTCGGGGCATTTTTGTTGCAGAGGGCATTCCGCCCGGGCAGATGTCGCAAGCGCGCAAGTTTTCTCGTTTGGGAGTCACTTGTGAAAGCCGATTATGGTATAATGTGCGGCAACAAAAGGTATTGTTTGATTCGAGGTAGTTATGGCAAAATTGACTGAAATTAGCTGGGAAGACTTCGAAAATCTCCCTTTAATCGAAAAGACACCCTATCTTGAGCGCACGGAAGGGGACGGGTTGCCCTACCACACGCTGTTCGCCCAGCAATTTGACCGCGGCCTTTTGGAACGGCTGTGTGCCCTGGCAAACCGCATTCGCTTCATCAACAAGTCTCGCGAAGGGGCTCTTTACCTGAAGAGCGTTCTGGCGCACAAGCGGGCGATGCTTTATTTTTCGCAGCCGAGCTCGCGGACATTCCTCTCCCATTTGGCGGCCTGCCAGATTTTGGGCTTGACGACGGGGTCCGTGCGGGATGCGGCAACCTCCTCTGAGTTCAAGGGCGAGTCGCACGAGGACTCCATCCGTACGTTCAGCTCCTATTTTGACATGATTATCATGCGCAGTCCCGAGCGGGGGCTTGCCGAGCGTATGGCGTGGGAGCTTTCGAATTCATCGCGCCCGATTCCAATCCTCAATGCGGGTTCGGGCAAGGATCAGCACCCGACGCAGGCCCTGCTCGACATCTACACGTTGATTCGCTCCTTTGAGGATAAGGGCGGCATCGACGGACGTACCGTCACCTTCTGCGGTGACCTGATGCGTGGGCGGACGGTTCGCTCGCTGAGTTATTTGCTTACGAACTTCAAGAACGTGCGGCAGATTTTCGTGGCCCCACAGGAATTGCAGGTTCCGGCGGATGTCGTGATGGTTCTGGCGAAGAAGGGCGTTGACTTTGAGGTGACGGATAACCTGCAGGAGGCGGTCAAGATCTCCGATGCGGTCTACATGACGCGCATTCAGGATGAGTGGGATTCTGCGAAGGGGGCTTCCGCCAAAATTGACACGTCGCGCTTCAAGTTCGGTGCGGATGAACTGGCCCTTCTCAAGAAGGATGGCATCATCATGCATCCGTTGCCGCGTCGTGACGAGATTGCGACCTGCTGCGACCACGACCCGCGTGCCATGTACTGGCGGCAGATGCGCAATGGAATGTGGATTCGTGCTGCGCTCATTGCCGCGACATTTGGCTATGAGAAGGAAATCATGAACTGCGGTTACTGAGACCGCAGTTCAGCCAACTCTTGTGGGTGGGCTAACCTAACGACAACTGTCTGATCTTGAAATGAACGAGAGCGCATTCTTCCAGGACTTGGCCATGCTGATGTCGGTGGCTGGACTTGTCTCGGTCGTCTTTGCCAAGCTTCGCTGGCCAAAGGTCCTTGGTTACATCTTTGCGGGTGTCATCATGAGTGCGCACACGTGGGGCGGCAGCTTCCTGGCCGATGCGCAATCCGTCAACACGATTGGCCAGTTGGGCGTCGTCTTCCTCATGTTCACGCTGGGACTGGGGTTTTCGACGTCGGAGTTGAAGCGAATCAAGAATGTGACGCTCCCGGTGGCATTGCTGGATACGGTTGTCATGACCTGGATTGGCTATACGATCGGGCGGACATGCTTCGGGTGGGGGAGCGTTCCCTCGCTGTTCCTTGGCGCGGCCATCTGCGATTCGGCGACGACGATGCTTGCCAAGATTATCGACGAGATGAAATGGTCGAACCGTCCCTTCGTCAAGTATGCAATCGGCACGTCGGTTTGTGAGGACATTATCTGCGTGGGCATTATCGCGCTGATTACGGGCGTTGCCAATGGCGGGCACATGTCGCTTGGTTCTGCCGCGTTCTCGCTGGGCGGACTGTTCGTCTTCTTCCTCGCCGTCATAGTCTTTGGTTTTATCCTTGTGCCTCGTTTGTTGTCGTCCGTTTCCCGTACGCGGGATGACGAGGCGCTGGTCCTGACGGTGCTGGGCTGTTGCTTCTTCATTTCATGGGTGGCCTTCAAGTTCGAGTTCTCCTTGGCACTTGGAGCCTTTCTGATTGGCGTGGTTGCCTCGACGAGTGAGATTCGTCATCGGATTCTCGCCTTGGTCGCTCCGCTCCGCTCGATGTTTGCGGCCGTCTTCTTCGTGTCGATTGGCCTTTTGGTGAACCCGGCATCCTGCTGGGAACACCTGCCGTCAATTCTCCTCCTCTCGGGCGTTGTCGTGGCTGGAAAGTTCCTGAACTGTTCGCTTGGTGCCTTGATTTCGGGCGAGACGGTCAAGACCTCGGTGCAGATGGGTATGGGGCTCTCGCAGATTGGCGAGTTCGCCTTCATGGTGGCCATTCTCTATGTGGGGACAACGGGGGATAAGTCGTGCCCCATGTACGACATTGTCGTTTCGGTCTCACTCCTGACAACGCTTCTGAATCCGCTGATGCTGAAATGGTCCGAGCCCGTTGGTACATGGGTTGAGAATCATATCCCCGGTGGACTTGCGCGGCGGATGGAGACATACCGCGGCCTTGTGGCGAAGTACCATGGCACGACCAAGGCCGACTCGGCGCACCGTGAAATCCGCAACGGGGTGATTGAACTCGGGGTGATTGCCGTTCTTGTGTTCGCAATTGCCGTTGCGTTCTCGCTGTTGAATGGACGGGACTGGTCGAATTTCTCCGACTTCTTTGACGCGCACAAGCGTTTCTTCTTCTGCCTTGGCGCGAACATCATCATCGTTGGAATGCTCGCACCCGTCGTGCGAATCGCTCGACGGCTTGGAGAGCGGATTGGACAGGTCCTTGTCGTCGGGGAGGAGACATGGCAGCAGGCCGTACGCCGCGTCATTCTGCTTGTCGTTCTTGGGGCCGTCATTGGGCTTTTCTTCATTGAGACGACGATGATCAATGTCAACCTCGCGCCGGCGGAGCCGTGGGCAAAGGCGGCGATTGTCGTCCTGCTTCTCTTTGCGGCGGTCTTCGGTTGGCGGTTCTTCCTCAAGGCGGGCCAGCGTGCGGCGACGCGCTTCAACGAGGCTCTTGATGCCGACGAGCGACTGACCAAGATTGGTGATATGCTGACGCTAACGGTGCCGGCGAATACGCTCCATCGTCTGCCGCTTGACATTTCCTCTCCGGCTATCGGCGGAACGGTCGTGACGCTCAACATCCGAGCCAAGACGGGCGCGACAATCGTTTCCATCGAGCGTGACGGACAAGTGATTCGGAACATTGGCCCGGATGTCGATTTCCGCGTGGGTGATGTGCTGGTTGCGATTGGTGAGGGTGCGCAAATTGCCGCGCTGAAGGATCTTCTCGGCATTACCGCCTGATATTCTACTGGTCACTTCTCTCGGGCGAGCGGCGAGCGGCGACGGCGGCGACCCCCTTGCAAAACGGACGGGGATTTGGTACAATTACGAGCGTCGACAGGAGTGAGCCTCCACTCGAAATCATGGTGAGGCCGCCTCGTCAGCAGTTGATTTTATGAGTCGCTGCGAGGGTCGTAATTGATGCCGACACCCCCGTGCGCCCGTCGTTGGGTGCGTGCCCATGGGTCGTGCGGGGACAGGAGAATCCGTAGAGGAGGATCAGAAATGACTTTTAAGTCGGAACATCAGATGGGGTGCGCGGCGGATTTCGGTCCGTCGGCCGCCGGAACACGTCTCGCCAACCACACCGCCGCGGAAGGGGGGTGCCGACGCGTGCACCGTCACAGCCGAGGACGCCCCCGGAGACCCGGGGGGAGGCCTCCCCGCGTGCGGACGGGAAGGCGCCACCGCTCACAAGTTCCACTTGCGCCTTCGCCGCGTTCGCCTTCCTGTCCGCGCTCGGGGAGACGCGCGCAGGCGCGGAGCTTGATTTGACGCTCCGCACGCGCCCGGGCGTGGAAGACGGTGCCGTCCACGGCGCGGGCCGCACGGCCGTGCCGGCGGCCTAAGACGCAGGCGACACATGCCGGTGCGGCGGTTGTGACCGCGCCAAACGGCGGGCGGGGCAATGCCCCGCCCGCTCTTTTTTTGTCCGCATCGCGGCGAAGTCTACACGGAGAACGGTTTTCCTTCTACACGGAGACTTGGTTTTTTCTTCGTGTAGAATCGATTTGTTCTACGTGTAGAAGCGTTCCGTTCTACG